>CAYNXB010000020.1:0-39785 GCA_964401045.1 uncultured Sphingomonadaceae bacterium | reverse complement strand
TCCAGCAGATGGGCGGGTTCGATTGCAAGCCGGTGGCGGGCGAGCTGACCTACGGCCTGGAACGCCTGGCGATGTACATCCAGGGCAAGGACAACGTCTACGACCTCGACTTCAACGGGAAGGGCGTCACTTACGGCGACGTGTTCCTCGAGAACGAGAAGCAGATGTCGAAGTGGAACTTCGAGATCGCCGACACCGCCGCGCTGTTCGACCTGTTCGCCAAGGCCGAGGCAGAGTGCCGCAACTGCCTCGATGCAGGCTTGCCGATCCCCGCCTATGAGCAGGCGATCGAGGCGAGCCACGTGTTCAACCTGCTCCAGGCCCGCGGCGTGATCAGCGTGCAGGAACGGGCGAGCTACATGGGCCGGGTGCGCGATCTCGCGCGTGGATCGTGCGAGAAATGGATGTCCACAAACGGGTGGGCAGAGTGAGCGACTTCCTCCTGGAACTGCGGTGCGAGGAAATCCCCGCGCGAATGCAGGCTGGCGCGCGCGCCGATCTGGAGAAGCTGTTCCGTGCCGAGTTGGGCGCAGCTGGTGTCACGGTCGGCAATGTCACGGTGTGGTCGACCCCGCGCAGGCTCGCGCTGATTGCGAAAGGCCTGCCCGACGCGACCGACGCGGTGCGTGACGAATTGAAGGGCCCGCGCGCCAATGCGCCCGAACAGGCGCTCGAAGGCTTCCTGCGCAAGACCGGCCTCACGCGCGACCAGCTCGAAGAACGCGACGGCGTGGTGTTCGCGGTGATCGAGAAGCCGGGCAGGGCGGTCGCCGACCTGCTCGCCGAAGCCATTCCCGCGATCGCCGCAAAGTTCCCCTGGCCCAAGTCGATGCGCTGGGGCGCTGACTCGATCTCTACCGAGTCCCTTCGCTGGGTCCGCCCGCTCTCCGGCATCGTCGCGATCCTTGGCGAGGAGCTGGTGCCGTGCGAAATCGGCGGCGTGCCGAGCGGCTACGCCACCGTCGGCCACCGTTTCCACCATCCGGGCGCGATCACCATCGGCGGCGCGCACGACTACGCCGAGAAGCTGCGCGCGTGTCACGTGATCGTCGACCACGAGGAACGCGCCGCGCTGATCCGCGCCGGCGCCGCTGCCGCGGCCTTGGGCGCCGGACTGGCGCTGGTCGAGGACGAGGGGCTGGTCACCGAGAACGCCGGTCTCACCGAATGGCCCGTCCCGCTGCTCGGCCGCTTCGATGAGGCGTTCCTCGACGTGCCGCCCGAAGTGATCCAACTCACCGCGCGGGTGAACCAGAAGTATTTCGTGTGCCAGGATGCAGGCGGGAAGCTCGCCAATGCGTTCGTGTGCACCGCCAATATCGAAGCCAAGGATGGCGGCGAAGCGATCGTCGACGGCAACCGCAAGGTGCTGGCTGCGCGGCTTTCGGATGCGCGGTTCTTCTGGGAGCAGGATCGCAAGACGCCGCTGGCCGAGCAGGCGAAGAAGCTCGAACGGATCACCTTCCACGAGAAGCTCGGGACGGTGGCCGACAAGGTCGAGCGGGTGGCGAAGCTCGCCCAGTGGCTTGCGAACGAAGGTATCGTTCCGAACTGCGACCCCGCGCTTGCGAGACAAGCTGCCCAGCTGTGCAAGGCCGACCTCGTCACCGAAATGGTCGGCGAATTTCCCGAACTACAAGGCCTTATGGGCGGCTACTACGCCCGCGCTGAAGGCCTGCCTGATGCCGTAGCCGACGCGATCCGCGACCACTACAAGCCGGTCGGGCAAGGCGATGAAGTGCCCACCGCGCCGGTAACGGTTGCGGTGAGCTTGGCGGATAAGCTGGATACGCTTGTCGGATTTTACGCGATTGGTGAGAAACCGACTGGATCGAAAGACCCATTTGCCCTGCGCCGAGCCGCACTAGGTGTTTTGCGGCTAGTTCTAACGACTGGGATGCGGATCGATTTGAATCGGCTGCTTAGGCAAGCATACTTCGGCTTCCATTATGACGCAGACAGGCAATGGTATCTCTATCTCACATTTGTTGATGAAGGTGCGGCTCTGATCCCGGCTGAAGATTTCCGTATTTCTGACATGGTATCGGATGTCTTGTGGCTATTCTCTCTTCCCGCACACCATGATGCGTTCCAGACGCCTTGGGATCAGCAGCAATTAGAAACCTATGCGCGGGCGCGGTTCTCGCCAGAGATCGTCTGCGAAAGTGACCTGCTCGACTTCTTCGCCGACCGCCTCAAGGTCCAGCAACGCGAAGCCGGCGTCCGCCACGACCTGATCGACGCGGTGTTCGCTCTCGGCGGCGAGGACGATCTCGTCCGCCTGCTCGCCCGGGTGAAGGCACTTCAGTCATTCGTTGGGACCGAGGACGGCACGAACCTCCTCGCCGGCTACAAGCGCGCGGCGAACATCCTCAAGAAGGAGGAGTGGGAGCCGAAACCGCTTTCCTACACCCCTGAACCGGCGGAAAAGGCGCTGATCGACGCGCTCGGCCAAGCCGAGCCCAAGGCCGAAGCCGCAATCGCCGCCGAGGACTTCGAAGCCGCGATGGCCGCGCTCGCCACGCTGCGCGCGCCGATCGATACGTTTTTCGAAGAGGTGACCGTGAATGACGCCGATCCCGACAAGCGTTCGCACCGTCTCGACCTGCTTGCAGGCTTCCGTGCTGCGGTGCACAAAGTGGCCGATTTCTCGAAGATCGAGGGGTAGTATTTTTCTTCTTTAGAACCGTGTCACACCTGTCACTCTCCTACAGGATTTCGACCTCCGATGAGCAGCTCGGTTTACCATTTCGGCGGAAACGCGACCTCCGACGATCCGCGCAGCCGCGACAAGACCATCGTCGGCGGCAAAGGCGCCAATCTCGCCGGGATGGCAGCGATCGGCCTGCCGGTGCCACCGGGCTTCACCATCACCACCGAGGAATGCGTCCGCTACCTGAAGGACGGCGCGGATTTCTCCGACGCGCTGCGAGCTGAAGTCGCCAAGGCGCTCAATCATATCGAAAATGCGGTCGGCAAGAGCTTCGGCGATGCGGCCGACCCGCTGCTCGTCTCGGTCCGTTCGGGCGCGCGGGTGTCGATGCCGGGGATGATGGACACCGTGCTCAACCTCGGCCTCAACGATGCGACGGTGCAGGGCCTCGCCGCAACCTCGGGCGACGAGCGGTTCGCGTGGGATTCCTACCGCCGCTTCATCCAGATGTATTCCGACGTCGTGCTCGGGCTCGATCACGCGCTGTTCGAGGAAGCGCTGGAGATCGCCAAGGAGGACAAGGGCTACTTCTCCGACACCGAGCTCGAGGCGGACGACTGGCGCGCGCTGGTCGGCGAATACGAGACAATCGTCGAGCGCGAACTGGGGAAACCGTTCCCGCAGGATGTCCACCAGCAACTGTGGGGCGCGATCGCCGCGGTGTTCGATTCGTGGGACGCCGACCGGGCAAAGGTCTACCGCCGCCTGAACGACATCCCCGGTGACTGGGGTACCGCGGTCAACGTCCAGGCGATGGTGTTCGGCAACATGGGCGAAACCAGCGCCACCGGCGTCGCCTTCACCCGCGATCCCGCGACCGGCGAGAAGGCCTACTACGGCGAGTGGCTGGTCAACGCGCAGGGCGAGGACGTCGTCGCTGGCATCCGCACGCCGCAATATCTGACCAAGGCCGCGCGCGAGCGCGCCGGCTCCGCCAAGCCGAGCATGGAAGAGGCGATGCCCGAGGCGTTCGCCGAGCTGGCGCGCGTGTTCGAAACGCTCGAGCAGCACTACCGCGACATGCAGGATATCGAATTCACGGTCGAACGCGGCAAGCTGTGGATGCTCCAGACCCGCAGCGGCAAGCGCACCGCCAAGGCCGCGCTCAAGATCGCGGTCGACATGGCCGCGGAAGGGCTGATCGACGAGCGCGAGGCGGTGCTGCGGGTCGATCCGATGGCGCTCGACCAGTTGCTGCATCCGACCCTCGATCCCGATGCCCCGCGTGACGTGCTGGCGAAAGGCTTGCCCGCATCCCCCGGCGCGGCCTCGGGCGCGATCGTGCTCGATGCCGATACGGCGGAGCAGCGCGCCGGGCGCGGCGAAGCGGTGATCCTGGTGCGGATCGAGACCAGCCCGGAGGACATCCACGGGATGCACGCGGCCAAGGGCATCCTCACCGCGCGCGGCGGGATGACCAGCCACGCGGCGGTCGTCGCGCGCGGCATGGGCCGTCCATGTGTGTCGGGTGCTTCGGCCGTCTCTATCGACCTCAAGGCGCGCACGCTGCGGATCGGCACCCGCGAGCTGAAGGAGGGCGACACGATCACCCTCGACGGCGCGAGCGGCGAAGTGATGGCGGGCCTGGTCCCGACCGTCGAGCCGGAGCTGGCAGGCGACTTCGGCATTCTGATGGAATGGGCCGATCGGCACCGGCGGATGAAGGTCCGCGCCAACGCCGAGACGCCGACGGATTGCCGCATGGCGCGCCAGTTCGGTGCCGAGGGCGTCGGCCTGTGCCGCACCGAGCACATGTTCTTCGACGAGGCGCGGATCAGCGCCGTGCGCGAGATGATCCTCGCCGATGACGAAGCCGGACGGCGCAAGGCGTTGGCCAAGCTGTTGCCTGAGCAGCGCGCGGATTTCGTCGGGATCTTCCAGACCATGGCGGGCCTGCCGGTGACGATCCGTCTCCTCGATCCGCCGTTGCACGAGTTCCTGCCGACCGGTGACGCCGAATTCGAGGACCTCGCGACCGTCACGGGGCTTGGCGTCGATCACCTCAAGCGCCGTGCGGCGGAACTGCATGAGACAAACCCGATGCTCGGCCATCGCGGATGCCGCCTCGGGATAACCTTCCCCGAAATCTACGAGATGCAGGTGCGGGCGATCTTCGAAGCGGCCTGTCAGGTGAGTGGTGAGGGCGGGGAAGCAGTCGTGCCCGAAGTGATGATCCCGCTGGTGGCGACCAGGAAGGAACTGGCGATCCTCAAGGCGCTGGTCGACCGCGTGGCGGGCGAGGTGTTCGCCGAAAATGGCCGCACGCTCGATTACCTCGTCGGCACGATGATCGAGCTGCCCCGCGCCGCGCTGGCGGCGGGTGAGATTGCCGAGGAGGCGCGGTTCTTCTCATTCGGCACCAACGACCTGACGCAGACCACCCTCGGCCTCAGCCGCGACGATGCGGGCAAGTTCCTTCCCGCCTACGTCGAGCAGGGGATCTTCCCGCGCGATCCGTTCGTCAGCCTGGACGTGGAAGGCGTGGGCCAACTGGTTTCGCTCGCGGTCGAGCGGGGCCGGGCGGCGCGCCCGGACATCAAGCTCGGCATTTGCGGCGAGCACGGCGGCGACCCGTCGAGCATCGCGTTCTGCGAAAGGGTGGGCCTGGATTACGTCAGCGCCTCGCCCTATCGTGTACCGATCGCGAGACTGGCAGCAGCGCAGGCGGCCCTGAGGAAATAATTCGTCAGTGCCGCCAGCCACTTAGCGTCACTATCTCGAACCGTTCGGTAACTCGTTCCGAGCCGCCCAGGAACGCTGTCCGGGCACTCTCCAACGCTGCCTTGCCCAACGGCGGCCCGGACGAAGCGAGCACATTGCCCAACCCCTGCGCCCGCAGATCCGCCACCAACCGATCGAGCGACCCGTAGGAAACCGAAATCGAACGGCAGTCCACCACCGGGTTGGCCCATCCGGCTCGCTGGAGCAGCTGGCCCCCGGCACGGACATCGACCGCCGGGTGCATCCGCGCTGCAGGTCGCTCGCCGTCGGCCGCCAACATCGCGGCGCGCAGCTGATCGAGGCAGCCCGCGCCCACGAAGCTCGCTATCGCCAGCCCCCCGGGCGCAAGTGCGTTGCGGATGTGGATCAGCGCGCCGGGCAGGTCATTCACCGTGTCCAGCACGCCGAGGCTCGCGATCAGGTCGAATCCGCCGAACGGGTAGGGCGCTTCGAGATCGAGCGCGTCATCGGCGACGGTAACCGCGCTTTCGAGCGCGGTGGCCAAGGCCCCGCTCCAGTCGCCGATCACCAGCGCTTTCGCAGCGGTGTGGCGCAGAAAGGCCAGCCGCTCGAGCACGTCCTCGACCATGTCGTCGAGCACGAATTGCGGCGCGTCGGGTCGCTCTTGCAGCACGCGCATCCGCCGGCGCCGCGCCAGACGGCGCGCGGGATTGAAAATAGTCGGGGGGGCAGAACTCATCGCGTCCGCCTGCCGCGCCTTGCGCGGCCATGCAAGCTTGCGGCACGATGACGTCATGACGCTGCTCGACACGTTCGCCCCGATATTCGCGCCGGTGATCGACCTGATCTACCCGCCGCGCTGCCCGCTGTGCGGCGAGGCGCTGGCGGCGCAGCAGGGCCTGTGCGTGGCGTGCTGGAGCGACCTGGCGATCCCCGGTGAACCGGCCTGCGCCAAATGCCAGCGACCGTTCGGGCATGTCGCCGCAACCGCCGACACGATCTGCGGCCCGTGTCTCGCCGCACCGCCGCTCCACGACGGGATCGCCGCGGCGACGCTCTACAACGACCCCTCGCGCCGGCTGGTGCTGGCGTTCAAGCACGGCCGCCGCATTGCGCTCGCGCCCATGCTCGCACGGCTGATGGCGCCGCGACTGCCGGAAATGGACGAGACCTGGCTCGTCGTCCCCGTGCCGCTGCACCCTGGCAGGCTGTGGCGACGCGGGTTCAACCAGGCCGCGCTGCTGGCCCGCGCAATCGCGAAACAACGCGGCGGCAGGACATTGGTCGATGGCCTCGTGCGGCAAAAGCCGACGCCGGTGCTAGGCGGGCTCGGACGCAAGGCGCGAGCGCGGGCGCTGTCGGGCGCGCTGGCGGTCAATCCGGCGCGCAGGGCCGTGATCGACGGAGCGAAGATCGTGCTGGTCGATGATGTGCTCACCAGCGGTGCAACCAGCCACGCCTGTGTCACCGCGCTTAAGCGCGCGGGCGCGGAAAGGGTGGTGATCGCATGTTTCGCGCGGGTGCTCGACGAAGCGCTGGACGCGACCGCATGAGGCCCGCAATAACGAAGCGCCCGAGGTTTCCCTCGGGCGCTAGCGTGACGACATTGAAAGGGCCGGCGCTAACGCCCTGGCACCGCCCCCCAGCAAGTGCCTGACCCAATCCCTCATTTGGCGCGCTCTTTTCGAGCTGCTCCCCAACACCTTGGCGTTGCGTTCCGGCCTCGCCAAAAACCGGTAAATCGCGGCGAAGTCCGTCCGGCTCCGTCGCGGCGTGTTCATCTCATTGAAAGGCAGATCGAGAAAGCAGGAACCTCTCCTGTGATGGATTTTGCCCCGCATATGTGGTTATCGTGCAACAAATGATCTATTCTAATAGTAATGGCGAAAGCGGGTTCGAACCGCAGTTCCAACCCAAGTTCGATGGGGCAGGCCTCCTCACTGCGGTGGCGCAGGATGCCGCCTCCGGCGAAGTGCTGATGGTGGCGTTCATGGATGCCGCGGCGCTGGCCGCAACCCGCGAGACCGGATTCGCGCACTTCCATTCGCGCAGCCGTGGACGGTTGTGGAAGAAAGGCGAGACCTCCGGCCATGTGCTGGCGGTGAAGGCGATACTCGTGGATTGCGATCAGGATGCGCTGGTGCTCAAGGTCGAACCGGCGGGCCCGGCGTGCCACACGGGCGCACGAACCTGCTTCTTTCGCCGGCTCGAAGGCGATTCTCTCGAAGGATAAGCGATGCCGACCTACAAGGCGCCGACGCGCGACACACGCTTCGTCATCAACGAACTGCTCGAGCTCGAAAGCTATGGCAACCTGCCGGGCTTCGAAGCCGCCACGCCGGACACGGTCGATGCGATCGTCGAGGAAGTCGGTCGCTTCTGCAGCGAGGTGATCCAGCCCCTCAACGTGGTGGGCGACAGCGAAGGCTGCACCCGCCACGAGGATGGCAGTGTCACCACGCCGACCGGGTTCAAGCAAGCCTACGCCCAGTACCGCGAATCGGGTTGGGGCGCACTCTCGCTCCCGGCCGAGTTCGGCGGGCAGGGACTGCCCCACGTGCTCGGCTTCGTCCTCGAGGAATATCTCGCCACTGCCAACCATTCGTTCGCGATGTATCCCGGCCTCACCAACGGCGCGGTGACGGCGATCTACGCCACCGGCTCCGACGAGCAAAAGCGCACTTACCTGCCCAAGATGATCTCGGGTGAATGGCTGGGCACGATGAACCTGACGGAACCGCACTGCGGCACCGACTTGGGGCTGATCAAGACCAAGGCCGAGCCGCAGGGCGATGGTTCCTACAAGATCACCGGCACCAAGATTTTCATCTCGGCCGGCGAGCACGACCTGACCGACAACATCATCCACCTGGTGCTGGCGAAGACGCCGGGTGCGCCCGAGGGTTCGAAAGGCATCTCGCTGTTCCTGGTGCCGAAGGTGCTGCTGAACGACGACGGATCGCTCGGCGCTCGCAATGCGGTCTCCTGCGGCTCGATCGAACACAAGATGGGCATCCACGGCAACGCAACCTGCGTAATGAACTACGACGCCGCGAAGGGCTGGCTGCTCGGGCCGGAGAACAAGGGCCTCGCAGCGATGTTCATCATGATGAACGCCGCTCGGCTCGGGGTAGGCATGCAGGGCCTCGCGCAGTCGGAAGTCGCCTACCAGAATGCGGTGCAATACGCGAAGGAGCGGCGACAGGGGAGGGCGCTGGTGCAGTCCGAGCGGCCCGATCCAAGCCAGGCGGCGGATCCGATCATCGTCCATCCGGACGTTCGGCGCATGCTGATGGACGCCAAGGCATTTAACGAAGGAATGCGCGCGCTGATCTTGTGGGGTGCGCTGCTCGCCGACCTGGAGCATGCCGCACAGACCGCGGAGGAGCGTGCCGACGCCGAAGGCCTGCTCGGTCTGCTGACCCCGGTGATCAAGGGCTACGGCACCGATCGCGGGTACGACATGGCGAACAACATGATGCAGGTGTTCGGCGGGCACGGCTATATCAAGGAGACCGGCGTCGAGCAGTTCGTCCGCGATTCGCGCATCGCGATGATCTACGAAGGCACCAATGGCATCCAGGCGATGGATCTGTGCGGTCGCAAGCTTGCGCGCGATGGCGGCAAGGCGATCCAGGCGTTCTTCAAGCTGGTGGACGACGAGGTCGCCGCGGGCAAGGCTGACGCGGCCCTCGCACCGATCGCCGAGAGGCTCGAGAAGGCGGTGGGCGAACAGAAAGCCGCCACGCTGTGGTTCATGCAGAACGCGCTCGCCAATCCCAACAACCTCGGCGCGGGCGCGCACCACTACATGCATATCATGGGTATCGTATGCCTGACGCTGATGTGGCTGCGCATGGCGAAGGTCGCACAGGCGAAGCTGGGCGGCGGCACGGGCGACGAGTCCTTCTACAACGCAAAGTTGACCACGGCGCGCTACTTCGCGGAGCGGTTCACGCCCGATGCCGGCGCGTTGCGACGCAAGATCGAAACCGGGAGCGAAGCGATGATGGCGCTGACGCCGGAGCAGTTCGAGACGGCTTAAAACAGCCGCTGCGGATCGTACTCAGTGCGCAGCCGCTCGATCCGTTCGAGCGCCGAGGGCGTGAAACACTCAGAGAATCGGGCGAGGTTGGCTTCTCCGACATAGCGGCCGGTCTTGAACGGGGCGAGCGCGGCGTCGACCTGACGGACCCAGTCCAGGTGGCGGGCGTCGTCCGCCGGATCGTCCCACACGCCGTAGATTCCGGCCGCGATCCCGCCGCCGAGCGATAGCGCCCATTGGCGCTCGTCGGGTGCGTGGCGAACCTCACCCACGCCGCCTAGCCCGAACAGGTTCACCGAGGAAAACCGGTCCGGAATGCCCGCAAGGCGGTCCACCGCCATCAGCAGGTCGCCGATGGGCGCATCGCTCCAGATGTGATCGGCTGCGACTCGCTTGTGCGCCGGTATCCCCGATAGCCTGGTCAGCTCCGGGAAATCGAGGCAGCGCTCGCTCGTCTCGCCGATGAGCTCCGCGCCATGGGGAATCGCCAGCAGCGGCTCGACACGCTCGCGCGCGTGATCGTGACTCTGCCCGGCGGCCTCCGCACGCAGCGTGATCGATGGCCGGCCTGTCTTCACATGCGGGCCGACGAGGCAAGTTATCTCCGCCGCCCGGGCCGCCTTGCGTGACGCTCCGGTCAGCCACGGCGCCAGCAGCGGGGCGCTCCCGGCGGCGAAGCAGGCGGTGAACGCGAAGGCGGCGGCTGGCAGAGGGTGAAGCGCCAGGCGAAAGCCGGTCACCACAGCGAAGAAGCCCGCCCCGGCTCCACGCGCGGCCCAGAACAAGTCGGGGTTGTCCGTGGCGCTGACGCGCACGAGTTCGCCCGAGGCAAGCACCAGCTCGATCTCGAGCACGCTCGCGCATGCCGGGCCCCAATCGCCCATGTTCCACCCGAACCCGCCGCTGAGCAGGTAGCCGCCAAGCCCGACGTCCGCGCAATGCCCGATGGGGAAGGCAAGGCGGTGTTCGGCAAGCGCTTCGATCAGGTGCCCGCCCTGGACGCCCGGGCCGATCCACGCCGTGCGCGTATCGGCGTCGATCTCAATCCGATCGAGGCCGCCAAGGTCGAGCATCAGTCCGCCATCGCGAAGGGCATGAGCCTCGTAGCTGTGCCCGCCACTTCGCAAGCCGATCTTCACGCCGTGGCTCGCAGCGAATCGCACCAGATCGCCGACTTCCGCGGTGCTATCGGGGCTGGCGATCGCGTCCGGCGCGCGCGCCTTGGCGAGTCGGGCGTTCCAGGTCAGCCGCTCCCGCGCTTCGTCGTAACCGGAAGCCCCGCGCTCGATCGCCTGGCCGGGCCAACGGGTTATGGGAACACCTCGTCGAACAGCGCATGCATCGCCGCCCAGCTCTGCCGGTCCGCGCTCGCGTTATAAGCGACCGCCGGGTTGCCGTGGACCGGATAGGGATTGGTGAAGCCGTGTTTGACGCCCGCGTACGAATGGAAGTGCCAGTCCGCCTCGGCCTCGTCCATCTCCTGCCAGAACTCGAGCACCTGGCTGCGTGGCACCATCGGATCCGCATCGCCATGACAAATGAGGATGCGAGAGCGGATCGCCCCGGGCTCGGCGGCGAGATCGGTGTTGAGCAGGCCGTGGAAGCTGACCGCGCAGGCCAACGGTGCGCCATCGCGGGCAAGTTCGAGCGCGGCCTGGCCGCCCATGCAGAAACCGATCGCGGCAAACGGGAGCTCGTCCGCACCGGGCAGTTCCGCGAGCGCCCTGAGGCCAGCACGCAGCCGGGCCCGCCACACCAGCGCGTCCGCACGAACCGCAGCCGCAAGCTCGCGCGAACGGGCGAAGCTCGCCGGCGCCTCACCATAGAAATCCGCGATCAGCGCGAGATAGCCCGCTTCGGCAAGGGCACGCGCCTTGTCCTTGACGGCCTGCGTTGCGTTCATGATGGTCGGGAACACCAGCACCGCTGCGCGTGGAGCCGCCGCGGGCCGCGCCAGCAATCCGGTCAGCGCCACCCCGCCGTCGGAATAGGCGACCCGTTCGAATTCACTCATTCGGCAGGAAGTCCGGCACCGACAGGTAACGCTCACCGGTGTCGTAATTGAAGCCCATCACGCGGGCGCGCGGGCCGAGGTCGGGCAGCTTCTTAGCGATCGCCGCGAGTGTCGCGCCCGAACTGATGCCGATCAGCAGGCCTTCCTCGCGGGCGCAGCGCAGAGCCATCGTCTTTGCGGTATCGGCATCGACCGCGATCGCGCCGTCGATGGATTGCGTGTGGAGGTTGGTGGGGATGAAGCCGCCGCCGATGCCTTGAATGGGGTGCGGACCGGGCTGGCCGCCCGAGATCACCGGCGACAGCTCGGGCTCGACCGCATAGGCTTTCATCCCGGGCCATGCCTTTTTGAGCACTTCGGCGCAGGCAGTCAGGTGTCCGCCAGTGCCGACCCCGGTGATCAACGCGTCGATCGGCGCATCGCTGAAGTCGGCGAAGATTTCGGCCGCAGTGGTGCGCGCGTGAATATCGATATTGGCGGGGTTGTCGAACTGCTGCGGCATCCACGCGCCGGGCGTACGCTCAACGATTTCGGCGGCGCGGGCGATCGCGCCTTTCATGCCACCTTCCTTTGGCGTCAGGTCGAAGGTCGCGCCATAGGCCAGCATGAGCCGTCGCCGCTCGATCGACATCGATTCGGGCATGACGAGGATCAGCTTGTAGCCTTTGACCGCCGCGACCATCGCCAACCCGATGCCGGTATTGCCGCTGGTCGGCTCGACAATCGTGCCGCTGGGCTTGAGCGCGCCCGATTTCTCGGCGTCCTCGACCATCGCCAGCGCGATGCGGTCCTTGATCGAGCCGCCGGGGTTGGCGCGCTCGCATTTGACCCACACTTCGTTGTCCGGAAACATCCGCGCGAGGCGGACGTGCGGGGTGTGGCCGATCGTCTCGAGAATGGTCGAAGCCTTCATGGTGCAGTCTCCGGTTGCGACGCGGGTTGCAGATGGTCGGGGACATCGAATGTCTTGGCGCGACGCAGCTCGGGAAAGAGCCACGCCCACAACACGGTCACCAATATCGCACCAGCACCGCCGAACACAACCGCCCCCGTGGCGCCAAGGATTGCGGCAGCGACGCCCGACTGCATCTCCCCCAGTTCGTTCGAGGCGGATACCGCGAGGCCCGAGGTCGCCGAAACGCGTCCCCGCATCTCATCGGGCGTGCGGAGCTGAATCAAGCTGGTGCGGATGAACACGGAGATCATGTCGGCTGCCCCGAGCACCGCGAGGAATGCCAGCGTGAGAAGGAAATTGCGTGACAGCGCAAAGGCGATCGTCGCGCAACCAAAGGCGACGACCGCGAGCAGCATCTTGGTGCCCACGTCCCGTTCGAGGGGCCGCCACGACAGCCACGCCGCGACAAGCGTGGCGCCGATGGCGGGCGCCCCGCGCATCAGGCCGAGGCCTTCGGGCCCCACCGCCAGGATATCGCGCGCAAACACCGGGAGCATCGCCGTCGCGCCGCCGAGCAGCACCGCGAACAGATCGAGTGTGACACAGCCGAGCAGGAACCGCTCACGTTTGACGAAGGAAAGACCCTCAATGATGTCCCGCAGCGGATGGGCATGCCCCTCTCGCACGGCGCGGATCGGGCGGATCGAGAGGATCAGCGCGGCCGAACAGAGCAGCAGAACCGTCGAGAGGAAGTACGGCAGCGGCGGCCATGCGGCGTAGAGCAGGCCGCCGGCTGCGGGGCCGACCACCGTCCCGATCTGCCAGGCGACAGACGACAGTGCGATCGCGCGCGGAAGCAGGCGCGGCGGCACGATATTCGGCGCGATGGAGCTCAGCGCCGGCTGGCTGAAAATGCGCGCGCCGCCGTGGCAAGCCGCGAGCGCGAACAGAACCGGGAGATTGAGCGCGTCGGCCCAGGTGAGCAGCCCGAGCGACACCGCAACGAAGCAATCCACCGCATTCGAAAACGCGGCGACCTTGCGACGGTCGAACCGGTCAGCGGCGACCCCCGCGACCGGTGTAAGCAGCATCAGGGGAATGAACTGCGCGAGGCCCAACAGCCCGAGCATGAACGCGGCGGTTGGCCGGTCCATGCCGTAATCGGACCGCGCAATGTCGTAGGTCTGGTAGCCGATCAGCACGACCATCGACAGGGTCGCGAACACTGCAAGGAAGCGCGCCGCCCAAAAACGGCGGTAATCGCGAAACTGCAGCGGGGACTTGGGCTCGTCGATTGGCCCAGCGGAAGAATCGCTCACGCAAGGGCAATGGCAGGCGCGCAGGCGCTTGCCAAGCAACCGCGACTATGAGGCGATCAGGCCGGCTTCAGCCGCGGCGGCGGCGCAGGCGCGGATTTGGCTGCAGCGTGTCGATCACGCGCATGAAGTCGTCGAGGCGGATGATGCGCTCGAACTGCAGGCCGGCGCGGTCCTCGGTGGTCCAGATGACGTAGGCCTCGATACGCCCAATCTCGGGCAGGCGGATGATGATCCGCTCACCGCGGCTGAGCTGGTGGCTGCCGTCGATCATGAAGCCGTGAGCGGAGATATTGACCACGTGCAGCGGCATGTCGCCACGCGCCAGGTGCTCAGCGATCACCGGATAATCGACCGGGTGCCGCGTGGCGCGACGCTGATCGTTGATCGAAAGTTGTGCTCCGGACACGGGCGCGAGCCTCCCAAATACAAGTGATCGGGAGGCTCTCGCAAAAAAAGCTGGATAAACGGTAAAGACGGGCGCGCTTTGTTATTAACCTTTTTACCTAGTTTCGCCGTAAAATTCCGTGCTTTTTGCGTCCCAGGCTGAGCTTTCGCGTCTCACCGGCATTCAGCTCGATCAGCAACCCCGGATCGTCTACCGGCGCATCGTCAATCCGCACCGCGCCTTCGGCGATCTTGCGCTTCGCTTCGCCGTTGGAAGCGGTGAAGCCGATAGCGGTCAGCGCAGGGCCGAGCCGGATGCCTTCGGGCGGCACTTCCAGGGTGGGCAGATCTTCGCCAAGCCCGCCGCCCGCGAATGTCTCGGCGGCGGTCGCTTCGGCAGCTTTTGCCGCGTGTGCGCCGCGACACAGGGCCGTAACCTCATTGGCCAGCACCACTTTGGCGGCGTTTATCTCGCTGCCTTCGAGTGCTTCGAGCCGGGCGATCTCGTCGAGCGGCAGGTCGGTGAACAGGCGCATGAACTTGCCGACGTCGCGGTCGTCGCAGTTGCGCCAGTATTGCCAGAAATCGTAACTCGGCAGTTGCGCCTCGTTGAGCCACACGGCGCCCGAGACCGATTTGCCCATCTTGCTTCCATCGGCGCGCGTGATCAGCGGCGTCGTCAGGCCGAACACCTCGACACCGTCCATCCGCCGCGTCAGTTCGACGCCGTTGATGATGTTGCCCCACTGGTCGCTGCCGCCCATCTGCAGCCGCACGCCGCTTTCCTTGCACAAGTGCCGGAAGTCGTAGCCTTGCAGGATCATATAGTTGAATTCGAGGAACGTCATCGGCTGCTCGCGATCGAGCCGCAGTTTGACCGAATCGAACGTCAGCATCCGGTTGACGGTGAAATGCGTGCCGACTTCCTGAAGCAGCTCGATGTAGCCGAGCTTGCCGAGCCAGTCGTGGTTGTTGACCATCACCGCATCCGTCGGCCCGTCGCCGAATTTGAGCAGGCTTTCGAACGCTGTGCGGATCGACGCGATGTTGGTTTCGATCGCGTCGTCCGTCAGCATCTTGCGGACTTCATCCTTGCCGGTCGGGTCGCCGATCCGCGTGGTGCCGCCGCCCATGACCACGACGGGCTTATGTCCCGTCTGCTGCAACCGGCGCAGCATCATGATCGACACCAGATTGCCGACATGCAGCGATGGTGCGGTCGCATCGAAGCCGACATAGGCCGGCACGATTTGCCGCTGGGCGAGGGCGTCCAGTCCCTCGGCATCGGTTAGCTGGTGGATGTAGCCGCGTTCGTCGAGTAGACGCAGCAGATCGGAGTTATACTGGCTCATGGCGAGGGCGCGCTAGCATGGAGGGGGTTGTTTGCAAACGCACGCGCTGATCGCGCATCCCGCGCACGCGCCGTTAAGGGTGTCTTCCGTCGAGGCGAAAATCATCGGCGTGGCAGACAACTGGTTGCGGGTGCGCTGGCGGATCGAGGGCGCGCAGGCGCTGGTGGTGCCGCCGTTCGCGGGCAAGGGCCGGGCCGACGGGTTGTGGGGCACCACCTGCTTCGAGCTATTCCTGATGCCCGGCGGCGGACCTGCCTACTGCGAGTTCAACCTCTCGCCGTCGGAGCGCTGGGCCGCCTATGACTTTGCGACCTATCGCGACGGGATGGCCGAACGGCCGGCTGATCGCGAGCCGCAGACGATGATGCGCAAGGGCAGCACGTTCGCGATCTTCGACGCCTCGATCCCGCTGGCCGCGCTGCCGAGAGAGGACAGCAAGATGAACCTCGCGGCGGTGATCGAGGAAGACGGAGGGGCGAAAAGCTACTGGGCGCTCGTGCATCCAGCCGACCAGGCGGACTTTCATGATCCGGCTTGCTTCGTGGCGATGCTTCCGGCAGCCGCTGGCCGATGAAGTTCGGAATAGACCGGCTGCTTGCCGAGCCAGACCTGCGGCGAGCGCTCGAAGGCCAGCGCGTGGCGTTGGTCGCGCATCCCGCGTCGGTCACTGCGGACCTCGTTCATTCGCTCGACGCGCTGATCGCTGCCGGGGTTAACGTCACGAGCGCGTTCGGCCCGCAGCACGGGCTCAAGGGCGACAAGCAGGACAACATGGTCGAGACCGCGGACGAGATCGATCCCGCGCTCGGCATCCCGGTGTTCAGCCTGTACGGCGACGTCCGCCGCCCGAGCGGGGAGATGATGGGCACTGCCGACGTGTTCCTGTTCGACCTGCAGGATCTCGGTTGCCGCATCTACACGTTCGTCACCACGCTGCTCTACCTGCTCGAGGCCGCCGCCGAACATGGCAAGAGCGTGTGGGTGCTGGACCGGCCCAATCCCGCCGGTCGCCCGGTGGAGGGTACGCTGTTGGTGCCGGGGGAAGAAAGCTTTGTCGGCGCCGCGCCGATGCCGATGCGTCACGGGCTGACGATGGGCGAGATGGGCGCGTGGTTCGTGCGGCGGTTCAATCTCGATGTAGAGTACCGCGTGATCGAGATGCACGATTGGTTGCCCGAAGCCGGGCCCGGTTTCGGCTGGCCCGCGAACCGCGTGTGGATCAATCCGAGCCCCAACGCCGCCAACCTCAATATGGCGCGCGCCTATGCCGGAACGGTGATGCTGGAGGGCACGAACCTGAGCGAGGGCAGGGGCACCACCCGCCCGCTCGAAGTGCTGTTCGGCGCGCCGGACATCGACGCCGAGGCAGTGCTGGCGGAGATGGACCGCCTCGCGCCCGAATGGCTCGAAGGCTGCGCGATCCGCCCGTGCTGGTTCACACCGACCTTCCACAAGCACGCAGGAATGCTCTGTAGTGCCTTGATGATCCATGCCGAAGGCAAGTTCTATGGCCACCAGGCGTTTCGCCCGTGGCGGCTTCAGGCGCTCGCGTTCAAGGCCATTCGTCGGCTCTATCCCGAATATGCGATCTGGCGCGATTTTCCCTATGAGTATGAGTTCGAGCGGCTGGCGATCGACGTGATCAACGGGGGCCCCGCATTGCGCGACTGGGTGGAGGATCGCGCGGCCGATTCCGGCGACCTCGATGCGCTTGCCGCGCGCGACGAGATGCGCTGGCGCGAGGATGTCGCGGACATGCTGCTCTACTGACGGGATATTTGGCCCCATTTCACTTGCCCTTT
This sequence comes from uncultured Sphingomonadaceae bacterium, assembly GCA_964401045.1. GTDB lineage: Bacteria > Pseudomonadota > Alphaproteobacteria > Sphingomonadales > Sphingomonadaceae > CAYNXB01. Next base: position 22,579 of record CAYNXB010000020.1, on the reverse strand, counting down.
CGGCGCGCGCCTCGCTAAGCCGCTGGGCGAAAACGGAGAGGCCTTGATCTCATGCTTACGCTTTACAGCTTCGGGCCAGGCGCGAACTCGCTGAAGCCCATGCTGGCGCTTTACGAAAAGGGCCTCGCGTTCGAGCACAGGCAGCTCAATCCCGCGAAGTTTGAGCATCATTCGGATTGGTACAAGGCGATCAACCCGCGCGGGCAGGTCCCCGCGCTCGACGATGACGGGCGGATCGTCACCGAGAGCACGGTGATCTGCGAATACCTCGAAGATGCCCATCCTACCGCGGTAAAGCTGCGCCCGGACGATCCCTATGACCGCGCGGAGATGCGCGTGTGGACCAAGTGGGTCGACGAATACTTCTGCTGGTGCGTCTCGACCATCGGCTGGCACCGCCACATCGGCAACATGGTCAAGAATCTCTCGGACGCGGAGTTTGAGGACAAGCTCAAGGCAATTCCGATCCCGGAACAGCAGCTTAAGTGGCGCCGCGCGCGCGAGGGCTTCCCGCAGGACATCCTCGACGAGGAGATGCGCAAGATCGGCGTATCGGTGCGCCGGCTCGATGATCGCCTCGCGGATAACGAATGGCTCGCCGGCGGCATGTATTCGCTCGCCGACATCTGCAATTTTGCCATCGCCAATGGCATGGAGATGGGCTTTGCGGAGATGGTCAACGAACGCGACACTCCGCACCTCGTGCGCTGGATCCGCCAGATCCACGAACGGCCGGCGGTGAAGGAGATGTTTGCCAAGGTCCCGCGTGAGCGCTTCGAACCCGCGAAGACCTGAGACCCGACATGCCAAAAACCGCCATCCGCGCGCGCGGCAAAGCCGACGCTTCGGCTAACTCTGCGAAGGCGAAGCTGGCCAAGACAAAGGAACTCAAGGCCGCGAGAGCGGCGGCCGCCGCACCTGCGCCCGAACGTTCGTGGAGCGTGCCACGTCCGGCGGGGGTCATACAGGGATTCGGCTTCGGCTCGCCCTATCCCTCGGTGCTGTTCCATTGCACGTTTCCGGCAACCACGCGCAGGGAGCGCGCAAGCCTCGCCACGCGCCTCGACGCCTTGCTCGAGGGTGTTCCCGGCCTTCATCAGGTCGACGCGCTGGTCGATCCTGCAAAGGGAAGCACAACCGCGGATACCGCGGCGTGGCTCCTTGCGGTGATCGCGCGCCTGCCCCGGCTGGCGAACCTGCCGGTCTACTCCACGCCCCGGGTCATCGGTGGCGGGCCCAACTGGACTTCGATCACGGTCCCGGTGCTATCGCGCGCCACCAAGGCCACCATCGACCTGCTTCGCCTGATGTTCGCGGCCTTCGCGCGCGGCGATGGTGAGGATCTCGGGGAATTGCGCGAGCAGGCCCACGCAGCGTTCGGATCGCTCAAGGCGTCTGCGCTCACGACCAGCAACACGCCACGCTTCGTCAAGGCGGCGATCGAAAACGGCATCGTGTTCCAGGAGCTTCCGAGCTCGATGGTGCTCTATGGTCTCGGCCGTAATTCGGTGCTGCTGGACAGCTCGTTCACCCATTTGTGCTCGAACGTCGGTGCGCGCCTCGCCAAGTATAAGCAACTCTCAGCCGCGTTCCTGCGCCGCGCGGGCCTGCCGGCCCCCGCGAACGGAACCGCGCAGACGGTAGAGCAAGCGCTCGAGATCGTCCGGCAGCTTGGTTACCCGGTGGTCGTCAAGCCTGCCGACAAGGACGGCGGCATCGCCGTCCAGGCTGACCTGCGGACCGAAGACGAGGTCCGCTGGGCGTTCGATGCAGCGTGCAAGGTCTCCAAGACGGTGCTGGTCGAGAAGTTTGTTGCCGGGCGCGACTATCGCATCGTCGTTTTCCGCGGCAAGGCGATCTGGGCCAAGGAGCGGCGGCCGGCTGGCGTTACCGGAGACGGCAAGGCGACCATCCGCCAGCTGGTCGAAGTGGTAAACGCCGATCCACGCCGCGGAAGCGACGTCTATGCCCCGCTCAAGAAGCTCATGCTCGACGAGGAAGCCGAAAAGCTGCTCACGCGCGATGGGCTGACGTTCGACAGCGTCCCCAAGAAGGGCGAGTTCGTGCCCCTGCGCCGCCGCGCCAATGTCTCGGCGGGCGGCACGCCGCTGGCGGTTACCGACCGGATGCACCCCGACAACGCGCGGGTAGCCGAGCGAGCCGCGGAACTGATCGGCCTCGATCTCGCCGGCGTCGACCTGATTATTCCGGACATCGCTCAATCGTGGCGCGAGGTGGATTCAGGAATCTGCGAGATCAATGCGCAGCCGGAGCTCGGCGGCGATGCGGAGCATCTCTATACCGAGGTGCTCAAGGGGCTGGTGCGCAACAACGGGCATGTCCCGACCATCGCCGTGCTCGGCGGACCCAAAGCGGACGCGATCACCGCAAGCTTGACGCAGTTGCTCGCCGCCCAGGGGCTCACGGTGGGCACACACGATCGCAAGGGCGTGCATGTGGGGGGCGAGACGATCGTCTCCGGCGATGTGCCGATCCTGCGCGCCGGACGTATGCTGACGATGGATCGGCGGGTCGAAGCACTGGTGTTCGGAGTGATCGACGTCGGCGTCGCTCGCCAAGGCCTGCCCATTCAGAAAATCGACGCCCTGCTGATCACCGGAGACGCACCGGCCGAACCCCGGGCTGGCGGAACGGCCGAACCGTTCCGAGCGGAAGCGCTCCACCTCATAGCGCCCCACTGCCGCAGCGTGGCAGCGCTGGCCGAGCTCGACGAATTCGATCCCCAGGTGCGCGCGGCTCTTGCGCGCAGGAAGATCGACCGCGTGGTCCCTGCCGCAGAGCATGCCAGCTTCTTCCGCAGCGTGGCGAAGGGGGTTACCATCGCGGCGCACAAGGCCCGAGGAACGCTGACCGACTCGTAACGGCGCCAGCCTTTCCGATGGCCTTGCGCGGGATGGGAGGGGATCACAATGACGGAGCGGATGGACGAAGCCACGGCCGCATCGCGGTTGATGGAGATGACGATTGCCCATTGGGCGGGCGAACTTCTGCTGCAGGCTGCGAAGATGGGCCTGCCCGACAAGTTCGATGGCGATACGCCGCGAACCGCGGCCGAGCTTGCTGCCGAATACGGCATGCTCCATCGGCCGCTTTACCGCTACTTGCGCTCGCTGTGCGGGATCGGGCTGCTGCAATCCGCGGGCAAGGACAGCTTCCGCCTGACGGACCTCGGTACGGCGCTCAAGGTCGGCGCGCCCGGTTCCGCACGATCGGCGGTGATGGCGCTCGTGGGCGATATGGTGAAACCGGCATGGATCGAGTTCGATCACGGCCTGCTCACCGGCGACCCCGGGTTCGAGAAAGCCCACGGCGCGAGCCTGTTCGAACACCTGCAGAAGAACCCCGGCATGGCGCAATTCTTCAGCGAGACGATGGTCGGCTTCCACGGCCGCGAGCCGCCCGCGGTAGCAGAGGCGTATGACTTCGCCGGGATCGGCTCGCTGGTCGATGTCGGCGGGGCATCGGGCAACATGCTTGGCCACGTCCTCGCGCGCCATCCCCACCTCAGGGGCGTGCTCTACGACCTGCCCCACGTGGTCGTCGACGCGCCGCCGCTGCTCGACGGCTTCGGCGTGAGCGACCGCGTCAGCATCGAGGGTGGCAGCTTCTTCGATGCGGTCCCGGCGGGGCATGACGCCTACCTCCTCAGCCACATCATCCATGACTGGGACGACGCCGAGAACGCCACCATCCTCGGCAACGTGCGCGAGGCGATGAAGCCGGACGGTAAGCTGTTGATCGTCGAGATGGTGCTGCCTGAGGGCGATGAGCCGCACATGGGCAAGATGCTCGACATGATGATGCTCCTCGTCCCCGGCGGCGAGGAACGCACCGCGAGCGAATACGCCGAGCTGCTCGAGCCCAACGGATTCCGGCTGGAACGGGTGGTGCCGACGGCCTCGGCGGTCAGCGTGGTGGAGGCGGTGCTGGCCTAAGCGTCGATCAGATCCCGGTCCAGCTCGCCCGCGCGGTTCTGGATGAAGTTGAAGCGGTGCTCGGGATTGCGGCCCATCAACTGGTCGACCAGTTCGGCGATGGCGTGGCGCTGCTCGTGTTCGGGCGGCAGGGTGATGCGGATCAGGCTGCGGCTGGCCGGGCTCATGGTCGTTTCGCGCAGTTGCTGGGGGTTCATTTCGCCGAGGCCTTTGAAGCGGCTGATCTCGACCTTCTTGCCCTTGAACTGCGTTGCCTCAAGCTCGCGCCGGTGCGCCTCGTCGCGGGCGTAGGCGCTGTCCTTGCCGGCGGTGAGCTTGAACAGCGGTGGCTGGGCGAGGAACAGGTGCCCCTGCTTCACCAGTTCGGGCATTTCCTGGAAAAAGAACGTCATCAGCAGCGTTGCGATGTGTGCGCCGTCGACATCGGCGTCGGTCATGATGACGATGCGATCATAGCGCAGCGCTGCGGGATCGCAGTCACGCCTGATGCCGCAGCCCAGGGCGAGGGTCAGGTCGGCAATTTCCTGATTGGCACGGATCTTATCAGCGCTCGCTGAAGCGACATTCAAGATCTTGCCGCGAATCGGAAGGATCGCCTGGGTCTTGCGATCGCGCGCCTGCTTGGCGCTGCCGCCCGCCGAATCGCCCTCGACGATAAACAGCTCGGTCTCGGCCCCGGTCTCGCCCGAGCAATCTGTGAGCTTGCCGGGAAGTCTCAGCTTGCGCGCGTTAGTGGCTGTTTTCCTTTTTATCTCGCGCTCGGCCTTGCGCGCGAGCCGTTCGTCCATTCGCTCGGTGATCGAGGCGAGCAGTGCGCGGCCACGCTCCATGTTGTCGGTCAGGAAATGGTCGAAATGGTCGCGCACCGCGCGCTCGACCAGGGTCGCCGCCTCGGGGCTGGTTAAACGGTCCTTGGTCTGGCTTTGGAACTGCGGATCGCGGATGAACACCGAGAGCATGATTTCGCTCCCCGTCATCACGTCGTCAGTGGTGATGTCCTTTGCCTTCTTCGCTCCCACCAGCTCGCCGAACGCGCGGATGCCCTTGGTCAGCGCGGCCCGCAGGCCCGCCTCGTGCGTGCCGCCGTCGGGCGTCGGCACGGTGTTGCAATACCAGGAGAACGCGCCGTCCGACCACAACGGCCAGGCGATGGCCCACTCGACGCGGCCCTGCGTCTCCCCGTTCTGGGTGGGAAAGTCCTGGCGGCCAACGAAGAACTGGCTGGTGACGCATTCGCGCCCGGCAACCTGCTCTGCGAGATGGTCGGCGAGGCCGCCCGGAAACTGGAACACCGCTTCGGCCGGGACGTCCTCGCTCACCAGCGAGGGCGCGCACTTCCAGCGAATCTCGACCCCGGCGAACAGATACGCCTTCGAACGCGCCAGCTTGAACAGCCGCTTGGGGCTGAACTGGCGATCGCCGAAGATTTCGGCGTCCGGCGTAAAGCTGACAGTGGTGCCGCGGCGATTGGGCGCGGCCCCTTCATGGCGCAGCCCGCCTTGGGCGAGACCCTTGGAGAACTCCTGCACGTAGAGCTGCCGATCGCGCGCCACCTCGATCCGCGTGTTCACCGACAGCGCGTTGACCACCGAGATGCCGACGCCGTGGAGGCCGCCGCTGGTGGCATAGGCCTTGCCCGAGAACTTGCCCCCCGAGTGGAGCGTGGTGAGGATCACCTCGAGCGCAGACTTGCCCGGATACTTGGGATGCTCATCGACCGGCATGCCGCGGCCGTTGTCGGCAATCGTCAGGCGATTGCCTTCTTCGAGCGTGATCTCGATGCGGCTGGCGTGGCCGGCGACAGCCTCGTCCATCGCGTTGTCGAGTACTTCGGCGGCGAGGTGGTGAAGCGCGCGCTCATCGGTGCCGCCGACGTACATGCCCGGGCGACGGCGGACCGGCTCGAGCCCTTCGAGCACCTCGATCGCCGAGGCATCGTAATCGCCGCCGGCGGCGGGCAACTGGTCAAACAGGGAGCCGCTGTCATCGATCGTCATGCGCGCGGCTATAAGGCGCGGAATCGCGGGGATTCAAGGCGAGAGGCGGGATTATCCCACTCCTCGTCTTTGCGAGCGCAGCGAAGCAATCTTCAGGGATGGATCGTGCTAGAACTTCGCCGGCGCGGGCTCGACCACGGTGATCGTGCCATTGCCGACCTGGCGCACTTCCATTGCCCGCTCACCGATCCCGGTGCGGCGGAAGCGGAATGGTCCGTCGAGGCCGAGGAAGCCCGTCGGATCAAGCATCGAGGCGGTCGGGAAGGGCTTGCCCGGCTGCCAGTCCCGCGCGACGCGCAGGGTCAGCAACACCGCATCGTAACCGAGCGTGGCGACGCGATAGGGGCGCGAACCGAACCGCGACTGGTAGCTGTCGGTGAACTGCCGCCAGCGATCGTCGGAGATCGCCGCGAACCATCCGCCGCGCAACGGCGCCGAACTCGCGATCTCGGCTTCGCCGCTCCACAGCTCCGTGCCGATCAAGTGCAGCGAAGGCGTTTGCTGCTTGAGCTCGCGCGCCGCCATCACGGAGAGACGCGCACCGTCGGCGATCATCACAGTGTCGAACCCGCCGCTCGCGGTGAGGCGCTGGGCAGCGCTGACGATGGAGGTGTTGCCGCGATCGTATCGCTGGACGGTCATGATCGCTCCGCCGGCGGCCCGAACCGCATCGTTGAAGGCGAGTTCCGCGCGGCGCCCGTATTCGCCGTTGGGAACCAACGCGGCGAACGTCTTCGAACCCTTGCCGCGCGCGTAATCAACCGCCCGGCGGATCGACTGCTCGGGCGATTGCCCCATCAGGAACACGTCGCGCGCGGCGACGGTGCTATCGTTGGAAAACGCGATCAGCGGCACGTTCGCCGGACGGGCGGCGGCGATCACGGGTGCCACGTCCTCACCCAGCAACGGACCGAGGATCAGCTTGTTGCCGTCGGCAATCGCGCGCGCGGCCGCACTCCCTGCGCCGGTGGCGGTGTCATAGGTCGTGATCCGCAGCTTGTCGGCATTGGTGTCGAGCAGCGCCATCGTGGTGGCATTGGCGATGGACTGGCCTACCTGAGCGTTGTCGCCGCTGAGCGGCACGAGCAGGGCGATTCGGTGACGGTCGGAATCGGTCGGCAGCACGTTGGCGCTGGGCTCGCTCGGACCGGGCGCCGGCCTGGCCACGGGCGGAGCGCCGGTTTCGGGGACGACCTTACAGGCCGCCAGGAGCAAGCCTCCGCCCAGCGCGAGCATTTGCCGCTTGTTGAGCCTCACCTGCAACATCCTTGCCGCTCCCGTCCGCATGGGGTCTAAACGCCTCGATGTCGCAAAACGCTTCCGACGCCGGGCTTGAACCGGGGCTGTATATTGTCGCGACGCCGATAGGCAACCTCGGCGACCTGACCCGCCGGGCGGCGGAGACGCTGGCGCGGTGCGATGCGGTGGCGTGCGAGGACACGCGTGTCACCGGCAAGCTGCTCAAGCACCTTGGCGTGAGCAAGCCATTGTGGCGCTATGACGATCACAGCGGCGAACAGGACCGCGCGCGGCTGGTCGAGGCGATGCGAAGCAAGGCCGTGGCGCTGGCGAGCGACGCGGGCACGCCGCTGGTGTCCGACCCCGGCTTCCGCCTGGTTCGCGAAGCGCGGGCGGCGGGCATCGCGGTGACCACATTGCCCGGTCCAAGCGCGCCGCTCGCGGCGCTGACGCTGTCGGGTTTGCCCAACGATCGTTTCCTGTTCGCCGGGTTCCTGCCGGTGAAGGACAAGGCGCGCGGCGAAATGCTGGCTGAACTGGCGCGGGTGGAAGCGACGCTGATCTTCTTCGAGACAGCGCCGCGCCTCATCAAATCGCTGGCGGCAATCGGCGAAGTGCTCCCGGGGCGGGAAGTGGCCGTGGCGCGAGAGTTGACCAAGCTGCACGAGGAATGCCGCAATGGAACTGCCGGCGAGCTGCGCGCGCACTTCGAGGCGCACCCGGCAAAAGGGGAGATCGTCCTGCTGGTAGGTCCGCCACCCGAAGCGGCGCCCGCGTCCGAAGCCGATGCAGATGCCTTGCTGAAAGCCGCACTCGGCACGCTCAAACCATCGCAAGCCGCCGCCGAAGTTGCCCGCGCCACCGGCCTCGATCGCAAGACGCTCTATGCCCGGGCGCTCGAGCTGAAGCGATGAAACGCCAGCTTGCCGAGCAACGCGGGCGGCAGGGCGAACGCCGCGCGGCGCTGTGGCTGCAGATGAAAGGCTGGACAGTGCTCGACCGGCGCAGAAAGACGCCGCTCGGCGAGATCGACCTGATTTGCCGCCGGGGCAACCTCATTGCCTTCGTCGAGGTCAAGTGGCGGAGTTCTGCCGCCGAGCTCGATTTCGCGATCGACGAATATCGCCTGCGCCGTGTCGCCGCGGCGGCAGAGGCGGTTGCGCATCTCTACGCGACCAATGGCGAGGACATTCGCGTGGATGTGATCCTGCTTGCACCCGGCGCCTTCCCTCGCCACATCGAAAACGCCTGGATGCCATGAGGAATAACGGATGAGCCTGCGCGTCGCGGTCCAGATGGACCCGCTCGAAAGCATCAATATTGCGGGCGATTCCTCGTTTGCATTGATGCTGGCGGCGCAAGAGCGCGGGCATGGGTTGTTCCATTACGATGTGGATTCGCTGACGCTCGATGCCAACGACCGGTTGTGGGCGCTCGTCCAACCGGTCGAGGTTCGCGACATCCCGGGCGATCACTTCATCGCGGGCGAGCCGCAGCGGATCGACCTTGGACGCGGAATCGACGTGGTGCTGATGCGCCAGGATCCGCCGTTCGACATGGGCTACATCACCGCGACCCATCTGCTCGAGCGCATTGGGAACGAGACCCTGGTGGTCAACGATCCCAGGGCCGTCCGCAATTCGCCGGAAAAGATGCTGGTGCTCGATTTCCGCCGCTTCATGCCGCCGACACTGGTCACCCGCAGCGTGGATGAGGCGCGCCGGTTCCAGGAAGAACACGGCGCGGTGGTGGTCAAGCCGATCCACGGCAACGGAGGCAAGGCGATCTTCCGCATTCCGGAGAATGGCGAGAACCTCTCGGCGCTGTTCGAGGTGTTCAACCGCAACTGGCCCGAGCCGCACATGCTGCAGCCGTTCCTTCCCGAAGTGGCGGAGGGCGATAAGCGCATCGTGCTGGTCGACGGCGAAGTGGCGGGCGCGATCAACCGACGGCCGGGCAAGGGGGAGTTCCGCAGCAACCTTGCGATGGGCGGCTCAGCCGAGCCGACCACGCTCACGGCGCGCGAGGAAGATATCTGCGCCGCCATGGGTCCGGTGCTCAAGGAACTGGGCCTGATATTCGTGGGCATTGATGTAATCGGCGGCAAATGGCTGACCGAAATCAACGTCACCAGTCCCACCGGCATCGTTGCGATCGACAAGTTCAATGGCACCGACACTGCCGGGCGCATCTGGGATGCAATCGAGAGTCGCCTGACGGAAAACTGACGGACCTCAAGTCAGCTTAAGCTTTTCCGATTTCACCCCAAGAACGCCTGCCGTGAACCGCACGGGGCGGAAAGCGTTGTTGAGCGATGGACGAATTCATCCTCCGGACGATCGAACAGGGCGGCTATTGGGGAATCGCCTTCCTGATGGTGATCGAGAACGTGTTTCCGCCGATCCCGTCGGAGCTCATCATGGGGCTCGGCGGCGTGGCGGTTGCGCGCGGGACGATGGAGTTCTGGCCGCTGCTGTTCGCCGGCACGGTCGGCTCGACGCTCGGGAATTACGCGTGGTTCATCGCGGGGGACAGATGGGGCTACCGACGGCTGGCGCCGATCGTCGACCGCTGGGGCCGCTGGCTGACCCTTGACTGGGAACATATCGAGCAGGCGAGCCGGTTCCTGCGCCACCACGGCCAGTGGGCGGTGTTCCTGCTGCGCTTTTCGCCGTTCATGCGCACGATGATCTCGCTGCCGGCCGGCCTCGCGCACATGGGCCACTGGCGCTTCCTCGCGTTCACTTTTGCAGGGGCGGCGGTGTGGAACGTGATCCTGATCAAGGGCGGCCAGTGGCTCGCGTATTATTTCGACCGCTATGAGCACTGGCTCGAATGGGCGGTGCTCGGTGGCGTCGGCGTGATGCTCATCGCCTACCTGTGGCGCGTGTTGACCTGGAAGCCGCGGCCTAGGCCCTAGGATGGGCGTTGCGGTAAGCGTCGAGCATCTTCGACGCATCGACCTTGGTGTAGATCTGCGTCGAGCCGAGGCTGGCGTGGCCGAGCAGTTCCTGCAAGCTGCGCAAGTCCGCGCCCGCGCCGAGCAGGTGAGTGGCGAAGCTGTGCCGCAAGGCGTGGGGCGTGGCGCTGTCGGGCAGACCGAGTGCGCGGCGGGCGCGGGCGACAGCCTTCTGAACCATGCCCTGGCCGAGCGGTCCGCCCTTGGCGCCGCGGAACAGGGGTTCGTCGGGCGCGAGCGGATAGGGGCACCGGACGGCGTAATCGGCTACCGCGGCGCGCACCATCGGCAGGATCGGCACCACTCGCTGCTTGTTGCCCTTGCCGGTGATGACCAGCACCTCGCCGAGCGGCAGCGCACTGCCTGTGAGTGAGAGCGCCTCCGAAATCCGCATTCCCGCACCGTAGAGCAGCAGCAGCACCGCCCGGTCGCGCGCGCCGGTCCACAAGTCGTTCTCGGCAACCAGTTCCGCGAGATTGACCGCTTCGTCGGGCGTGATCGGGCGCGGGAGGCCCTTCTTGATCCGCGGCCCGCGCAGGCGGGGCGGGGCAGCTTCGTCGGCGCCCGACTGGAAACGCGCGAAGGCAATGAACGCCTTGAGCGCCGAAAGCTCGCGTGCGGCAGAGACGTTGCCGACACCTTCGGCGCGGCGCATCGCCAGTTGCTGCCGCAGCGCGGGCGCATCGAGGCGTGCGAGAGTCGCCCACCCCGGGCCATCGAGCGTATCGAGCAGGCGTTTGCCCGCCGCCAGATAGGCGCGCACCGTATGGGGCGAGCGGCGGCGTCCATTGGCGAGGTGATCGCGCCAGGTTTCGAGTATCTCTGCCTGGGTCATGCGCGCACCAACTCGCTCGAGACCAGCTCGGCCAGCAGCGCGTCGAGCAGCGGGAAGCCGGCCTCGGTGACGCCGATGCGGCTGCCCTCGTGCCACAGCAAGCCGTTCTGCGCGTGGATCGCGAAACGGCGGAAATCGACCAGGCCGGAATCGGTCATGCCGAACCGGACGGAAAGCTCGGCCAGATCGACGCCCTCCTTGAGCCTCAGGCCCATCAGCAGCGCTTCGGAGGCTTGCTCGTGCTGGCCCAGCGCGCGCTCCTCCGCGATGCCGTGGCCATGTTCGCCGACCGATTTGAGCCAGTTCTCGGGCTTCCTGTGCCGCACCGTCGCCGCACCGCCGCGCCGGCCATGCGCCCCCGGGCCGATGCCGGCATAATCGCGGTAGCGCCAGTATGTGAGGTTGTGGCGGCTCTCCTCGCCCGGGCAGGCGTGGTTGCTGATCTCGTAGGCCGGTACGCCTGCTGCCGCGGTGATCTCCCTGGTGAGCGCAAACAGGTCCGCCGCGGGATCGTCGTCAAGGGGGGCGAAGGTTCCCTGCCTCACGTCGGTGGCGAAGCGCGTGCCGGGCTCGATCGTGAGCTGGTAGAGCGAAAGATGCGAGGTGCCGAACCCGAGCGCCCGTTCCAGCTCGGCGCGCCATTCGGTCTCGGTCTGCGTCGGACGGGCGTAGATCAGGTCGAACGATACCCGCTTGAAGGCGTTCTGTGCGGTTACAAGGGCCTTCAGGCCTTCTTCGACGTCGTGCAGCCGCCCAAGGAAGCGCAGCGCCGCATCGTCGAGCGCCTGCAGACCGAGCGAGACGCGATTGACCCCGGCCAGCGCCAGATCGGCGAAGTTCGCCGCTTCGACCGAGCTGGGATTGGCCTCCAGCGTGATCTCGATCCCCGGCGCGAAGGCCCACAGGCGCCCCGCCTCGTCGAGCAAGGCTTCGACCAGTGCAGGCGGCATCAGCGAAGGCGTGCCGCCGCCGAAAAACACCGATTCAAGTTCCTCACCGCCTGCGAGCGCAGCCTCATGGCGCATGTCGGCCAGGAGCGCCTCACCCCACGCGCCGACATCGATTCGGTCACGCACGTGGCTGTTGAAGTCGCAGTACGGGCACTTCGACAGGCAGAACGGCCAGTGGATGTAGAGCGCGCGCGCCATCGCCCTGTTTCAGCCGCCATTCAGCGCTAGCTGTCAAGCACAGCCCATGATCCGCACACCCCTCTTCGCCCTATTAAGCCTCATCTTGCTGGCCTGCGTGCCGCAAAGCCATGTGCAATCCGCGCGCACCACGCGCGTCTCCTCGCAGCCCGCGCCGGACAACGCTTCGAACTTCGCGGTCCGGCTGCTCGCGGCGCACAATCGGGCGCGCGCCGACAAGGGGCTCGCGCCGCTGCAATGGAACGCGGCGCTCGCAACCGCCGCGCAGCCCTGGGCGCAAACACTCGCCGACGACGGCAAGCTGCGGCACTCCAATCAGGACAGCCGCCCGGGACAGGGCGAGAACATCTGGATGGGCACGGCCCGGTTCTACGATCTCGAGCACATGATGGCCCGGTTCGTAGACGAGAAGCGCGATTTCCACCCGGGCGTATTTCCCGAGGTATCGGCCACCGGCAAGTGGCAGGACGTGGCGCACTACACCCAGATCGTCTGGCCTGAGACGCGCGAGGTCGGCTGCGCGCTGGTCACTGCGAAGAAGCGCGATGCGCTGGTGTGCCGCTACTCGCCGCCCGGCAACGTATTCGGAGAAGCAATCCGTTAGGAAAACTGATCGGCGACGAGCCTGGCGAACGCGTCGGCCCGGTGGCTGATGCGGCGCTTCACGTCCGGGTCGATCTCGCCGAAAGTCTGCTCCTGGCCGGCCGGCACGAAGATCGGATCGTAGCCGAAACCCCTGTTCCCCCGCGGCGGCCAGACGAGTGTTCCGGCCACACGGCCTTCGTAGATCGCATGATCGCCATCGGGCCACGCCAGCGCGAGGACGCACGAGAACCACGCATCGCGCGGGGTATCGGGGCCTAGCGCCTGGAGCATGCCTTCGACTTTGCCCATCGCCATGTACCAATCACGACCGGCGTTGCCTTCGAACCACTGCCGCTCGGCCCAGTCGGCGGTGTAGACACCCGGCCGCCCGTCGAGCGCGGCGACCGAGAGCCCGCTGTCGTCGGCGAGTGCGACAAGGCCTGAGGCTTCGGCGGCGGCCCGCGCCTTGATCAGCGCATTGTCGATGAACGTGCGGCCGGTTTCAGCCGGTTCGGGCAACCCGAGGGAGCCCGCCGAAATGCAATCCACGCCATGCGGGTCGAGCAGCGCGGCGATTTCCTTGAGCTTGCCGGCGTTGTGCGTGGCGATGACCAGCTTGCCGCCGCCCAGCTTGCGCGTCATTTCACCGCGTCCGCCTGCGCCGCGAAGATCCGGTCACAGCCAAGACGCGCGAGACGCAGCAGGCGCAGCAGGCCTTCCTCGTCGTAGCACGCGCCCTCGGCGGTCGCCTGCGCTTCGGCGATCTTGCCGCCTTCGAGCAGCACGAAGTTGGCGTCCGCATCTGCATTGCTGTCTTCGATGTAGTCGAGGTCGAGTACCGGGGTGCCCTGGTAGATGCCGCACGACACCGCCGCCACCTTGCTCTCGATCGGATCGGCTTCGATCTTCCCTTCGGCCATCAGCTTGTTCACCGCGAGCCGCAATGCGATCCATGCTCCGGAAATCGCCGCAGTGCGGGTGCCGCCGTCGGCCTGGATCACGTCGCAATCGAGGATCACCTGCCGCTCGCCGAGCTTCGCCATATCCGTCACGGCACGCAGCGAACGGCCGATCAGCCGCTGGATTTCCTGTGTGCGGCCGCTCTGCTTGCCCTTGGCCGCCTCACGCTGGCCGCGCGTGTGCGTCGCGCGCGGGAGCATCGAGTACTCGGCGGTGACCCAGCCCTGGCCCTTGTTGCGCAGCCATGGCGGCACCCGATCCTCGACGCTGGCGGTGACCAGCACGCGCGTATCGCCAAAGCCGATCAGGACGGAACCTTCGGCATGGCGGGTGAAACCGGTCTCGATTGTGATGGCGCGCATTTCGTCGGGCGCGCGTCCGGAGGGGCGCATGGCAATCTCGATTTTTTGCTAATCAGGAACTCCCCCTAGCCAGCGGGGGTTCACGTTGCCAATTCATTTTGGGAAATCGACTAAGACAAGACCCATCGAAGGAAACTTATGCGCTGGATAGCTGCTCTCGCCGCCGTTTCACTGGCCGGCTGCGTCACCACCACCTCGGGGGCGGGCTCCGAACCGCCGCGCCAGGTGACCTTCGAAACCACGCCATGCTTTGGCAGTTGCCCGGTGTTTTCCCTGACGCTCGATGCAGACGGCCACGGCGTTTACGAAGGCGGCCGGTTCGTGAAGACGAAGGGCCGCCACGAATTCAGCGCCTCGGCCAAACAGGTGCGTGCCTTCTTCGATCGTATCCGCCCGTTCCGTCCCGCGGGCGCGGTACGCTACGATATGGCGAACTGCCCGGGCCCGGCTCACACCGACGCCCCGAGCGTGAACGTCCGCTGGATTTCTGCCACTCGGGCAGATTCGCTCGACTGGAATCTTGGCTGCCGGGTGGATGCGCTGCAGGCGATCGAGCCCGATCTTCAGAATGCCTGGCAGGAGCTGCCGCTCGACGATCTTGTCGGCCGGGCGGAGAACCGCTTCGAATACGATCAGCGCGGCGGCTAGCCACTTGCGCCAGGCGGCCCTATCTGGTCCGCACGATGGCCAATCTCCCCGTCACCGAACTGACCGACCGCGCCCGGTCCATCTTCCGCCTGGTGGTGGAGGGCTACCTGACGAGCGGGCACCCGGTCGGCTCGAAAACGCTTGCCGGTGAAACCGGGCTCAACCTGTCGCCGGCCTCGATCCGTTCCGTGCTGGCCGATCTCGAGAACCTGGGCCTCCTCGCCGCACCGCACACCAGTGCCGGACGGATGCCGACCGATATCGGCCTGCGCCTGTTCGTCGATGGGATGATGCAGGTCGCCGAGCCCAGCGCAGAGGAGCGGGCGGCAATCGAGCAGCGCCTCGGCAATCCCGGCCCGATCGAAGCGGCGCTGGAGAAGACCAGTGCGCTCCTCTCCGATCTCACCGCCGCTGCCGGGGTGGTGATGGTGCCGCGGCGTGAGCCGCGCCTGAGCCAGCTCAACCTGGTCCCGCTATCGCGCGACAAGGCGCTGGCGATCCTGGTGAGCGAGGATGGGCAGATCGAGAACCGGGTGCTCGACGTGCCGGTGGGAACGACGCGCTCGGCGCTGGAACAGGCCAGCAATTTCATCGCCGCGCGGCTTGCGGGCCGCACGCTGGCCGATGCCGCGATTGTGCTCGAGTCCGAGATCGCCTCCGGCCGAGGCGCGCTCGACGAAGCCAGCCGCGACCTCGTGACGCGCGGGCTCGCGGTGTGGACCGAGGATGCGGCGCGGCGTCCGGTGCTGATCATCCGCGGACAGGCGAACCTACTCGACGAGAGCGCGCTCGGCGACATCGAGCGGGTGCGCCAGCTGATCGATGACCTGGAGAACAAGCAATCGGTCGCCGGCCTGCTCGATAGCGCGCGCGAGGCCGAGGCGACGCGGATCTTCATCGGATCCGAAAATCGCCTGTTCGCGCTCTCCGGTTCGGCAGTAATCGCTTCGCCCTATCGCGACCGGGAGGGCCGGGTTATCGGCGTGCTCGGCGTGATCGGGCCGACTCGGTTGAATTACGCGCGAGTCGTGCCCATGGTAGATTTTACCGCCCAGAGCTTGGGCAAACTCATCGGATAGCTGGAAAAAGATCAATGAACCCGGACGATAAATCGCGCGACGAAGCGGTGGAAAAGGAACTGGCCGGGGTGCCCGAGGAATTGCTCGACAAGGGCGATGACGAAGCGGACGGCAGTGTCGCCGATGCGCTCGAGGCACTGCGCGGGGACCTCGAAACCGCTCAGCAGGACGTACTCTACGCCAAGGCGGAAGTGCAGAACGTGCGCCGGCGGATGGAGAAGGAAGTGCAGGACGCGCGCGCCTACGCCGCGACCGGCTTCGCGCGCGACATGCTGTCGATCGCCGACAACCTCGCCCGGGCGATCGATGCGGTGCCAAACGAATTGCACGACGATCCGCGGCTCAAGAGCCTGGTAACGGGGATCGAAGCGACCCAGCGCGAACTGGAGAAGGCGTTCGCGGCGCACGGTATAAGCCGCATCGCCGCCAAGGGCCTGCCGCTCGATCCCAATCAACACCAGGCAATGCTCGAAATCCCCTCGGACGAAGCGGCGCCGGGCACGGTCGTGCAGGAAATCCAGCCGGGCTACATGATCAAGGACCGGCTACTGCGTCCCGCGATGGTCGGTGTGGCGAAGAAGCCGGACTAGAGCTGTTTGAGAAGCTGGTTGCGAAACCGCTTCGTCTGGTGCTTGAGGTCCGAAAGCAAGCCGGCAAGCTCCTGATCGGTCAGCGATTTTCTGTTTCGCCAATCCTTGTCCCCCGGCAGGCGCCACGTAAGCCCGGGGTGCCCTTCGATCGTCGCCTCTTCCATCAACGCATGGCAAATCGCGCCCCGCAACTCGACGAGGCGGGACAGCTCTCCCAGCACCTGGTCCACGTGAGCGGGATGGAGCCATAGTTTCGGATGATGAACGTGTCGCGCGAGCGCTCCGAACTTCTGTCCAAAAAGATGGGGCGCTTTCTTCAACTCGCCTAATTCGACCAGCCGTTCGAGGGCATCGGCCGCATGATCCTCAATTAGAGCGCAATAGCCGAGAAACTCGCCGCGGAATTGCGCCGGGCCGGTTTCCGCACGGATTTCCTGCCCTTCCAGCATGAGGGGCGAATACGCCTCGAAAGTTAAGGCATCGTGGAATGGCGTCGATCCCCGGGCGTACGGCACCTCCGGCACCGTCGCGCGCGGGGGGCGCTTCGCCGGAATATGAAGGAACGGCGCGAGGTTTCCGATCGTTGGCCTCCTAACCGTTAACGGAGAGAAACGATGACTTTGCGAACCCTTGTTACCCCCGCGCTGCTCGTCTCGGCGCTTGCGCTCGGCGCTTGCGCCGACAACTATGCGGCCGAAGGCGGGCTGGCGGGGGCTGCGGCTGGCGCCGGTGTCGCCGCGGTTACGGGCGGTGACGTCGGCACGGGCGCGGCAATCGGTGCCGCGGCCGGCGCGGTCGGCGGTGCACTGATCGAGAAGGATGGCAAGTGCTACCGCCGCGATTCGCGCGGCCACGAGTACGAAGTCGATTGCCGCCGCGACCGGCGCTGAGTCAGTCCAACGCATTCGCCGAGGCCAGCCGGGTTCGCTCCTGGCTGGCCTCCTGGCGAGGTTGCGGACGAATGAACAGGCGCATCACCTCCGGGTGAGCCTTGATCGCCTGCCGCTCGATTTCGGCGGCGATGGCTTCCACCCGTGACAACGACAGGTCGTCATCGAAATCCAGGCTGACCATCACCACGATCTGCTGCGGCGACAGTTGCACCGTGAGCACTTCGTTCACCACGCATACGCCCTTCTGCTCGGTGGCGATGCGGTCGATCGAGCGCTGGACGGCTGGATCGGCGGTTTCGCCGATCAGCAGCGCCTTGCACTCGCTGGCGAGCATGACCGCCACCACTGCGAGCAGCACGCCGATCGTCATCGAGCCGATGCCGTCCCAGCGGGCATCGCCGGTCATTACGGTCAGGCCGATAAACACCGCCGCGATGAGGATGCCCGCGAGCGCAGCGGAATCCTCGATCAGTACCACGAACACCGTCGGGTCCTTGCTTTGGCGCAGGGCGCGCCACCAGCTCAGCTCGGGCGGACGGGTGCGCGCGAACTCGCGGAAGGCAACCATAAGCGAGGTGCCTTCGAACACGAACGCGAGGCCGAGCACCAGGAAATTTACCCACGGCAGCGTAAGCATCTCGGGGTCGCGGTAGTGCAGCCAGCCTTCGTAAAACGACATCCCCGCGCCGGTTGTGAAGATCAGCAGCGCGACCACGAAGCCCCAGAAGTAGATCTCGCGGCCATATCCGAGTGGGTGGAGCTTATCGGGCGGCATCTGCGAACGATTGCGGCCGTAGAGCATCAATACCTGGTTGCCGCTGTCGACCAGCGAGTGGATGCCTTCAGTGAGCATCGACGAGCTGCCGGCAATAAACGCCGCCGCGAACTTGCTCGCCGCGATCGCCAGGTTGCCGGCCAGCGCCGCGAACAGAACTCTCTTGCCGCCCGATGCCATCGCTTGCGCAATGCTTTGGGCGGCAATCGGGTCCGGCCGTCAGACCGTTTGCGCGCGGTTCTCGTCGCGGTGCTTCTTCAGATAGCGCATAAACGGGGTGCCGCCGGTGCCGACATCGGGGTCGTTGCCGGGAATCGAGCTCGCCTGCTTGTTGATGTAGCTCGCGGCGTATTCGAGGTGGCGCGTGCGGAACCGCGCGGCCTGCTCGACGCAGGCGTTGAACGCCGCCTTGAGGCTGTCCGAGCCCGAGTCCGCCACGAACGCGCGCAAGGTCGATTGCGTGGCCAGGTCCTCGATGAACTTACGATGCGGCACCGGGCGGTACTGGTGCAACTCGTCGAGGAAGGTCTTGAGAGGATCGGCACTGTGGCCCACCGCGAACAGCGCATCCATCGCCGGAACGATCGAGCTTTGCGACCCGGTTTGCCCGCGGAACGCCTGCGGCTTGCCAGCGAACTTGTCGACGCCCTCATAGATCAGGCCGCCGTCGAACGCTGGATTGTTTGCCCATCCGTGGATGTAGGGGCGCACGCGGTGGAAATAGACGTAGGGATCGCAGCGCTCCGGCATGCGACCGAAGTGGGCGTAGATCCGTTCCCACGCGGCGTCCATTTCGACCAGCAGGCGTTCGACTTCGGCCTTGTCGCCTTCGCGCGCGATCCGCACCAGTTTGGTGGCGTTGTCGAGCAGGACGCCGGCCTCGGCCTCGATCGCGACGTGGACCATCACAAACCAGTTCTCGTCGGCCCCGCCGAGGAAGTTCTGGTACATGTAGATGTTCTCAAGGGTGATCGGCCCCGCCTTGTCGAGCCGCGCCCAGTTATCGAGCACATAGCCGGAGTAGGGCAGCAGCGGCGCCTGGCCGAGCCGGTGGGCGATGGCGACGATCGGGCGGGCAAGGTTCGCCGGAAGGAACGCAGGCGGCTCCGGCTCACCCCACACATAGGCCTGCACCAGGAACGAGTAGTGCACCATCGCGGTGCGCACCTGCTCCTCGGGCGCTTCGCGTGCCCATTCCTCCAGCCCCGGATCGCCGAGCTGGGCGAGCCAGTGGCGCACGCGGCCGCTGGTCAGGAGGTCGGAGAGCTGCCCGGCGGTCTCGGCTACCGGGGCGAGCAAGGCGGGAAGGTCGATCCCGTCGATTTCGTAATGCGCAAGGAAGCCGCGTTGGCGCGACATGCCATAGTCGGAGAGCTGCATGGGTGTGCCATTGGTCCGGGCGCGGGTTGGGCCGCCCGGCTGATGGCGCGATCTAGTATCGTTTGAAACCGCTTTACTCAACCCCGACGCGCGCGCCCTCAGGCCGGATCGGTGAACATGTCCATCTCACGCACACCGCGCCTGCGGCGCGCGGCATCGACCAGCGCGCGCAGCATCTCGCGCCGCTGCTTCGCCTTGGGGACGAAGCGCATGTTCAACTCGCGATTCCGGGTCGTCTCATCGCTCGAGGTGACGCAGATCGTGCCGATCCCCGCCATCTGGTTGAGCAGGCTGAAATCCATCCGCACGTCCTTGATGCGGTAGAGCTCGATCTCGTCGATGCTCTTGAGGAAAATCCCGCGCCGCAGGATCAGCCGCTCCGCGGTAAGCTCGTAGAGCGAGCTCATCACCGCGAACCAGCGGAATATGACGATCACCAGCGCCACGGCGGTAAGCAGCAGCGGCCATGCGCCCCAATCGCCAGCCACGCTGATCGTCAGCCCGATCCCGGCCAGCCCGAGCAGCACAGTTCCGAGGCCCGCGAGGGTGCCCCAGAGCCATCCGCCGAACGACGCGCGGAATGTATCCTTGGCCTGTTCCATCTTGCCTCCGGTCAGGCTGGCTCGACCGCCCGCTGGGCCGCCAGTTCCGCCACCACTTCGTCGGTGGTGAAGAGATCCGCGAAAATGAAGCCGAGCGTAAAGAGCGTCATCTCGTGCTCGGCATCGCTCAATGCCGCATTCGCGTCGGTCACCATGTTGACACGATAATTGAGCTGCATCGCGTCCCGGGCAGTCGTCTCGCAGCAGCAGTTGGTGAGAGTGCCCGTGATCAGCATTGTGTCGATCCCCCGCGCCTGCAGGTCGGCGTGCAGCGTGCTGGCGTTGGCGCACAGGCCGCTGAAGCGGCCCTTGTCGATCACCAGGTCCTCCGGCGCGACATCCAGGGCCGGCCAGAACTGGTGGTAGTGCGAGCCCGGCATGAACGCCGCCTTGTGGCGGGGGGTCAGCTCGGCCCCCATGCGCCGGCCGAACACGGACCATTCCCCATCGAGGTCACTGGTGGTGTAGCGAAGGAACACGTTCGTCCCGCCGGCATCCCGGATCGCACGGCTGACCCGGTTGATATTGTCGACGATGGTGCGCGCCTCAGGCACTTCGACCGGAGCGCCTTCCTCGAGGAAGCCGTTCTGCATGTCGATGATGACGTGGGCCGTGCGAGCCGGGTCGAACTTGTCGAAGGTGCGGCGCATTCCACCGCGTCTGGCGGCGACACGTTCGACTAGGGCGTCATGATCGATTTCGTGGGGCATGGTCCTCTCCTCGCAGCCCAGGCTTACCGTGCGCCGGGAAACTTCACCAGTCCATCGTACGCCGCCGCATCGGCCACCCCCGGCAGCTTGACACCGTTGCGCAGCAGGAACGCATGGCGAACGATCTCGGCCTGCTGTTCAATACCATAGCGTTCGAGTGTCCAGCCCGGCTTGAGGCTGTAGCCGTAGCGGCAGAACGGATGGCGATGGATGAGCAGGTACCACTTGCCCCGCGCCTGGGTCTGCCACACGTGCGCCATCTCATGCACGAACAGCCCGGCACGCGAAGCCGGCACTTGCGAGAAATCGTCGCAATAGCTCTGGCCAAGCGGATGAAAATGCAGGTGCCCGCGCGGCGCCATCGTGGTTTTACGCGGCTGGAACGGGAAGAACTTGCGCCGCCGGATGGTGACCTGGCGATAGTCGATCGCGTCGCCAAACACCGAGCGGGCGAGGGCGACCTCGCCCTCGGTCAGTCGCCGCTCGCCGCCGATCGGGCAGGTCTCGGTCAGTCGGCTTCTCCGGCAGCGCGGACTTCTGCCGGGAAGCTGACCTTGTCGCCGTCGGCGAACGTGAGCGTCACTTCGGTGCTGCCGCCGGCCTTGAGCGTGTCCGAAAGATCCATCGCCATCACGTGATTGCCGCCCGGCGCGAACGAGACGGTCGCACCCTTCGCCAGCGGGATGCGGTCCATATGCTCCATCGACGCCATCCCACCCGATTGCACGGTGGTATGGAGCATCGCGCTCTGCGCGCCTTCAACGGACGCGCCGGCGATTGCCGTATCCGCGCCGCCATTGTTCGCGACGTCGAAATAGACCGCGCCGGGGTTGCCCTGGACCGCTGGCAGCACCAGCCGGGCGTTCGATACCGCGACCCCGGCGGGCGCATCGGGAGCCGCAGCCTCGCTCGCCTCGGCCGCGGGCTGGTCTGCGCCTTGCTGGCAGCCAGCCAAACCGGCGCTCAGCAGGATGATCGCAATTCCTGTCAAAATAGCGGATTTCACCGGCTTTTCTCCCGTGCTGAAACAAGGCGTTCCCTAACTTTGGCTATCTCTTGTGCCAAGGAAAACCGCACCTATATCGCCGCCATAATACACGTTAGCCGAGCCGCCGAACGGTCCTGCCAATGGACGGGGGACCAGCAGGGCGGTGTCCAACATGAACTGAATACGGGGAAACCATGGCAAAAGTAATCGGTATCGACCTTGGCACCACCAATAGCTGCGTTGCAGTGATGGACGCGGGCAAGCCCAAGGTGATCGAGAACTCCGAAGGTGCGCGCACCACGCCTTCTATCGTCGCCTTCACCAAGGACGGCGAGCGCCTGATCGGCCAGCCGGCCAAGCGCCAGGCGGTCACCAATCCGGACAACACGCTGTTTGCGATCAAGCGCCTGATCGGGCGTCGGTTCGACGATCCCCTGACCAAGAAGGACATGGGCCTCGTCCCCTACGACATCGTCAAGGGCAAGAACGGCGACGCGTGGGTTGAAGCGGGTGGTGAGGACTATTCGCCCAGCCAGGTTTCCGCCTTCATCCTGCAGAAGATGAAGGAAACCGCCGAGAGCTATCTCGGTGAGACGATCACCCAGGCGGTGATCACCGTTCCGGCATACTTCAACGACGCGCAGCGCCAGGCGACCAAGGACGCTGGCCAGATCGCGGGCCTCGAAGTGCTGCGCATCATCAACGAACCGACCGCGGCAGCGCTTGCCTACGGGCTCGAGAAGGACGACGGCAAGACCATCGCCGTTTACGACCTCGGCGGCGGCACCTTCGACATCTCGGTGCTCGAGATCGGCGACGGCGTGTTCGAGGTGAAGTCGACCAACGGCGACACCTTCCTCGGCGGCGAGGACT
>CAYNXB010000019.1:0-40193 GCA_964401045.1 uncultured Sphingomonadaceae bacterium | reverse complement strand
TGTTCCTGCCCAACGTTCCGACTTATCCGATCGCCTATTACGGGGCGATGATCGCGGGCGCGACGGTGGTCAACTTCTCACCGCTCTACACCGCGGCCGAGCTCGAGGCGCAAGTCGAGGATTCGCGCACGCGGGTGCTGGTGACTGTCGATTCGAGCCAGCTTCTGCCCAAGGCGCTCGAGGTGCTCGACAATTCCTCGCTTGAGACTCTCGTCGTGGCCAGCTTTGCAGCGCAACTGCCGCGTGCGCTTGGGCTCGGGTTCCGCCTGTTCCGCTCGCGCGAACTGGCACCGATTCCGCGCAGACCGGACGTGTGCCACTGGCGCGACAGCCTCGGTTCGGGCGACCCCGCGCAGGTGTCGCTCGATCCCGAACGCGACATCGCCTTGTTGCAATACACCGGCGGCACCACCGGGACGCCCAAGGGCGCGATGCTGACCCACCAGAACCTCTCCGCCAACGCGCGGCAGATCGTGCACATCGA
This sequence comes from uncultured Sphingomonadaceae bacterium, assembly GCA_964401045.1. GTDB lineage: Bacteria > Pseudomonadota > Alphaproteobacteria > Sphingomonadales > Sphingomonadaceae > CAYNXB01. Next base: position 39,709 of record CAYNXB010000019.1, on the reverse strand, counting down.
TCCCTGGCGCGGGGAGGCGGACGTGATCATGGGCGCGCTGCCGCTGTTCCACGTGTTCGCGAACGCCTGTTGTCTCAACCGCACGGTGGCGCGCGGAGGCTGCGTCGTGCTGGTCCCGCGGTTCCAGGCGGGCGAAGTACTGAAGACGCTCGAGCGATCGGGCGCGACTGCGTTTCCTGGGGTGCCGACGATGTACCAGGCACTGCTCGATCATCCGCGCCTCGGGCGCACGGATTTCAGTCGGCTCAAGATCTGCGTTTCGGGTGGCGCACCGCTCCCCGCGCCGCTGCGTGAACGGTTCGAGGCGGCGACCGGCGCCCGGCTGGTCGAAGGCTATGGGCTCACCGAATGCTCGGGCGTTGCCTCGACCAACCCATACGAGGGTGAGCAGCGCCCGGGCACGATAGGCCAGCCGATCCCCGAGACGCGCATGCGGGTGGTCGACAAGGAAGATCCGACAGGCGATCCCGCGTCTGGCGAGCCGGGCGAGCTGGTCATCGCCGGGCCGCAGATCATGCAAGGCTACTGGAACCGGCCGGACACCGATGCCACCGCGTTCGTCGTGCGCGACGGCGTCAAATGGCTGCGCACCGGCGACGTGGCGACGATCGATGCCGACGGTTTCGTGCGCATCGTCGACCGGCTCAAGGACATGATCGCGGTCGGTGGGTTCAAGGTCTTCCCGAGCCAGCTGGAGGAAGCGCTGTTGCGCCATCCCGCGGTCCACGAGGCGCTCGTGCTCGGACTGCCCGATCCGTATCACGGCGAGATGCCGCACGGCTACGTGACCCTGCGCGATGACGCGGACCCGGTGAGCGGCGAGGATATCCGTGCGTGGGTCAACCAGCGGATCGGCAAGCACGAGCGGCTCGCCGAAGTGGTGGTGCGCGAAAGCCTGCCGATGACGATGATCGGCAAGCTCGACCGCAAGGCGCTCAAGTCGGAAGTGACGGCCAGCGCCTGAGCGCTGGCCGGGACGCAGCTTCAGCTCGGAAGCGAGATGCGGTCCAGCCCGTTTTCTCCCTGGGTCGGCGGCGAGAGCGTCTCGTCGTTGAACGCGGCTTTCTTCGGCGGCTGCACCGCCGCCTTGGCAGCGCCATCCTTCTTGCCGCGCATGCCGAAGTGACCCTCGACCGAAGCGCCCTGCTCGATCGTCAGCGCTTCGTAATGCACGTCGCCTTCGATGCGGGCGGTCTGGAGTACGACCAGCTCACGCGCGGTGATCGAACCCTTGACCACGCCCGCGAGGCGGGCCGTCTCGGCCTCGATCTTGCCCTGGATCGTGCTGGCCTCGCCCTGAACAAGCGAAGCGCACTGGATGTCGCCTTCGACACGGCCATCGATGTGCAAGTCGGCGGTAGCGCTGACATCGCCCTTGATGGTGATGTCGGAGCCGATGACGGAGAAGGTACTGGACATAGGCTTAGAGAGGCCTCCGGCCGGGTTGGGCGGCACCATGGCGGTGTCCGCGGGTTTCTTCGAAAACATGGGGGGCGGCCTCCAGGAACGGGCGCGGGTTGACCGCGCGGTTGTTTATGCGGACCTCGAAGTGGAGATGCGGGCCCGTCGAGCGGCCCGTGCTGCCGATCAGTCCGATCACGTCGCCCGCCGAAACCTCCGTGCCGACCTTACTGCGGAAGGCCGACATATGCGCGTAACGGGTTAGCAATCCGTTGCCGTGATCGATCTCGACGCAGTTGCCGTAGCCGGACTTGCGGCCGACGAACGAGACCACGCCAGCGGCCGCGGCATGGATCGGCGAGCCGTAGCCGGCCCGGAAATCGAGCCCGGCGTGAAACGCACCGCGCCCGGTGAACGGATCGCGTCGATAGCCGTAGCTTGAGCTGACCATCGAGCTGCGGGTCGCCGGGAGAAACTGCGGGATGCCGCCGAGAATGCGTTCGAGCGCATCCATCCGCGCGAGGCTTAGTCCAAGGCGCTCGAACCGGGGATCGATCGAACCGTCGCGGCTGGTGCTGAGCGCCTCCAACGGGCCGCCCTGGCCGCGCTGGGCGGAAGCCAGCATCCGCTCCGGATTCAGTCCGACGCGGCGGATGGCGTCCATCGCCTTGTGCGCCTGTTGGTCGGCGTAGCGAGTCACGTCCTCCGCATAAGCGAGCTGGCGTGCCTCGATGCGGGCCAGCCGGCCGGCTTCGGGGATCGACTTGCTCATGGCGGCGATGGTCTTGGCGGATTCGCTGCTCGAATCGGACACGGTGTCATGCGCCGTCTTGGCGACGCCGCCCTTGGGAAGGTCGACGTTGTCGGTCACTTCCTCAAGGAAATTCTGCCGCCGTTCCAGATCGTCGGCGACCTTGTCGAGACCGTGGCGATAGGTTTTGACCCGACTCTCGGACTTTTCGACCTTGGCCTCCCGCTCGAGCAGATCTGCCACGCTGGCCTGAGCGTTGTATTGCAGCACGCCGACGACCGCCATGGTGGAGCCCCATGCGAGCAAGGCAAGCACCGCCGCACAGGCGGCGATGACCTGCAGTCGTGACGAAATCCTGATAAACCGGACTTGCCCCTGCGAGCGCATGAAGAACTCACGCTCGGGAAACAGGTCCGTTAGGCGGTCCATCAGACCGCCTGCGGCTTTCTTCTCCAAAGGAACCCCCGCGTCCCGTTGAGTTATCCACAGGGGTGTCACCTCGCGCCCCAGACTCCAAGCAGAGTCTTGGGGGGCGGGCTGAGTCGGGTGAGTCGTGCGATGAATCGTTTAAGTTTATGGTAAATTTTACACTTCGCGGCGGAACTTTCGCGAATCGGCAGTTTCCCAAACGTTTCGAGTCGCGCAATTTTCCTTGCCTGACAGGCCCGCGCGTAGGTGATAATTGCCGGATTATGTCGACCCGACCCGAACCCGCCCAGGATTGCGAGGCGCTGATTGCCGACCTCGCGCGCGCCGGCCGCGCTGCCCAACGCGTGCTCGCGCGGCTCGATGACCCGGCCAAGGCCGCTGCACTGCGCTCGGCCGCCGCGGCGCTGCGCCAGGCGGCGCCATCGGTTCTCGCCGCCAACGAGCGCGATATCGCCGCGGGCGAAGCCAAGGGCCTCAGCCCGGCGATGCTCGATCGCCTGCGGCTCGACGAAGCGCGGCTCGAAGGGATTGCCGGGGCGCTCGAAGCGGTCGCCGCACTGCCCGATCCGGTCGGAGAGGTGATCTCCGAAAGCACCGCGCCGAGCGGACTCGCCCTGTCGCGGGTGCGCATCCCTATTGGCCTCATCGGGATAATCTACGAGAGCCGCCCCAACGTCACCGCAGATGCCGCGGCGCTGTGCCTGCGCGCCGGGAACGCGGCGCTGTTGCGTGGCGGCAGCGAGGCGGTCCATTCGAACCGCGCGATTCACGCGGCGATCGCTCAAGGGCTGACCGCTGCCGGAGTTCCCGCCGATGCGATCCAGCTCGTGCCGACGCAAGACCGCGACGCAGTCGGCGCGATGCTGCGCGCCGCCGGACTGATCGACATGATCGTGCCGCGCGGCGGCAAGGCCCTGGTCGAACGGGTGCAGAATGACGCACGCGTTCCGGTGCTCGCGCATCTCGACGGCATCTGCCACACCTACATCCACCCGGCGGCCGATCCGGCGATGGCGAAGAAGCTCGCCCTCAACGCCAAGATGCGCCGCACCGGGATCTGCGGGGCAATGGAAACGCTGCTGCTCGATGCCGCCTTTCCCGGCTCGGTAGACGTGGTCGGGGCGCTGCTCGACGCGGGCTGCGAACTGCGCGGCGACGCCCGTGCCCAGGCGCTCGACCCGCGCATCCTGCCGGCCAGCGCCAACGATTGGGATTGCGAATACCTCGACGCGATCCTCTCTGTCGCGGTGGTCGATGGGCTTGACGCCGCGCTCGATCACATCGCGCTCCATTCCTCGCACCACACCGATGCAATCGTCACCGGAGACGCGGGCGCGGCCGAGCGGTTCCTCGCCGAAGTCGACAGCGCGATCGTGATGGTCAACGCCTCGACCCAGTTCGCCGACGGTGGCGAGTTCGGCCTGGGCGCCGAGATCGGCATCGCCACCGGGCGCCTCCATGCACGCGGCCCGGTCGCGCTCGAAGGGCTGACGACCTACAAGTGGCTGGTGCGCGGCACCGGACAGGCGCGGCCTTGAAGCGAGCCCTCCGGCGCGCGTAGGAGTTCGCGCGAAGGAGATTCCGCAATGCGCTACAACCGTCTCGGCACGTCCGGCCTCGTCGTTTCGGAGTTGTGCCTCGGCGCGATGACGTTCGGCAACAAGCCCGGCGGGTTCTTCCAGCACGATCTCGATCAGGCCGGCTCGACCGCGCTGGTTAGGCAGGCGCTCGATGGCGGGATCAACTTCATCGACACCGCCAATGTCTATTCGGGCGGCCAGAGCGAGGAATTCCTCGGCCATGCGTTGCGCGATCTCGGCGTGGCGCGCGACCGGGTGGTGATCGCCACGAAGGGCATGGGCCCGATGGGCGATGGCCCCAACGATGCGGGCTATTCGCGCTATCATCTGCTGGCCCAGGCGGATGCCAGCCTCAAGCGGCTCGGGCTCGACCATGTCGATCTCTACCAGATCCACGGGTGGGATCCGCACGCGCCGATGGAGGAAGGGCTGCGCGCGATCGAGGACATCGTCCGCTCCGGCCGCGCGCGCTATGTCGGGGTATCGAATTGGGCCGCGTGGCAGATCGCCAAGGCGCTCGGAATCGCCGAGCGGCGCGGGTGGGACAAGTTCGTTTCCGACCAGGCATTCTACGCGGTGTCGTCGCGTGAGCTCGAGCGGGAACTGGTGCCGATGATGCTCAGCGAAGGACTGGGGCTGATGGTGTGGAGCCCGCTAGCCGGCGGGCTGCTCTCGGGAAAATACGCAGCGGGCAAAGACGGTGCAGTAGAGGGCGAAGGCCGGCGCGCGACGCTCGCGTTTCCGCACGTCGACGAGGACAAGGCGCTGGCGTGCGTCGAGGCAATGCGGCCGATGGCCAAGGCGCACGGCGTCTCGGTCGCGGCGATCGCGCTCGCCTGGTTGCTGCACCAGCCGGTGGTCTCGACCGTGATCGTGGGCGCCAAGCGCGCCGACCAGCTCGCGGCGAATCTCGCGGCGAGCAAGGTCGAGCTGCATGCCGAGGAGCTCGCCACGCTCGATGCGATCGCCACGCCTGGGCCCGAGTATCCGGGATGGGTCATCGCCAGTCAGGAGCAGCGTCATGGCTTCCGCGTCTCGCCGCGCCGGGTGGCGAAATGATCGCCGCAGGATTGCCGCGTAAACGTACGGCTCCCAGATAGGCGGCCGCCCCCGCCCCTCCTGAAAGACTCTCCATGCGCTATAACAACCTCGGCAACACCGGCCTGTTCGTCTCGGAGCTGTGTCTCGGCACGATGACCTTCGGAGGCGCCGGGATTTGGACCGCCATCGCTGACGTCGAGCAGGAAGGCGCGACCGCGCTGGTCAAGGCCGCGCTCGATGCCGGGGTCAATTTCATCGACACCGCCAATGTCTATTCGAATGGCATGTCCGAGCAGATGACCGGGCGCGCGCTCAAGGATCTCGGGGTCAAGCGCTCCGACGTGGTCGTTGCCACCAAGGCGATGGGCCCGATGGGCGAGGGTGCGAACGATCGCGGCACGTCGCGCTATCACTTGCTCGGCCAGATCGACGCGAGCCTCGAACGGCTCGGGCTCGATCACGTCGATCTCTACCAGATCCACGGCTGGGACGCCGCGACCCCGATCGAGCAGACCCTGCGCGCGCTGGACGACATCGTCCGCTCGGGCCGCGCGCGCTACATCGGCGTATCGAACTGGGCGGCGTGGCAGATCATGAAATCGCTTGGTATTTCTCGCTACGAGCGGCTCGAACCGTTCGTGTCGCTGCAAGCGTACTATTCGCTCGCCGGCCGCGATCTCGAGCGCGAGATCGTTCCGCTGCTCGATGCCGAAAGGCTCGGCCTGATGGTGTGGAGCCCGCTCGCCGGTGGCTTCCTGTCCGGCAAGTACACGCGCGATGGCGATGCGGCGGGGCGCCGCGCGACCTTCGACTTCCCGCCGGTCGACAAGGAACGGGCCTATGGGGTGATCGACGTCATGCGCCAGGTTGCGCAGGCGCGTGGCTGCACCGTGCCGCAGGTGGCACTGGCGTGGCTGCTGAAGCAGCCCGCGGTCTCGACCGTGATCATCGGCGCCAAGCGCCCGGACCAGCTGGCCGACAACCTCGGCGCGGTCGATGTCGCGCTGACCGATGACGACATGGCCAGGCTCGATGGGGCGAGTCGTCTTGCGGCGGAATATCCCGGCTGGATGATCGAGCGGCAAAGCACCTACCGCGCATGAGAGGGCTTCTTTGACGCGCGGCGGTCCGCTGACCGGCCTGCTCGGGGGCAGCTTCAACCCGGCGCACGGCGCGCATCGGGCGATCACGAAGTTCGCGATCGACGCGCTCGGGCTCGACGAGGTGTGGTGGCTGGTTTCGCCGGGGAATCCGCTCAAGCCCGTCGCCGGGATGGCGCCGCTGTCCGCGCGGGTGCGCTCGGCGCAAGCGCAGGCGCGCCGCCTGCCGATCCGGGTGACGGCGATCGAGGGCGCGCTCCGCACGGTCTATACGATCGACACGCTGCGGGCGCTCAAGCGGCGCTTCCCCAAGCGCCGCTTCGTGTGGCTGATGGGCGCGGACAATCTCGCGCAATTCCACCGCTGGCGGCAGTGGCGGCGGATCGCCGCGGAAATGCCGATTGCGGTGATGACCCGCCCCGGGTATGATGGCGCTGCCCTCGCGAGCCCCGCGATGGCCTGGTTCCGGCGCTATCGTGTGCCGGCGGCCGGAATAAGCAAACGGGGTGAATGGAGCGCACCGGCGCTGGTGTTATTGCGTTTCGATCCCGATCCGCGTTCGGCGACTGAAATCCGCCGCGCGAATCCGCACTGGGCCCGCCGCTTTGCGGGCGCCTCGCTCAGGGACCAGGTGACGCACAATCTCATTCACGAAAACCGATCGGCGGAGGGCGCATGAGGCGCCCGTTCGAATTCGAGCTGCCTTCCGCACCACAACCTTTCCGCAACAGGAGTGTTCGTAACCGCGATGACTCAGGCGCATCTTCCGCCTGCCGCCACCCGCGCGGCATCAGGCTCGCAACTCACCGGCACCATGGAAACTGAATTACCCCAAACCGAGCCCGGCTCGCTCCACGCGCTGGTGCTGCACCAACTCGACGAGGACCAGGCGCAGGACCTGATCTCGATCCCGTTGGAAGGCAAATCGAGCATCGCCGATCACATGGTGATCGCCTCGGGACGCTCCACGCGCCAGGTCGCCGCGATGGCGCAGAAGCTTGCCGAGCGGATCAAGCGCGAAACGCGCATCAGTCCTCGGATCGAGGGGCTGCCCGCAGCCGACTGGGTACTGATCGACGCTGGCGACGTGGTCGTCCACCTGTTCCGTCCCGAGGTGCGCAGCTTCTACAATCTCGAGCGGATGTGGGGCTTCGGCGAGGGCGCGCCGGCCGCTGCCGCCGGAAGCGCATAACCCATCCTTCTCCACGTCGTCGCACGCGGAAAGATTGCCCGCTCGCCTGAAGGCGAGCTGGTCGAGCGCTATCGGCAGCGGATCGCGTGGGATCTAAAGCTGACCGAGCTGCCCGAGCGTGGCGGGCGCATTCCCGATCCGTTTTCGCCGGCTCGCACAGTCTTGCTCGACGAACGCGGGCGCGACCTCACGTCGGAACAACTGGCTGCGCAACTCGAGAAATGGCGCGACGGGGGTATCCGCGAGACGCGGTTCGTGATCGGCGCGGCGGATGGCCATCCGGAAGCCGAACGCAGCGCGGCAGACCTGCTGTTCGCGTTCGGCAAGGCCACCTGGCCGCACCTCCTCGCCCGCGCGATGCTGCTCGAACAACTCTACCGCGCCACCAGCATCCTTGCAGGACATCCCTATCATCGGGCAGGTTGAGTCGATGAAACGGGGGGTGCTGATCTTGCCTGCGCTGGCACTGCTGGCGACTGCGGTCGCGGCGCAGCAAACGGTCGGCTTCGCCGATCCCGCCGAGACGCGCCGTGCGCTCCAGCAGGCGCTTGCCCAGAGCCGTGAGGCCGAGGCGCGGGGCAAGCGGCTCGACGCACAAGCCGCGCGCGCAACCGAGGCGGCGGACAAGACCGCGCGCGAGGCTGCCGCGCTCGCCGCGCGCATCCAGCAGGCGGAAGCCTCGATCGGCGTGGCGGAGGCGCGGCTCGCGCTGATCGAGCAGCAGCGCACCGCGCTCGGCCTGCGGCTGGCGCAGCGCCAGCAGCCGCTCGTGCGGCTGACCGCCGCGCTGCAGCGCTTCGCCCGCAGGCCGCTCGCGCTTTCGGTGCTGCGGCCCGGCTCGGTGCGCGAGATCGTCTACTTGCGGGCGATGCTTTCAACCGCGGTGCCCGAAGTGCGCCGCCGCACGCGCGACTTGCGGCACGATATCGCCCGGGGCGAGGCATTGCGTGACGCGGCATTCGCGGGCGTGGAGGCGCTGCGCGATTCCCAGGGCCGGCTACAGCAGCGCAAGGCGGAGCTCGCCGCGCTTGAAACGCGACAGAGGCTGGCCTCACGCCGCGCGAGCGGGGTCGCGGCGCGCGAATCCGAACGCGCGCTGGCGCTGGCCGAAGAAGCGCGCGATCTCGACACGCTGGTCGATGAACTGGGCCAGGCAGGCCGGCTGCGCGCCGAGCTCGCCGCGCTGCCCGGCCCGATCGTGCGCCCCGCGCGTCCGGTCGAAAGCGTGGTGGTCGCCGGTGGCACCCCGGAACCGCTCACGCGCACTTCGGCACCGGCCGGATACCAGCTTCCCGTCACCGGCCGCGCGGCGCTGGGCTTCGGCGCCCCGCGCGACGGCGGTACGAGCCAGGGATTGACCCTGGTTCCGCGAGAGGGGGCGCAAGTGGTCGCGCCGGCCGCCGGACGCGTCGCTTTCGCCGGGTCGTACCGCGGCTACGGGCGGATCGTGATCATCGAGCACGAGGGGGGCTGGACCAGCCTCGTCACCGGCCTCGCGCGTACGGACGTGGCAGTCGGCGACCGGCTCGTCGCTGGCGCACCGCTCGGCGTCGCCGCCCCGCGCAATCCCTCGGTCACGCTCGAGCTTCGGCGCGACGGCGCGCCTGTGAATCCGCTGGATTTCGTCCGTTAGAGTGCAATCTGGCGTTAAGGCGCGGGGCGCGATAGACTCGGCACCGCAAAGGAAGGTTTCCGCAAGCATGAATTTCGCCTCCACGCTTCGCGCTGCCGCGCTGCTTACCGCAGTCGCGCTGCTGCCCGCGACGACCGCCGGCTTCGCCCAGGTCGAAAGCCGCATATCGCCCGAGTTCGCGAAGTTCTTCGCCACCTACCAGCGGATCAAGACGAGCTATGTCGAGCCGGTCAGCGACGAGGTGCTGATCCGCGGTGCGATCGACGGCATGCTCGCTGCGCTCGATCCGCACTCGTCATTCCTTGACGGATCGGACCTGACCCGGCTCGAGACGATGATCGACGGCAACTACGAGGGCCTCGGTATCTCAGTCCAGATGGATGACGGCGCGGTGAAGGTGGTCTCGCCGTTCAAGGGCAGCCCGGCGGAGAAGGCCGGGATCAAGGCCGGCGACTACATCACCCACATCGACGGGCACTTGATCTACGGGCTCGAGCTCGACCAGGCGGTCTCCAAGATGCGCGGCGCGGCCGGCACTTCGATCCATCTGACGCTGTTCCGCTCCGGCCGCGATGAGCCGCTCGAAGTCGACGTCACCCGCGGGGTGATCGAGCTCGAACCCGTCACCTGGGAATTGAAGGACGGCAACCTCGGCTACATCAGCGTCAACGAGTTCAGCCGCGATGTAGGCATCGACGTCAACCGCGCGCTCACCGACTTGCGCAAGCGGGCCGGCGGACGGCTCGACGGCCTCGTGCTCGACTTGCGCAAGAACCCGGGCGGCTCGCTCGATGAAGCGGTCGCGCTCAGCGACCTGTTCCTGACTGATGGCGAGATCGTCTCGCAACGCGGCCGCAACAAGCGTGAGAACATATATTACGCGGCCGAAAGCGTGTTCAAGGGCGATGCCGCCAAGGGCCTGCCGATCATCGTGCTGATCGACGCCGGTTCGGCTTCGGCGAGCGAGATCGTCGCCGGCGCGTTGCAGGACCAGCACCGTGCGCTGATCATGGGTGAGCGCAGTTTCGGCAAGGGCAGCGTGCAGTCGCTGCTGCAGCTGACCAAGGACAGCGCCCTCAAGCTCACCACCGCGCGCTACTACACGCCCTCGGGCCGCTCGGTGCAGGAAGGCGGGATCGAACCCGACATCCGCGTGCCGCAGTTGAGCGACCCCGACATGGCGAAGCGGGCCAAATATGCCTACCGCGAGAGCGACTTGCGCGGCCACCTGGTCAACGAGGTCGACCTCGATGACGAAGCGCTCGAAGGCGACAGGCAGGACGATCCGCGCTTCTCGATGACCGCCGACGAGGCGAAGGCCAAGGGCATCGAGGACTTCCAGCTCGATTACGCGCTCAAGACCCTGCGCCACACCAGCGGCGCGACGATGAGCGCGCGGCGCTGAGATGACAGCCGCCGTCACGCAAGCGCAGCGGCTCGCGCTGGCCATACCGCTGGTGCTGCTCGCGGGAGCGTACATCTCGCAGTACGGCTTCGGGCTGTATCCGTGCGAGATGTGCTGGTGGCAGCGCTACGCGCACTTCGCCGCGCTCGCGCTCGCGGTCGCTTCGCTGGTCGCGCAGCCGAAGCAGCTGTGGATCGGCCTTGCCGCATTGGCGATCCTTGTTTCGGGCGTGATCGGCGGGTTCCACGCCGGGGTCGAATACGGCTGGTGGGAAGGCTTCACCACGTGCTCGGCTGCCGCGTCGAGCGGGAGCGATCCGCTTGCCTCGATCATGGCCGCGCCGCTGGTGCGCTGCGACGAGGTGCAGTGGTCGCTGCTGGGCATCTCCCTCGCCGGGTTCAATTTCCTTATCTCGACCGCCGGGGCGATCGTTGTGTTCCTCCTGCTGGGGAAACGCGCATGAGTGGCACCGATCGAATGATCCGAGTCGACCAGGCGGGCGAATATGGTGCGACGCGCATCTATGCGGGTCAGCTCGCCGTGATGGGTGAGCGCACCCGCCATTCGACCGAGATCCGCGCGATGGCGGCGCAGGAAGCCGATCACCTCAGGCGTTTCGATGCGCTGGTCGCGCGGCGCGGCACGCGCCCGAGCGCGCTGCAGCCCTTGTGGTCGGTCGCCGGTTACGCGCTCGGCGCGGCGACCGCGCTGATCGGCCCGGAAGCGGCGATGGCCTGCACCGCCGCAGTGGAGGAAGAGATCGAGCGCCACTATTCGCACCAGCTCGATGAATTGCAGGCGAGCGGCGACGATCCGGAACTCGCGGTGATGATCGAGGAGTTCCGCGAGGATGAGCGTGCGCACCGCGATGCGGCGCTCGCGGCCGGGGCCGAACAGGCGCCCGCCTATCCGCTTTTGTCGGGCGCGATCCGCCTCGGGTGCCGGGTGGCGATCGGTCTGGCCCAAAGGATCTAGGGGCGCGTCGAACGGAACCGGGGTGCGCTCCGTCCGCTTTCACATCGCATTCAGGCTTCCGGCGCCTATTTGCAGTGCTACAGGAGTTGACGATGACCCGCGCTTTCGCCTTTTCGCTGCTTGTGCCGATGCTCGCCGCCGCGGCGGGGCTGACGCTGCCGGTCCCCGCAGCCGCGCAGGAAGGGCCGGAAGAGAAATACAACCAGGTCATCGTCTACGGTGACGATCCGTGCCCCCAGTCGACGGGCGAGGAGATCATCGTCTGCGCGCGGCTCGACGAGGGTGAGCGTTTTCGCATCCCGCAGATCCTGCGCGACAGCGATTCGCCCGAGAACACCGCGTGGACCGAGCGTGTGCGCGAACTCGAGACGGTCGGGGCGTTCGGCACGCTGTCATGCACGCCCACCGGGCCTGGCGGCGCGCTCGGCTGTACGCAGAAGCTGATCGATCAGGCCTATGCGGAGAAGCGCACCAGTTCCGACGTGAAGTTCAGCCAGCTGATCGAGGAAGAACGCGCCAAGCGCCTCTCGACGATCGACGAGGACGCCGCCGCGACCCAGGCGCGTGTCGAGCAGATCGAAAAGGAATACATGGAGCGGATCGCGCGTGAGCAGAACGCGGCCGAACAGAGCCCGGCGCAGAACGCGGCCGGCGCGGACAACGCCGCCGGCAGCACCGATCTCTCGGTTCCGCCCGGCCAATAAGGCAAATGCCCTCTTAACCGTTTCGCGCTAGGGGCTCGGCCCATGTCCGAGCAAAGGCCCGAGCCTCTACGCATTCTGACCATCTTCGGTACGCGGCCGGAGGCGATCAAGCTGTTCCCGCTGATCCATACGCTCGCCGCCGACACGCGCTTCGACAGTCGAGTCTGCGTAACCGGGCAGCATCGCGGGATGCTCGATCAGGTGCTGGAGATCGCGGACATCGTGCCCGATCATGACCTCGACCTGATGCGGCCTGACCAATCGCTCGACGCGCTCACCGCGCGGCTGCTCGAAGGCATCGGCAACGTACTCGATGCCGAGAGGCCCGACTGGGTCGTGGTTCAGGGCGACACCGCGACCGCGATGTGCGGGGCGCTCGCCGCCTACTACCGCAAGATTCCCGTCTGCCATGTCGAGGCGGGGTTGCGCAGCGGCAACATCCACCATCCGTGGCCGGAGGAGATCAACCGCCGGATCATCGGCACGATTGCCGCGCTGCACGCCGCGCCGACCGAGACTGCGGCGCAGGCGCTGCTCGCAGAGAACGTCGATCCCGCGACCGTGCATGTCACCGGCAACACGGTGATCGATGCGCTGCACTGGATCACCGGGCGAATCGAAGCCGAACCGTCGCTGGCGCACGGGCTGGCCGATCTGGAAACGCGCTTCGCGGGCAGACGCGTGATCGGCGTCACCAGCCACCGGCGCGAGAACTTCGGTGGTGGGATGGAGGCGATCGCAGAAGCGGTTCGCCGCCTCGCCGCGCGCGACGATATCGCGGTGATCTTTCCGGTCCATCTCAACCCCAACGTGCGCAGCGTGATGGAGCGCGAGCTCGCGGGGCTGGACAACGTCGCGCTGATCGAACCGCTCGATTACCCGCACTTCGCGCGGCTGATGGCGATTGCGCACCTGATGCTGACCGACAGCGGCGGAGTGCAGGAGGAAGCGCCGGCACTCGGCAAGCCGGTGCTGGTCATGCGCGAGACGACCGAACGGCCCGAGGGCGTAGAGGCAGGCACGGCGAAGCTGGTCGGCACCGACGCGGCACGGATCGTGGCCGAGGCCGAGCGCCTGCTCGACGACGAGGATGCCTATGCCGCGATGGCGCGGGCGCACAATCCGTTCGGCGACGGCCACGCGGCAAAGCGAATCGTGGAACTGCTGGCACGCTAGCGTTACCGCTTCATTCACCCTTTTGCGGCACAGCGCGCGCATGCGTAGCGAAACCCAACCGACCGTTTCCGTCATCGGCCTCGGCTACATCGGCTTGCCCACCGCGGCAGTAGTGGCGCGCGCGGGCATGCGCGTGTTCGGCGTCGATGTAAGCCCGAAGGTGGTCGAGACGATCAACCGCGGCGAAATCCATATCGAAGAGGTCGATCTCGACGGCCTCGTGCAGGGCGTGGTCCAGCGTGGCCTGCTCTCCGCCGCAACCGAGGTTTCGCCGGCCGACGTGTTCGTGATTGCGGTGCCGACCCCGTTCGCGAAGGATGGCCGGCACACCCCCGATATCTCCTACGTGCTCGCCGCGGGCGAGGCGGTGGCCGAAGTGCTCAAGCCCGGCGACCTGGTGATCCTCGAATCGACCTCGCCGGTCGGCACGACCTCGCAGTTGCGCGACATGATCGCGGCCAGGCGGCCCGATCTCGCGGTGCCCGGCCTCACCGCCGGCACGCCCGACATCGCGATCGCCTATTGCCCCGAGCGCGTGCTGCCCGGTCGCATCCTCGAGGAGCTGACTCACAACGACCGCTCGATCGGCGGGATCACCCCCCGCTGCGCGCGCAAGGCGCTGGCGTTCTACAAACGCTTCGTGCGCGGCACCTGCATCACCACCGATGCCGCGAGCGCCGAGATGACCAAGCTGGTCGAGAACGCCTACCGTGACGTCAACATCGCCTTCGCCAATGAGCTGTCGATCGTCGCCGATGCGATGGGCCTGGACGTGTGGGAAGTGATCCGCCTCGCCAACCGCCACCCGCGCGTGAACATCCTCCAGCCCGGCCCGGGCGTCGGTGGGCACTGCATCGCGGTAGACCCGTGGTTCATCGTCAGCAGCGCGCCTGAGCAGACGCCGCTGATCCGCACCGCGCGCGGCGTTAACGACGCCAAGATCCGCCATGCGATCGAGCGTGCCGCGGCGTTGGTCGAGGCCAACCCGCAGGCCAGGATCGCGTGCCTCGGGCTCGCGTTCAAAGCCAACATCGACGATTTCCGCGAGAGCCCCGCGCGGCTGGTCGCCGCCACGCTGGCGCGCCGTTTCGGTGGACGCATCTCCGTGGTCGAGCCCTATGCGAACGAGTTGCCGATCGAGTTCACCGATACCGGCGCCACGCTGGTCGACATCGATACCGCGCTCGAGGAGTGCGGCGTGTTGATCGTGCTGGTCGACCACGATGTGTTCAGGTCGGTCCCGCTTGCCGAGCGCGCCGCCAAAGCGGTCTACGACACCCGCGGCATCTGGCCCGATCAGCCAAAGGCCGCCGAAGCGGCTCCCGAAGACCGGCGCAAGGCGGGCTAACCGCCCGGCCAGCGCTCGAATGTCGGCATCCCGGCCAGTTCCGCCATGTAGCCCAGCCGCTCGGCGCACTGGATCTGCGCGCCCGGAGGGTGGGCCTGGGCATCGTCGAGCGTCGCCGATTGCACATCGACGATCCCGGGGAGCATTTCCTCATTGATGAAATAGAGCCCAGTCCCACAGGTGGGGCAGAAGTGGCGGAGCGACTTGCCCGAGCTGTTAAACGCTCGCGCGGAACCCCTGGTTACCCGGAACTGCCCCTCGGGCACCGCCATCCACGCCACCGCGGGGGCACCGGCCGAGCGACGGCAATCGGCGCAGTGGCAGAGTGCGTGGCGTTCGCCGGGCGCGTCGATCTCGTAGCGCACTTTGCCGCATTGGCAGCCGCCGGTGATCATGGTCGTCCTCCCTCTCGAATCGGAGGAACGTATCAGGAACAAGCGTATCAAACGAGCGAAATGTCGGGCGCGTCTTCCTGTTTCATACCCACGACATGGTAGCCCGCGTCGACATGGTGCACCTCACCGGTCACCCCCGACGAGAGGTCCGACAGGAGATACAGCCCCGCGCCGCCGACGTCCTCGATCGTCACGTTGCGGCGCAGCGGCGCGTTCAGTTCGTTCCACTTGAGGATGTAGCGGAAGTCGCCGATCCCGCTCGCGGCGAGGGTCTTGATCGGCCCCGCCGAGATCGCGTTGACGCGAATGTTCGACGGCCCGAGGTCGTTGGCGAGATAGCGCACGCTGGTCTCGAGCGCCGACTTGGCGACGCCCATCACGTTGTAGTGCGGCACGACCTTCTCGGCCCCGTAGTACGTCAGCGTCAGCACGCTGCCGCCGCTGCCGTCTTCCTTCGCGGCCATCATCTCCGCCGCGCGCCTGGTTACCGCGACCAGCGAGTAGGCCGAGATGTTCATCGTCATCAGGAAGTTTTCGAGGCTGGTGTCGACGTACTTCCCGCGCAGCTCGTTCTTGTCGGAAAAGCCGATCGCGTGGACCACGAAGTCGAGCGTATCCCACCGGCTCTTCAGCGTATCGAACGCATCGTCGAGCGCGCTCATCTCGGACACGTCGCAGTCGAAGCAGAAATCCGAACCAAGGCTCTCAGCAAGCGGGCGCACGCGCCGCTCGAGCGCCTCGCCCTGGTAGGAGAACGCCAGCTCGGCTCCGTGCTCGCGCAGCCTTTGGGCAATGCCCCAGGCCAGCGACTTCTCGTTGGCGAGGCCCATGATGAGCCCGCGCTTGCCCGCCATAAGACCGGTCATGCTTCCCGCTTCTCCTCCGCGTGGTCTTTCTTCTTCCGCCCGGTGCGCGCCCGGTTGTCGGCCTGGCCGAGGCGGTCTTCCTCTTCTTCGGGCGTTTCAGCCAACGCCGCGTTGAGCTCGGCGCCCACCACCATCCCTAGTCCGACGAGCCAGAAAAAGAAAAGCGCGATCATCATGCCTGCGAGCGAACCGTAGGTCGCGTCGTAGCTGAATACCGTGCGCAGCAGCGGCGGCAGCGACAGCGTCACCGCGATCCACCACGCCGTGACGGTGAGCGCGCCGGGCCACTTGGGATAGCGGCGCGCGCGGTAGGCGGCGGGCGTCAGCGTCAGGAACAGCAGGTAAAGCGAGAGGAATAGCCCGAACGCCGGGATCAGGCGCGACAGCGCGAGATCGCCCAGCACGTCGCTGAGGCGCGGCAGGAATGCGTCGATGAACTGCTCGGCCGCGCCGATCATCACTTGCGCGAGGAGTGAGAAGATCAGCAGCACCACCGCCCCCACGATGATCCCGCTGGAAAGCAGGCGATAGCGCCAGAAGCTCCGCGTCGCATGGGTGCCGTAGGCGCGGCGGAGGATGTCGCGGATCGTCTCGATCAGGCTGCCGACGGTCCACAGGCCCACGACGCCACCGATCCACAGCAGCCAGCCGGTCCGCGCTTCGACAACCGCGATCGCCACCGGGCGGATCACTTCGGCGACCACGCGGGGCAGCGCGGTCAGGATCGTGTTGATGGTCAGCGCCCGTTCGCTCTCCTCGCCGACAAGCGAGAAGATCGCCGCGGCGGTGATGAAGAACGGGAAGATCGCCAGCACCGACATGTAGGCGAGGTTGCCGGCGTGGATGAAGCCGTCGTTGTAGGCGCCGAGCAGCACGCGTTTGGCCACTTCGCGGGCGCGCGTACCCGGGCCGAACTCGCTGGTGACGCGCTGGTGCAGGGTGCGCCGCCGCACGGCTTCCTTGCGCCGCGCTTCCGGGGAAAGATCCGGGACCGGCGGCCCCGGTGCATCGTGATCGGTTAGGCCGGGCGCCATTGAAACGGGCTTCTATCAGCTACTTGGTCGAAGTCGAGGTTAGAGCCTTAGACGCCCAGGGCCGCTCGAACGTTCCGGCTGTCGCTCCAGCCATCGAGGCGCGTGGCAAGTTCACCGATGTCGTCGGGCAGGTCGATCTCGAGCGTCACCAGCTGATCGCCGCGCTGGCCGTTCTTCTTCGTGAAGCCCTTGCCCTTGAGGCGCAGCACCTTGCCCGACGAGCTGCCCGCGGCGACGGTCAGCATCACCGGTCCGTCCACCGTGGGCACTTTGACCTTGGCCCCGGCGACCGCCTCGTCGAGCGTCACCGGCAGGTCGAGGCGGACGTCGTCGCCTTCGCGGCGGAAGAACGGGTGCGGCTCGATCGCGATCGTCACCAGCGCGTCGCCCGCGCCGCCGGGCCCCGGCTCGCCTTTGCCGCCGAGGCGCATCTGGGTGCCGTCCTCGACGCCGGGGGGCAGCTTGAGGTCGATCGTCTTGCCGTCGGCGAGCGTAATGCGCTGGTCCTTGCGCGCCGCCGCATCGACGAAGGGGACTTTGAGCCGATAGCTGATGTTGGCGCCCTTGCGCGGCGGAGGGCGGCGCGTGGATGCGCCACCCATGCCCGCGCGACCGCCGAACAGGCCCTCGAACAAATCGCCCAGGTCGGGCCCCTCGCCACCGCCGAAGCCCTGGAAGTCTTCCGGGCGGAAGTTGCCCTGCGCGCCGCCGCGCGACCGCGGATTGAAACCGCCCCCGCCGAATCCTGCCCCGAACGGCATTGCCGGGTTGCCATCCGCGTCGATCTCGCCGCGGTCGAAGCGCGCGCGCTTGTCCTTGTCGGAGAGCAGGTCATAGGCCTTGGTCACGTCCGAGAATTTCTCGGCGGCGTTGGGATTGTCGGTATTGCGGTCGGGGTGCAGCTCCTTGGCGAGCTTGCGGTAGGCAGACTTGATATCCTTCTCGCTCGCGCTGCGCGCTACGCCCAGGGTGGAATAAGGATCGGCCATCGGTGTGTTAGCTAGGTGTGGCGGCGTGCGCGCGCAAGAATTATGCGCCGCGCTTTCCTACACCGCATCGTTCTGCCAGCGTCCGGACGATGCTGGTCGAATCACTGGAGCGGTCGAACTATCCCGGCTTTTTCGGCCGGGTCGCCCGTACTAAGGGCCGGAATCAAGGGGTGCATGGTGTGAACTTCATGAACTTCCGCGAGGCGGCCGCGTGACGGGCGAACTGAACGCCATTCCCTGCGGCAACCCGTTCGCACTGTTCGAAGCATGGTTCGCCGAGGCGCGCGCGAGTGAGCCGAATGATCCCAACGCGATGGCGCTTGCCACCGCCACGCCCGATGGCGCGCCGTCGGTGCGGATGGTGCTGCTGAAGGAGCACGGTCCGGACGGCTTTGTGTTCTACACCAACGCCGAAAGCCGCAAGGGCGACGAGATTCGCGCCAACCCGCGCGCCGCGCTGCTGTTCCACTGGAAAAGCCTGCGCCGCCAGATCCGCATCGAGGGACCACTTGAGGAGGTGCCGCCTGCCATGGCGGACGCCTATTTCCATTCGCGCCACCCCGATTCGCAGCTCGGCTCTGCGGCCTCTGACCAGTCGCGCCCGCTCGATGCGCGCGAAACCTACGTCGGCCGGGTCGAAGACTTGCGCGCGCTTTACGCCGGGCAGCAAATCCCCCGCCCGCCGCACTGGACCGGTTTTCGCCTGGTGCCGCAGCGGATCGAGTTCTGGATCGACCGCGCGCACCGGCTGCACGAACGCCGGCGGTTCACCCGCACCGGCGCGGACTGGGCGAGCACGCTGCTTTACCCATGACCGGCTCCGTTGCCGCCCGCGCGCGCCTGACCCGCAGCGCCGCCTATGCCTCGATTGCCATGGCGCTGTTCCTCTCGGGTTTGAAGATCTGGGCGGTGTGGCGCACCGGATCGACCGCGATGCTCGGCAGCCTTGCCGACACCGCGCTCGATCTCATCGCCAGCCTAGCCACGCTGGCCGGCGTGTGGGTGGCGTCGCTGCCGGCGGACGAAAGCCATCGCTTCGGGCACGGCAAGGCGGAGGCCCTTTCGGCGCTGTTCCAGGTTATCCTGATCACGCTCTCGGCCTGCGGCATAGCGCTTCGCGCCGCGCTTGCACTGGTCGAGGGCGGCAGGGTCGAGGCGGCGGGCGACGGCATTGTCGTATCGGTCATCGCCATCGTCGCCACCCTCGCGCTGCTCGCGTGGCAGCGGCATGTAATCCGACACACCGGCAGCCTCGCGATCCGCACCGACAACGTGCACTACAACTCCGACCTTATGCTCAATCTCGCGGTGATCGCCGCACTCGCGCTGGACCAGTATGCCGGTTTCGCCCTGGCCGATCCGCTGTTCGGCCTCGCGATTGCCGCGTGGTTGTTGTGGGGCGCGTGGCGCGCCGGGCGCGAAGCACTCGACAACCTGATGGACAAGGAATGGCCGGAGGAGAAGCGGCTGCGGTTCGTCGAGCTCGCCGCGCGCCATCCCGAGCTCTCGAACCTGCATGACTTGCGCACCCGCACCGCGGGCAACCGGGATTTCGTGCAGTTCCACGTCGATTTGCCGCCCCTGCTGAGCATCGCCGATGCCCATGCGATCACCGAGCGGGTCGAGCAGGACCTGCTCGCGCACTTTCCCGGGATTGAGCTGCTGATCCATATCGATCCGGAAGGCCACGTCGACGAGCCGGGCAATCCGCTGGTCGAGGAAGACCAGTTCGCCAAGCTGGAGGACAACAAGTGAAGCTCCCCTATTGGCATATCGATGCGTTTGCCGACCGTCCGTTTGCGGGCAACCAGGCCGCGGTGATGCCGCTCGACGCCTGGCCTCCCGACGCCGTGCTGCAGGCGATCGGGGAGGAGAACAATTTCGCCGAGACCGCCTTCGTGGTGAAAGACGACAGCGGCGCGGCCGACTGGGAGCTGCGCTGGTTCACCCCGGCCTGCGAGATACGCCTGTGCGGCCATGCCACGCTGGCGAGCGGGCACGTGCTGCTTGGGCGGGATGGCGGCGACCGGGTGAGGTTCCGCACGCGCCAGGCCGGCATCCTCGAAGTGCGGCGGATGGCGGGCGGCGGTTACGAGCTGGCCTTGCCGGCCATCCCGACCGGGCCAGGCGCCTGGCCCGAGGCGATTCTGCTGCTCGGAGACACGCCGATGGAAGTGTGGCGCAGTCCCGACCGTTATGGCGTCTACCTGTTCGATAGCGAAACGCAGGTGCGCGCGCTGTCGCCCGATTTCAAAGGCTTGGCTGCGCTTGGCGACGACCAGTTCATCTGCACCGCCCCCGGTGACAACGCCGACATCGTCAGCCGGGTGTTCGTGCCCGGAGCGGGGGTCGACGAAGACAGCGTCACGGGCTCGGCGCACGCGGTGCTGACGCCGTTCTGGGCCACGCGGCTCGGTCGGGCGAGCTTCACCGCGCACCAGGCTTCGGCGCGCGGCGGCGATCTGACCTGCCGGCTTGACGGCGATATGGCGTGGCTCGGCGGCCATTGTGTGACCGTGGTCGAGGGCACGTTCTACTTGCCGTAGAGCGCGACGATGTCGCCGAGAGCGTCCTCGACCCTGGCGCGTTCGTCCTCGGTCTGGGTCTTGCCGAGGCGTACCACGGTCAGTTGCCTGCCAGGCGAGACGAGCACGTATTGCCCGAGATGCCCGACCATGCCGACCAGATCTGCCGGGCCGCGCTCGGCGAACAGCACCTGGCGGTCACCGCCCGAGGGCTTGTTGAGCCACAGTTGCGCGCCGTAATCGGGCGCGCGCGGGCTGGCGGTTTCCATGAACTTGATCCACCCGCGCGGAACCAGTTGCACGCCCTTGTTGGAGCCGCCGTGGCGCAGGAACTCGCCGAACTTGCCCCAGTCGCGCAAGGACGCATGGATCAGGCTGCCGCCGATCATCGTGCCCGCGGCGTCGTATTCGGGAAAGGCCGAGCTCATCCCGAGCGGTGCAAACAGGCGTGTGCGGAGGAATTCATCGACAGCGTGCCGCCGCGCGTCCGGCGAACCATTGGGCGCGAGCACCCGGGCGGCGATATCGGCGAGGATCACAGTGGTGTTGGTCGAATACTGGTAATGCCGGCCGGGCTCGTGGGCGAGTGGCTGCGCCTCCGCCCAGCGCGCCATGTCGTCGCGCCCGTCGAGGAACAGCATCCGCACTTCGGACGATTCGTACGGCGGGTCGCCCGCCTCGACGTGGCGCAGGCCCGAGCGCATCTGGAGCAGCTGGCGCAAGGTGATCTCGCCGCGCGGATCGCCCGGCCGTTGCCAGGTGTCGATCGGCGGCGACTCGTCGAGCCGCAGCCGCCCTTCGGCGACCAGCATGCCGATCATCACGCCGGTCACCGTCTTCGACATCGACCAGCCCACGAAGCGGGTTTTCGCGTCGTAAGGCTCTTCGTAGCGCTCGGCGGCGACTTCGCCGGCGTGGAGCACCAGCACCGCGCGGGTCTCACCGATGTCGTCGCGGGCAAACAGCGCGTCGATCGCACGGGCGAGCGCTTCACGCGGCACGCCGGGGCTCCTCTCCACCGCCGCGAGCGCATCCTCGCTCACTGGTGGCGGCGGCGGCGGGCCCTTCTCACCGCAGCCTGCAAGCAAGGCTGGCAGCAGGAGGGCGAGCGCGATAGGGAGGCGCGAGCGCGGCATCGGCGCGCAGCTCTCGTCCAAGCAGGGTAGGATGGCAACCACCAAAAACCGCAGGTTCCGCTGGCTCTCGCGCAACACGGCCATAGTGCTGCTGGCGATGGCCGCGGTGGTGGCGGTGTGGGCCTACCGTTCGCCGCTGATGGGCTACGCGACGGTGGGCACTTCCTACGGCGCGCGGGTTGCCTGTTCGTGCCGATTCGTCGGCGGGCGCGAGCTCAAGGATTGCGAGAAGGACTTCGAGCCGGGGATGGCCGCGGTGTTCCTGAGCGAGGACGCGGATGCCAGGAGCATCACCGCCTATATCCCGCTGGTCGAGAGCCAGACGGCGACCTACCGCCAGGGCTACGGCTGCGTGCTGGAGAAATGGGACGGCTAGGCCGGTGTGCTGCTACCGCTTCGCTACTTGAGCGCTTCGGTTTGCTCGATCCACCCGCCGCCGACCACCCGCTCGCCCGCATAGAGTACCGCCGCCTGACCGGGCGCGACGCCGAACTCGGGGCTTGCGAAGCGGATCGTCGTTGCAGCCCCGCTGCCGAGCGGGCCTTCGAGCGTGACCGGAACCGGCTTCGCCAGCGAACGCACCTTGGCGGTGAGCGGCGCGTCGGGGAGCGGCCCGATGCGGTTTGTCTCGACGAGATGGGCTGCCGCGACGGCCAGCATGCGTTTGGGCCCGACCCGCACTTCCGCCGCTTCCGCATCGATGCCGACGACATAGAGCGGCGCGGCCTGTCCGCCGATCTCAAGGCCCCGGCGCTGGCCGACGGTGAAGTGGATCACGCCCCGGTGGGTGCCGAGCGCCTCGCCGGTCTCGGCATGGACGATCGAGCCCGACCGCGCGCCTTCGGGGCGCAGCTTGCGTACGATGCCGGCATAGTCGCCGTCGGGCACGAAGCAGATGTCCTGGCTGTCGGGCTTGGCCGCGACCGCGAGGCCGAAGCTCTCGGCGATTCGCCGCACCTCCTGCTTCGGCAGGCCGCCCAGAGGGAAGCGCAGGAAATCGAGCTGTTCTTCCGTGGTGCCGTAGAGGAAATACGACTGGTCGCGCGCCGGATCGAGCGCCCGGTGCAGCTCGGGGCCGGCAAGGCCTGGCACGCGGCGGACGTAATGCCCGGTCGCGAGGCAATCAGCGCCGAGCTCGCGTGCCATCCGGAACAGGTCGGTGAACTTAGGCCCCATGTTGCAGCGGATGCACGGCACCGGCGTGCGACCTGCGAGGTATTCGTCGGCGAAGCGCTCGACCACGTCCTCGCGGAATGCGCTCTCGTGGTCGAACACGTAGTGCGCGAAGCCGAGCCGGTCGGCGACGGCGCGTGCGTCGCGGATGTCGTCGCCGGCGCAGCAGGCACCCTTCCGCCCCGTGGCCGCGCCGTAATCGTAAAGCTGCAGGGTGACGCCGATCACTTCGGCCCCGCTGGCGGCCGCAAGCGCCGCGACGACCGACGAATCGACTCCGCCGGACATCGCTACGACGATGCGCGTATCGCCGGCCGGCCTGGGCAGGTCGAACAGCTCCGCTGGGGAGGGCAGGATATCGCTCGGCGGCATGGCGCGCCCATACAGCCTGCGCCCCGCTCAGGCAAAGCCGCGCGTTAACCGCACCCGCTCGTCAATCCTAATACCGGGTAAAGCATGGTTTTACCCGATGTTGACCCTTTGGCCGGTAGGCGGGCTGATGATGTTCGAAGGTAAGCCCCCCGCACAGGACGCAGCGGCGTCGCTGCAACCCGTAACCTGGGCCGATCTGTCGGCGCGGCTTTCCGCGGCGCGCGACTTCCGGAAGGCGCTGGGCGAGGACGATCACGGCGAGGGCAGCTTCGATGCGGCATCGGCGCGCTGGATCGCCGATCACGTGCCCGATCACGCCGGGGAAGAACCTGACGTTAACCCCGTTGGTTTAGGCAATCTCAAAGCGGCAGCCGGCATGGCGGAAGCCGAGCGGGCGCTGCCGATGCCCCGAACTCGATTGGGTGACCGAGGGAAGTAATGATCGAGAACCAGAAAATCCGTCCGGCAGAAGTCATCGGCCCGCTCGGCGAGCCGCTGACGATTGCCGACTTGCCTTCGCCGAGCACCAAACGATGGGTCGTGCGGCGCAAGGCTGAGGTCGTGGCCGCGGTTAACGGCGGGCTGCTGACGATCGACGAGGTACTCGAACGTTACAACCTCACGCTCGAGGAGTTTGCCGGCTGGCAGCGCGCGGTCGATCGCTCGGGCATGCAGGGCCTGCGCGTGACCCGCATCCAGCACTATCGCGATCTTTACGAGCGTCAGCTCAAGTACTGAAGATCGGGGCCGGACTTTCGCGCCCGCCCATCACCTGATACCTCTCCCGCAACCCCTTCGAGGGGAACGGTCGGCGCTGCGCGGCGTTATCCGCGCTATCACGGCCAGGGCCGCAGAGCATGAGGAGAGCAGGATGGATTGGTTAGTCGCAATCGTCGTCGGCGGTGTCGCCGGCTGGCTCGCGAGCATCGTGATGCGCCGCGACGCCTCGATGGGTATCTTGATGAACATCATCGTCGGCGTGATCGGTGCGGTGATCGGCAAGCTGCTGCTGCCGCTTGTCGGCATCAGCGGCGAGGCGAACTGGCTCGCCTGGTTCATCGCCGCGATCGTCGGTGCGATCGTTCTGCTGGCGATCATCAACCTGGTGCAGCGCGGGCGCGTTCGCTAGGCCGGAGCAACAGCAAATAATCGCGATGGGGCGGGCGGCCGAAAGGCTTGTCCGCCCCATTTGCATCCGGACACCTTTTTGGTCGGCGTGAGGGCGTCGCTCGCAGACGGGTGCATTGCCACAACAATACAGGCCGTCTATGGCGCGCTGACCTGTTTGTGCGGTCGTGCACGGACAGGCTTAATGTGCTATGGCCCCCCGCCGCATGCGATCGGGCGGCGGCCGCACCAGAGGCAATTTGCGCGCGATGAACTACGAAACCACCGTCGAAACCCAGACGCGTGAAGAAGTACCGCCCGAAGTCCTCGGCCTCGAGGACGATCAGCGGCGCGCCCGCTCGCGGCGGCGGCTGATCATCGCCGCGGTGGCGCTCGTCGTGCTGCTGGCGGTGCTCTATTACGCCTTCTCAGGTGGCGATGCCGGCGATACCGGCGTCACCAAGGACCAGTCGCCGGTGGTCAGCGTGATCTCCCCGGGCCGCGGCACCGTGCAGGGCACGATCAACGCCACCGGCACGCTTGCCGCGCGCCGGGCAATGCCGATCGGCGTGGTCGGCGAAGGCGGGCGCGTGGTCTCGGTTCCGGTCGAGGCCGGCCAGTGGGTCCGCGCCGGTCAGATCCTCGCCGTGATCGACCGCTCGGTGCAGATCCAGCAGGCCGAAAGCGCCGAGGCCAATATCCAGGTTGCCAAGGCGGACGCCGAGCTTGCCCAGGCCAATCTCGACCGCGCGCTCAAGCTGGTCGCCCGCGGCTTCATCTCCAAGGCCGACATAGATCGCCTGACCGCGACCCGCGACGCCGCCGTCGCCCGCGTGCGCGTGGCCGAAGCGCAATATGGGGAGCGCCGCGCGCGCAACGCCCAGCTCAACATTGTCGCGCCCGCCGCGGGCCTGCTGCTCGAGCGCAAGGTCGAGCCGGGCCAGGTCGTCAGCCCGGGCACCGGCGAACTGTTCTCGATCGCCAAGGACGGCGAGATGGAACTGCTCGCCGAAGTGGGCGAGACGGAGCTTGCCAAGCTCGCAGTCGGCGTCACTGCCGAAGTCACCCCGGTCGGGACCGGCAAGGCCTTCACCGGACAGGTGTGGCAGATAGCCCCGGTGATCGACGAGCAGGACCGCCAGGGCACCGCGCGCATCGCGCTGGCCTACGCGCCAGAGCTGCGTCCGGGCGGCTTCGCATCGGCGGTGATCAAGAGCGGCACGGTGGTCGCACCGATCCTGCCGGAATCCGCCATCCTCAACGATGAGGAGGGCAGCTACGTCTACATCGTCGGCAAGGACAACAAGGTCGAACGCCGGGCGGTCAAGAGCGGTATCGTCACCGAGCGCGGCATCACAGTGATCGAAGGGCTCGACGGCACCGAGAAGGTGGTGATGCGCGCGGGCGGGTTCCTGTCGCCGGGCGAAGTAGTCCGGCCGCGGCTGACGAAGGGCGAGTGACAGGCTAACCTGCCGTGAACTTCCGCAATCTTTCCGCATGGTCGATCCGTAACCCGATCGTTCCCATAGTGCTGTTCGTCGGGCTGGTCCTGGCCGGCCTGGTCGCGTTCAACCGGATGGACGTGAACGGCAGCCCGGACATCGATTTCCCCGCGGTCAATGTGAACATCTCGCAACCGGGCGCCGCCCCGACCGAGATCGAGACGCAGATCACCCAGAAGGTCGAGGCCGCGGTCCGCTCCATCAATGGCGTGGACGAGATCACCTCCACCGCCTCGGAAGGCAGCAGCAGCACTTTCGTCCAGTTCGAGATCGGCACCGACGCCAACGACGCGGTCAACGAAGTCAAGAACGCGGTCGACCAGATCCGCGGCGACTTGCCTGACGGTATTCTCGAGCCGCGCGTATCCAAGGTAGAGGTCGGCGGTAGTGGACCGATCGGCTATTTCGCGATTGCCGCCGACGACATGACGATGGAGCAGCTGAGCTGGTTCGTCGACGACACCGTCTCCAAGCGGCTGCTGTCGATCGAGGGGATGGCTTCGGTCAGCCGCTCGGGCGGCGTCGACCGCGAGATTCGCGTGATCCTCGATCCGGCGCGCATGCAGTCGCTCGGGGTCAGCGCCAGCCAGATCAACCAGACGCTGCGCTCGGTCAACACCGACGCGGCAGGCGGCCAGGCGGAGATCGCCGGCTCGCGCCAGTCGGTGCGCGTGCTCGGCAATGCCGACGATGCGCGCGCGCTCGGCCAGACCGGGATCAGCCTGGGCGGGGGCCGCACGATCAAGCTGGCAGACGTCGCCGACGTCTACGACGGCTTCTCGGAGCAAACCTCGATTGCGAAGCTCGAAGGGCGCCAGGTCGTGACCTTCGGCATCGAGCGGGCGAAGGGCGCCTCGGACGTGACCGTGTACGAGGCCGCGCTGGCCGAGATCGCGAAGCTCGAGAAAGAAAATCCGGGCATCCACATCTCCACGCTCTACACCTCGGTCGATTACACCAAGCAGCAGTACGAGACCTCGATGGAGGCCATGATCGAGGGCGCGGTCCTTGCGATCCTGGTGGTGTTCCTGTTCTTGCGTGACTGGCGCGCGACCATGATCAGCGCGCTGGCGATTCCCTTGTCGGCGATCCCGACATTCTGGTTCATGAGCCTGCTCGATTTCACGCTCAACGAAATGACGCTGCTCGCGCTGAGCCTCGTCGCAGGCGTGCTGGTCGATGACGCGATCGTCGAAATCGAGAACATCGTCAGGCACATGCGCATGGGCAAGAGCGCCTACCAGGCTGCGATCGACGCCGCGGACGAGATCGGCCTCGCGGTGGTCGCCACCAGCTTCTCGATCGTCGCGGTGTTCCTGCCGGTTGGCCTGATGCCGGGTATCTCGGGCCAGTTCTTCAAGAACTTCGGCCTCACCGTCGTGTCCGCCGTGCTGATGAGCCTCGCCGTCGCGCGCATGATCACGCCGATGATCGCGGCCTATTTCCTGAAGGCCAAGGGCCACGCATCGCACGGCGAAGGCCGGATGATGGACGCCTACATGAAGATCCTCAACTGGACGCTGATGACCGAGCGCGCGCGCGCGATCCGCGCCCAGCTTGGCCACCTGCCGACCACCGTGTGGACCCTCGTCACCGAAGTGGTGTTCGTGCTGCTGGTGCTCACCGCCGTGTACATTGGCGGACGGATCACCGCGCAGTTGCTCGCCCCGCTCGAGCTGTGGGGCGCGGTGCACCTGATCGCGATCGTCCTTGGCGCACTGCTCGCCGGCTGGCTCGCCTGGAAGGTGCTGGGAATGGTGATCCGTACGGTGTTTCCCAGTGGAATCGCGGAGTATCACGATTATTTCATCGCCCGGCTGGCCGCCCGTCGGCAGGACCACCGCTTGTGGATGTTCGGCATCGGGATGGGGGCACTCGGCCTGACGGTAGCTCTGCTGATGCTGTTGCCCCAGCAGTTCCAGCCGTTGACCGATTCGGATTCGAGCCGCGCCAACATCGAGATGGTGCCCGGTACGACGCTCGAGCAGACCGAAGCGGTCGCCGATCGCGTCGCCAGCCTGCTCCGCGCGCAGAAGGATGACGTGCGGCGAGTTATGGAGCGGATAAACGAAGGCAACGCGATGATGTTCGTGATGCTGCGTGAGGATCGTGCCCATAACAGCATCGAATTCGAGCGCCGGATGACGCAGGAATTCCAGAAGATTCCTGATGCGCGCGTGACCTTTTCCTCGCAGTCCGGCGGTGGCGGCACCGGTCGCGACATCTCGATCATGCTCGCCGGTTCCGATCCGGTGCAGCTCAACCAGACGGCGCGCACCTTGGTCGAGCAGATGAAAAGCATCCCCGGCGCGGTCGCTCCGCGTGTCGATGCCGATCTTCAGCGTCCCGAGCTCGTGATTACGCCCCGGCTCGATCTGGCGGCGCAACTCGGCGTCACCACCTCGGCGCTGAGCCAGGCGATCCGCATCGCGACGATCGGCGAGATCGATCAGGCGGCGGCGAAGTTCTCGCTGTCGGACCGGCAGATCCCGATCCGGGTGATGCTCCCCAAGGCCTCGCGGCGCGACTTCTCGACCATCGAGAATCTCCCGGTACCGACCGCCAGCGGCGGCTCGGTGCCGCTGAAGCGCGTTGCCGAAGTTCGCTTCGGTGCGGGCCCGACGCAGATCCAGCGCTACAACCAGTCGCGCCGGATCTTCGTCGGCGCGGACCTTGCGGAAGGCCAGCTCAAAGGCCCGGTGATGGAAAAGATCGACGCGCTGCCGGTCATGAAGAACCTGCCGACCGGCGTGACGCGCGATGCCGTTGGCGACGAGAAGTGGCAGCAGGAGCTGATCACCAACTTCATCATCGCCGTGATCAGCGGCGTGATGATGGTATTCGGCGTGCTGGTGCTGCTCTACCGCCGGTTCGTCTCGCCGCTGGTCAACATGACCTCGCTGTTGCTCGCGCCACTCGGCGGGCTGCTCGCACTGGTGATAATCGGGGTGGTCCGAAACGGGCAGCCCGATCCGATCTCCATCGCGGTCTATATCGGCCTGCTGATGCTGCTCGGGATCGTCGCCAAGAACTCGATCCTGCTGATCGACTTCGCGATCGAGGAGATGGAGCGTGGCACGGCCAAGCGCGAGGCTATCCTCGAGGCCGGCCACAAACGCGCGCAGCCAATCGTGATGACCACGGTAGCGATGGTCGCCGGCATGGTTCCCACCGCGCTCTCGCTCTCCGGGGATGCGGCCTGGCGTGCGCCGATGGGCATCACCGTGATCGGCGGCCTGCTGCTGTCGACCCTGCTGACCCTGCTGATCGTGCCGGCCGGGTTCAGCCTTGCGGACAGCTTCGAGAAACGCATTGGCCCGTGGCTGCGCAAGAGCCTGCTCACCTACCGGCCGGAGGACGAGCACCCCAAGGCGGAGGGTTATCCGGCCGAGTGACGGGGCCGGCCTCATGAGCGCCGGATGAGCGCCCCTCCCTCTGCGCCGCCGCCCGCGCCGGCTCCCCTCGCGATACCGCCAGACCGGGCGCGTCGCATGCGCCTGACCGCGACCGCGATGCTGGTGGCGATGGCGGCACTGTTCGCGCTCGCGCACTGGCAGATGGGGCTGGGCGGCGCGCATCCGGGATGGAGCTATCTCCGCTCGTTCGCCGAAGCGGCGATGGTCGGCGGACTGGCGGACTGGTTCGCGGTGACCGCGCTGTTTCGCCATCCGCTCGGCATTCCGATCCCGCACACCGCGATTATCCCGGAGAACAAGGATCGCATCGCCGATACGATGGCGGACTTCCTGCGCCGCAATTTCCTCACGCCCGCAGTGGTCGCGAGGCGGATGCGGGCGATGAACCTGGCGCGTGCGGCGGGCAATTTCCTCTCTGCGCCCGCAGGCGCTGGCGAGCAGTCGCGGATTCGCGCGGGGGCTGGTGAGTTGCTTGCCGAGGTACTCGAATCGCTCGATCCCGAGCGGCTCGGCAGCCAGATGCGCGCCGGCCTCAAGGCGCAACTCGACCGGCTCGACGTTGCGCCGCTGATCGGCCAGATGCTGTCGGCGGCGATTGCCGACAGGAAGCATCTGCCGTTGCTCGAGAGCATGCTGCGCTGGGCGGGCCTCGCGCTCGAGGACAATGAGGACATGGTGCGCACCATGATCGCCAAGCGCGCCAACGCGCTGCTGCGGCTGACCGGGCTCGACGAGCGCATCGCCAACTCGGTGCTGGACGGGCTCTACAAGCTGATCGCCGAATGCATCGTCGATCCCGATCACCCGCTGCGGCGCAAGGTCGAGGAAGGGCTTGGCCAGCTTGCGGAGGACCTGCAGCACGACCCGGAAATGCGCGCCAAGGTCGAGCGAATGAAGCGCGACCTGCTCGACAACGCGGCGGTCGGCGATTGGTGGCAGGGAGTCTGGGAGCGGCTGCGCCATGCGCTGATCGGAGCTGCCCGCGATCCCAAGGCTGCGCTCTCAGGCCAGCTTGGCGGAGCGCTGAGCGAGCTCGGCAAGGCCTTGCGCGACGATCCCGGTCTGCAGCTGCAGGTCAACCGCTTCGCCCGCCGTACCGCGGTCGGCGTGACCACCCGCTACGGCGGGCAGATCGTGCAGCTCGTATCGGAAACCGTCCGCCGCTGGGATGCCCGCACGGTCACCGACCGGATCGAGAACGCGGTGGGCCGCGATCTGCAGTTCATCCGCATCAACGGCACGCTGGTCGGCGGACTGGTGGGACTCGCGATCCACGCGCTGACGCAGGTGCTATGACCGGGTTCGACTTCGCGAAGCCGCTGCTCGTCACCGAGCGGCTGGAGCTGTGGCTTCCGCGCGCTGAGGACCTGCGCGCGATGTATGCGGTCGTCACGCAGCCGAATACCTCGCGTTACCTTGGCGCCGTCGCGCAACTCCATGACCACGCCTTGCGCTTCATGCGCGGCGCGGGGAGCTGGTTCCTCCATGGCTACGGCCCGCTGATGGTGCGGCTGCGCGGGAAGGGCGCCGTGATCGGCAACTGCGGTGTGTTCCACACCTTCCGCGGGCTTGGTTCGGATTTCGACGACCACCCTGAAGCCGGCTGGATCATCGCCGAGGAGCACGTCGGCACCGGCCTCGGGCGCGAAG
Organism: uncultured Sphingomonadaceae bacterium; assembly: GCA_964401045.1. Lineage (GTDB taxonomy): Bacteria > Pseudomonadota > Alphaproteobacteria > Sphingomonadales > Sphingomonadaceae > CAYNXB01. Next base: position 8,809 of record CAYNXB010000019.1, on the reverse strand, counting down.
CGATGGAAGCGGTGCTCGCGTGGTTCGACGGCGCACACGGCCCGCGTCGCATCGTGTGCATGATCGCGCCGGAAAACGCTGCGTCAATCGGTCTCTCGCGGAAGCTGGGCTTCGCTCCGCTCCGTGAGGCCACGCTCGCCGACGGCGAGGTCGTGGCGCTGTTCGAGCGCGTGCCCTAGCACGCCGAAAGCGACTACAGCTTTTCGGTGAGCTCCGGCACGGCCTGGAACAGGTCGCCAACGTAGCCGATGTCGGCGATCTGGAAGATCGGCGCGTCCTCGTCCTTGTTAATGGCGATGATGGCCTTCGATTCCTTCATCCCCGCGAGGTGCTGGATCGCGCCCGAGATACCGATGGCGATGTAGACTTCGGGAGCGACGATCTTGCCGGTCTGCCCGACCTGGTAATCGTTGGGCACAAACCCGGCGTCGACCGCCGCGCGGCTCGCCCCGACCGCCGCGCCGAGCTTGTCCGCGAGGGGGAGGATGAGCTTCTCGAACGTCTCCTTGTCCTTCAGCCCGCGCCCGCCCGAAACGATCACCTTCGCGCTGGTCAGCTCCGGACGCTCGCTCTTGGCCAGTTCCTCGCCAACGAAGCTGGACGTGCCCGCCTCACCGGGGCCGGAGATGGCCTCGACGCTCGCCGAGCCGCCCTCGGCCGGGGCTTTGGCGAAGGCAGTGCCGCGCACGGTGATCACCAGCTTGGAATCGGACGATTCGACCGTGGCGATCGCGTTGCCGGCATAGATCGGCCGCTTGAAGGTCTTCCCGCTCTCGACCGAGATGATGTCCGACACCTGCATCACGTCGAGCAGGGCGGCGACGCGGGGAGCCACATTCTTGCCGGTTGTGGTCGCGGGCGCGAGGAGCGCGTCGTAATCGGCCATAAGCTGCGCGGCGAGCGGGGCGACGTTCTCCGGCAAAGCGTGCGCGTATGCGGCATCGTCGGCGTGCAGCACTTTCGTGACGCCGACGATTTTCGCGGCGGCGTCAGCCACCGCGCCGCTATCCGAACCGGCGACCAGCGCGGTGACCTCGCCCAGCTTAGCCGCCGCGGTCACGGCCGCCAGCGTCGCGTCCTTGATGGTTTTGTTGTCGTGCTCGACCAGGACCAGCGTTTTCATCGGGCGATCCCCAGTTCCTTGATCTTGGCGACGAGCTCGTCGACCGTGGCGACCTTGATCCCCGCGGACCGCGTTGGTGGCTCGGCTACGTGGGTGGTCTTGAGCCGCGGCGTAGTGTCGACGCCGTAGTCGGCGGCTTTCCTGGTTTCGAGCGGCTTTTGCCGGGCCTTCATGATGTTGGGCAGGCTGGCATAGCGCGGCTCGTTGAGGCGCAAGTCGGTGGTGACGACCGCTGGCAGCGCCAGCCTGACCGTTTCGAGCCCGCCATCGATCTCGCGCTTGACCGTCACGCTGTCCGCTTCGAGCGCGACGGCGTTGGCGAAGGTGCCCTGCGGCCGGCCCATCAGCGCGGCGAGCATCTGCCCCGTCTGGTTCGCATCGTCGTCGATCGCCTGCTTGCCGAGGATCACCAGGCCCGGCTGCTCGGCGTCGGCGATAGCCTTGAGAATCTTCGCCACCGCGAGCGGCTCCACGGCATCGTCGCTCTCGACCAGAATTGCGCGGTCGGCACCCATCGCCAATGCGGTGCGCAGCGTCTCCTGCGCCTTCGCCGGTCCGATCGACACGGCGATCACTTCGCTAGCCTTGCCCGCTTCCTTGAGCCGAATCGCCTCCTCGACCGCGATTTCGTCGAACGGGTTCATGCTCATCTTGACGTTGGCGAGATCGACGCCGCTGCCATCGGGCTTGACCCGCGGTTTGACGTTGTAATCGATCACCCGTTTGACGGCGACGAGGATCTTCATGGGCGAGACCTCCGGCTGGGCCCCGGAACGCCGGGGCCGCGCTTGTAACTTTGTTGCGCAGTGCTCTCGCGCCGCGCGCGTGCAAGGTCAAGCCTCGTTGCCTGCGCCGCGCCCTTCGGGCAAACCATGGGGATGGGGGAGATTACCACACGCACGATCGAGGCGAACGGCCTGCGCTTCCTTATCGACGAAGCCGGCACGGGTGACCGAGTGGCGCTGCTGCTACACGGCTTTCCGGAGAGCCGCCGCTGCTGGCGTCACCAGCTGCCGTTCCTGGCGGATCTCGGCTGGCATGCGGTCGCACCGGACATGCGCGGCTACGGCGGCAGCAGCCGGCCCAGGGGGCGCACCGCTTATCGCGCCGCTCACATGGTCGAGGATGCCGCCGCGCTGTTCGACGTGCTGGGGGCCAAGGAGCGGCTGCTGATCGGGCACGATTGGGGCGGGATCATCGCCTGGGCTTTCGCGATCAAGCGCGCCCGCCCGCTCGATGGGATCGTCATTCTCAACGCCCCGCACCCGCTGGTCTACCGCAAGGCGGTGCGCCATTGGCGCCAGCGTCTGCGCTCGTGGTACGTGCTCTTCTTCCAGTTGCCTTGGCTTCCCGAACGCAAGCTCGGCGCCGACCATGCCGCCGGGCTGGCCCGGGCGATCGAGCGTTCTGCCCGCAGCCCGGACACCTTCCCGCCCGAGATCATCCAGCACTACCGTGATAACGCCGCGGAGCCCGGCGCGCTCACCGCGATGATCAACTACTACCGCGCGAACCGCGACGTCGGCGGGCTGGCGCGGGGGCCCGGGGTCCACGCGCCGATGCTGCTGTTGTGGGGCGAGCAGGACACCGCGCTAGGGCCCGAGCTGATCACGCCTACCAGCCGCTACGTGGACGACATCGCTATCGAACGCTTCCCGGACGTGTCGCATTGGCTGCCCGAGGAAGCGCCCGATGAGGTCAATGCCGCGCTCGCAAGATGGCTGCGCGAGCTTGGATCCTAGGCCGCCAGTTTTACCTGCGCGACGATCTTCTGGGCCGCATCGCCGAGATCGTCGGCCGAAATGATCGCCAGCCCCGAGTTGTCGAGGATTTCCTTGCCCTCTTTCACGTTGGTGCCTTCGAGACGCACCACCAGCGGCACGTCGAGCGAGACTTCCTTCGCGGCGGCGATGATGCCCTCGGCGATCGTATCGCAGCGCATGATCCCGCCGAAGATGTTGACCAGGATGCCCTTCACCGCGGGATCGGAGAGGATGATCTTGAACGCCGCGGCGACCTTCTCCTTGCTCGCGCCGCCGCCGACGTCGCAGAAGTTGGCCGGGAACGCACCGTTGAGCTTGATGATATCCATCGTCGCCATCGCGAGGCCCGCGCCGTTGACCATGCATCCGATGTTGCCGTCGAGCTTGATGTAGGCAAGATCGTACTTCGCCGCCTCGACCTCCATCGGGTCTTCCTCGGTCTCGTCGCGCAGCGCTTCGATATCGGGATGGCGGAATAATGCGTTCGAATCGAAGCTCATCTTGGTGTCGAGCACGATCAGGTCGCCGTTGTCGGTCTTCACCAGCGGGTTGATCTCGAGCATCGCGCAATCGAGCGCCACGAACGCCTCGTAGAGCTGCTTGGCGAGCTTGGCCGCCTGTTTGTTCGCATCGCCGGTGAGCTTGAGCGCGAAAGCCACCGCGCGGCCGTGGTGCGGCATGAACCCGGTCGCCGGGTCGATCGTCAGCGTGGTGATCTTCTCAGGGCTGTCGTGCGCAACGTCCTCGATGCTCATCCCGCCTTCGGTCGAGACGACCAGCGCGATGCGCCCGCTCGCGCGGTCGACCAGCAGGGCAAGGTAGTATTCCTCGGCGATATCGACGCCGTCGGTCACGTAGAGCCGGTTGACCTGCTTGCCTGCCGGGCCGGTCTGCACGGTGACGAGGGTGTTGCCGAGCATCTCCCGCGCGTTCGCCTCGACTTCGTCGAGCGACTTAGCCAGCCGCACGCCGCCCTTGGCGTCCTCGGGCAATTCCTTGAACTTGCCCTTGCCGCGCCCGCCGGCATGGATCTGGGCCTTGACCACGTAGAGGGGCCCGGGAAGCTGTTTCGCCGCCGCCACGGCTTGTTCGACGGTGGTTGCGGCGTGGCCCGCGGGAACCGGGATGCCGGCTTTGGCGAGCAGCTCCTTGGCCTGATATTCGTGGATGTTCATCGCGTGGCTAAAACCTCGTGTCGCAGGGTTGCCGGGGGGGCCTCGCCCTAAGCACAGCGCGCCGCGCTTGAAAAGTGCTCCGGCGCGGCCCAACAGCCTTCCCGCATGATCGATCGTCAGCGTCTCGAACGGATCGTCGCCGAAGCCGCGGACATGGCGATGGCGAAGTGGCCCGGCGCTGGGCACGAGCTCAAGAGCTGGGAAAAGACGCCCGGCAGCCCGGTGTGCGAGGCCGATCTCGACGTCGACCAGTTCCTGCGCCGCGAACTGGGCGCGCTGCTCCCCGCCGCGGGCTGGCTGTCGGAGGAGACTGCCGACAATGCCGGCCGGCTCGATTGCGACCTGATCTGGCTGGTCGATCCGATCGACGGCACGCGCGATTTCATTCGCGGGCGCACAGGCTGGGCGGTGTCGGTGGCGCTGATCAGCGCGGGGAGGCCGCTGATCGGCGTGCTCGCCGCGCCTGCGCGGGACGAATTCTGGTGCGCCACCGCGGGGAAAGGCGCGACCCGTAACGGCCGAACCCTCAAAGCGAGCACTCGCACGGAGTTCGCCGGCGCCCGGGTGCCGGCCGATTCGCTCGCCCGCGAGGACCAGGACCTGACGATGGTCGACAAGCCCAACTCGATCGCGCTGCGCGTGGCGATGGTTGGGGCGGCCGAGGCCGATCTCGTCGCCACGCTCCGCTGGGGCTTCGAATGGGATGTTGCCGCGGCTGCGCTGATCGCGCGCGAGGCAGGTGCAGCGGTGACGGACGCGTTCGGCCAGGCGCTGGTCTACAACAAGCGCGATCCACGCGCGTTCGGGCTGCTGGTCAGCGCGCCGGCGATCCACGCGGCGGCGATCGAACGCCTGGCGGAGCGTGCCGGACGACTCGCGGGCTGACGCAAAGAAAAGGGCCGGCTCCCTGCGGAACCGGCCCTCTCCACTCGCAGTGGATGGCGTTCGGGACGATCAGTTGCCCTTGGCCGCCCGCACTTCGTCCTGGCTCACCGGGGTGATGCGGATTTCGACGCGGCGGTTGAGCGCGCGGCCTTGCTCGGTCGCGTTGTCAGCCACCGGGTACTGTTCGCCGTAGCCGATGGTGGCGATGCGCGTGCGGGTAACGCCGCGTAGCGTCAGGTAGTTGCCCACCGCTTCCGCACGGCGCTTCGACAGATCGAGGTTGTATGCGTCGGAACCGGTCGAATCGGTGTGGCCCATCACGTCGATCAGGCTGTCGGGATAGTTGGTCAGGCTGGCGGCTACCCGGTCGAGCGTGCCCTGGAAGGTCGGCGTGATCGTGGTCGAATCGACCGCGAAAGTGACGCCGTTGGGCAGGTTGACGAGGATCGACTGGCCGTCTGGCGTTTGTGTAACGTCGATGCCGGAGCCGGCGGTGCTTTCCTTCAGCTCCTTGATCTGCTGATCCATCTTGTATCCGACCACACCGCCGGCGACGCCGCCAATGCCCGCGCCCACGATCCGCGCGGTCTTGCCGCCGATCAGGCCGCCGAGAAGATAGCCGAGCCCGGCCCCGCCGACGCCGCCGATGGCGGTGCGCGAGACTTTCCTCTCGCCGGTATTGGGATCGGTGACGCAGGCCGTGACGGTAACCAGCGATAGCACGGCAACGCTCGCGAGGATCAGGCGGGTTTTCTTCATGATGATGATGGTCCCTCTATTTGTTTTTGAGGGCGAACGTCCGCCCGATAGGGTGGCATGCGCCTGTTATTTTGGACAACGCCGCAAGCAAGCCAGCTGTTCCCTGCACTGCCGATGAATGCGCGCGCCTTTTGCATCGGCCCGCTTATCTGCTAGCCGGGCGGCGTGACCTCATTTCCCTGGAGCGACGTGATCATCATTGGGGCGTTGATCCTCCTGAACGGGGTCTTCGCCATGTCCGAACTCGCGATCGTTTCAGCGCGGCCTGCGCGCCTGCGGCTGCTGGCCGGGCGCGGCAGCGGCGGGGCCAAAGCCGCGCTGGCGCTCGCCGGGGAACCGGGCAAGTTCCTTTCTACAGTCCAGATCGGCATCACGCTGGTCGGGATTATCGCTGGCGCTTACTCGGGCGCGAGCCTGGGCGGCCCCACGGGCGAGCGCCTCGAAGCAATGGGGCTGCCGCACCGATATGCAGAGGAAACCGGCTTCGCCGTGGTTATCGCCGCAACGACCTATTTCAGCCTGGTAATCGGGGAGCTGGTGCCCAAGCAGATCGCGCTACGCGTCGCGGTGCCGATCGCGGTGGTGATGGCGCGGCCGATGGCGCTGATCGCGCGGATCGCGGCGCCGTTCGTGTGGCTGCTCGACACCTCGTCGAACCTGTTGCTGCGCCTGCTGCGCGTGCGTCATCGCGGTGAGCCCGGGCTGACTGCCGAAGAACTGCACATGCTGTTCGCCGATGCGACGCGATCGGGCGCCATCGAGGAGGAGAGCCGCGCGATCCTGGCCGAAGTGGTCAAGCTGTCCGAACGGCCGGTGCGTGAGCTGATGACCCCGAGGAAGGAGCTCGACTGGATCGACCTCTCCGCGAGCGAGGCCGACGTCCGCGTCGCGATCGAGCGCTCGCCGCATTCGCTGTTACCGGTCGCCGAAGGCTCGCCCGACAAGCTCGTCGGTGTGGTCAAGGTGCGCGAGGTGCAGGCGCGCCTGATCGCGGGAAAGGGCACGCCGCTCGCCGAACTGCTGCGCAGGCCGGAGGTCATTCCCGATCGGCTCGACGCGATGGACGCGCTGCGCATCCTGCAGCAGTCGGACATCGCGATGGGCGTGGTCCACGACGAATACGGCCATCTGGAAGGCATCGTCACGCCGGCGGACCTGCTGACCGCGCTGGTCGGGCAGTTCGCCAGCCATCAGGATGAAGGCGACGAGCCGTTGGTGACCGAACGCGAGGACGGCTCGCTGCTGGTGTCCGGCGCGCTGCCGGCCGATGCGCTGGCCGAGCGGCTCGGCATCGATCTGCCCGACCCGCGCGAGTTCGCCACGGCCGCCGGCTACGTGCTGTGGCGGCTCAAGAAGCTACCGGTCGAAGGCGAACGTTTCAGGGACCAGGGATGGTGCGTCGAGATCATCGACATGGACGGGCGGAAGATCGACAAGCTGCTGATTACCGAAGACAAAAAAGAGTCCGATGGGGTGGTGTAGAATTACACTTTCCCTCTTGCGAAGGCCCAAGAAGCATAGCATTTCTTCGCCTTGTCGCCCGATAGGAATCGGCGATGCGCGGGTGCCCGCCCAACATGCACCCCGAGGCCCAGCAAATGATGATCGTTCCGACTTATGTCGGCCCCAGCGAGATCGAGGGGGTCGGCGTGTTCGCGGCCGAGCCTATTCCGGCGGGGACCGCCATCTGGACGCTCGACGAGCGTTTCGACCATCTGTTCAATGCCAGCGAGATCGAGGGGATGGCGCCGCTGCAGCAGCAATTCGTCACCCGCTACGGGTACCCGCACATGACCCGTGAGGGGATCACCGTGGTCGAGTTCGACAACGGGCGGTTCATGAACCACACGGCACGGCCGAACACCAATTTCACCGACGCCAACGTTGGCTGGGCCATCCGCGACATCGCCGCCGGCGAAGAGCTGACCTGCAATTACGGCGAGTTCGATCCGACTTTTACGATGGAGCCGGGGCGGTTCTTCGTTGCCGGAAGCACCAACGGCAGCGGCCGGCCGATTTCAGACCTGGCCTAGGCGTCCTTAGCCGGGGATGACGGCCTGTGCGGCGGCGCCGTCGCCTTCGGGCGCGGCGACGATCGCGCGGACGACCGTACCCTTGTCCACCGTGTGGGTGTTCGGATCGCCGACCGCCGAGCGAATGCCCGGATCGGCGGTGCCGGCGCGGTCGAGTGCGCTCGTCTCCACGCTGCTGCGCGGCGCCGGGCCGCCAAACAGGGCGTCGAGCGCCTGCTGGCTTGCGGTGCCTTCGGCCGGACGCGGAGCGCCGGGCTGCGGCGGGGTCAGCTCGAAATCGGGCGGCACGACCAGCGGCGCCTGGCGTTGTACGGCGAACTCGTCGGGCCGGTCGCGGTTGAAGATGCCTCCGCTGCTGCACGCGGCGAGCGTTCCCGCGAGCGCGGCAACGATCAGGGGACGGGCGAACTTGGGCATTTTCAGGTCTCCGCGGTATCAGGAGCAGTTGTTTCAGCCGATGTCGCGGCAGTTTCGGGGGGTTTTTCGCGCAGGAACAGCGCCCGCACAAGGATTATCACGACGCCGATGGTGATCGCGGCGTCGGCGATGTTGAAGATCAGGAATGGCCGCCATTCGCCGATATGGAAGTCGGCATAGTCGAGCACGTAGCCGAAGGTCGAGCGGTCGCGAATGTTACCCAGCGCCCCGCCGAGCACCAGCCCGAGCGGAAGGATGTCGAGGAAGCGCCGCTCGCGGAACATCCACACGAACACGACCAGCGCGATCAGCGAAGTGACGGCGACGAGCCCCCAGCGCATCTCCAGCGAAGTCGCGGTGAACATGCCAAGCGAGACGCCCAGATTGTGCGTGCGGGTGAGGTCGAAGAATTCGAAGAGGTCGAGGTGGTCGCCCTCGCGCGACAGCCCGAGCGGGCCCGCGACGAGCCATTTGACCCACTGGTCGATGCCGAAGATCGCCGCCGCGACCAGCAGGCCGATCAGGCGGTTGCGCGAGAGGAAACCGGTCATGCGGCGGCGTCCATGCCCGCGACCACCTGTTCGCAACGTGAACAAAGCGCGCCGTCTTCGGTGACTTCGGGAAGGTGGCGCCAGCAACGGCCGCATTTTTCGA
>CAYNXB010000018.1:0-41358 GCA_964401045.1 uncultured Sphingomonadaceae bacterium | reverse complement strand
CACCTCGTCCCAGCTCCAGCCGCGCGCGCCCATCTGCGCCCAGCCGTCATAGTCGGCGGCCTGGCCACGCACGTACAGCATGCCGTTGATCGACGACGAGCCACCTAGCACTTTGCCCTTGGGCCACTTGTGCTTGCGCCCGCCCGAGCCTTCGTCGACCTCGGTCTCGTAGAGCCAGTTGACCCTGGGATCGTTGAGCGTCTTCCCGAAGCCGATCGGGGTGTGGATCATTATGTTGGAGATGAACTGGCCCGGCTCGTGCAGCGCGGCGTGCAGCGGCCGGTCATCCCCGCCAGCCTCCAGCAGCACGACCTTGTGCTTGCCGCTGGCGGTCAGCCGGCTGGCAAGCACGCAGCCCGCACTCCCCGCGCCGACGATGACATAGTCCGCATATAGATCCGCCGCCATTTTCACTCCGCTCCTGGTCCTGCGCCGCGCTTCGAGGCACGATTCGCTTGGCGCGCAAGCTAGGGTTGCTAGGCTGTCCGGGCAATGGCCGGAGAGCGACGTGATCAAGCCTGAACTTGAGTTTGTCTACGAAGCCGGCGGCGAACTCGACGCCCCGCGCGAGATTGGAACGGTCTATGACGGCGCGCGGCGGATCATCCCGATCAAGACCGGCGGCTATGTCAAAGGGCCGAAGATCAACGGCCGGCTGCTCGGCAACTCGGCCGACTGGCAGCTCACCCGTCCGGACGGTGTCACCGTCGCCGACGCGATCTACGCGATCGAGACCGATGACGGCGCGCTGATCCAGATCCGCAACAAGGGTCTGCGCCACGGCCCGCCGGAGGTAATGGACCGGCTGCGCCGCGGCGAAGATGTCGATCCGGGGGAATACTACTTCCGCACCGTGCCGGAGTTTATCGCGCCCGACGGGCCTTACGAATGGCTCAACAAGTCGATCTTCGTCTGCGCCGGTGCGCGCTATGCCTCGTCGATCAAGTTGTGGGTCTGGCGGGTGCTGTGACAATTTGCGTGCTGGCAAAACCCGCTCCGGCGTTTTAGGACTAAGTCAACGTGGCGGCAGGAACCGCGACGACTAGAGAGGATGGGGACGATGGGTTTTCGGAAATCGGCGCTACGGGCGTTCGCTGCGGCAACGGTAATCGCGGCCACGCTGGTGACCTCGGGCGTCGCAAGTGCGCAGGCGCGGCCCAAGGACCTTACCGAGCTGCCGCCGACCCCGACCGACTACACTCCCAAGAAGCTGCCGTGGGGCGATTACGACTTCACCGGCGCCTGGCCGATCGAGAACATGCCCGCCACCCGCATCCTGTTCCAGCGCCCGACTGGCTACGGCGATCGCGTGTGGCTGACCGACGCGGAGCACGCCAAGCGCGTTGCCAATGCCGAGAAGGGCGATGCCGCTTTCTCCAATGAAGGAGAAGGGCTCAACGTTGGCGGCACCCAGGGTGTTGCCGAGTGGGCCAAGACCTCGAACTTCTCGTGGCGCACCTCGATGCTGGTCAGCCCCAAGGATGGCCAGCTACCGCCGCTCACCCCGCAGGCCGCCGCGCTCTACAAGGCCGGCCGTTCGGGCTGGGTGCCGTTCCAGGAGTTCGACTGGGTCGACGATTTCGACAGCTGGGACCGGTGCATCTCGCGCGGATTCCCCGCATCGATGTTCCCGTTCCGCTACAACTGGGGCCAGCGCATCTTCCAGTCGCCAGGATATGTAGTGATCATGCTCGAAATGCTCGGCACGCGGGTGATTCCCATCGGCAACGCGCCGAAATGGCCGGGCCAGGTCGAGGCGTGGATGGGCGACAGCCGCGGCCACTGGGAAGGCAAGACGCTGGTCATTGAGACGACCAACATCAAATCGGGCGACAGTGCGACGCACGATCCCCAGAAACGCGCCGCCTCGCCGCTCAACATGGCGACCCAGCACGTCCCGCCGTTCAACACCATCCCCACCAGCACCAGGGCGCACACGACCGAGCGCCTGACGATGACCGGGCCGAACGCGATCCTCTACGAGATCACCTACGACGATCCCGAGGTGTTCACCGCGCCGTGGACCGCGCAGCTCGAATGGTCGCGCGACGACAGCTACCAGTTCTTCGAATACGCTTGCCACGAAGGCAACGTGCTGATTCCGAACTACATCAAGTCCTCCCGCGCGCATCGCCAGCAGATCGCGGCAGGCACCGCCAAGGCGACCGACGACGACGGACGCTCGCGATTCGCGCAGCAGTTCGATTTCGATCCGGTGGCGCCGGGCGCGCCGCAGATGGGGCCGCCTCCGGCGCCGCCCTCACGCGACGGCGGCGCGGCGGACGAAGGCAAGGACTGAGGTAGTCGCGGCGGCTCGGGTAACCGGGCCGCCGTTTCTTTTCAGACGATCCGTATATCGAGCAGCGTCGGGCCGTTCGTCGCGAAACTCCACCGGAGTGACTCGTCCAGCGCCTCGACCGTCTCGACCCGGCGCGCCGGCACGCCCTGCCCTTCGGCAAGCTGGACGAAGTCGAGCCCGGTGAGATCGCAGCCGGGGACGTGGTTCATTCCGAACTCCCCCGAGAAGCCGGTCAGCGCCGCGTAGCCCGCGTTGTTCATGATCAGGAAGCTGACGTTCGCTTTTTCCTGCCGCCCGGCGAACAGGCCCTGGATTGCGTACATCGCCGAGCCATCGCCGAGGATCGCGATGACCTTATCGTCCCGCCCCCCAGATTTAACGCCCAGAGCCACGCCGATCGAGGCCGGCAGCGAATGGCCGAGGCCGCCGCTGGCGCAGGAATAGAAGCCACCCTCCCGCACGATCGGCAGCACCTCGTGCTCGGGCCCGCGCGCGGTGGGGGCTTCCTCCACGGTCACGGCGCGCTCGGGCCGGAGGGCCGCGACGCGGCTGAGGACGTAGATTGCGGTCATGCCCGCGGGCGGATCGGCGAACGTGCGCGAAGTCCCCGTGAACACCCGCGCGGGCAGCCGTTCTGCCAGCGCTTCGAGCCCGGCGCGCACGCTGCCGAGCACGCCGAACCCGCCGGGCAGCGCGGCAACCTGCTGCGGCTCTTCCGAAAGCTGCGCCAGCTGCGCATGCTCGGGCCAGTGCGGCCCAGAGCCCTCGACATGCCAGGTGAACACCGGCGCGCCGGCGACCAGGATAGCGTCGTGCGGATCGAGCAGGCCACGCAGCTGGTCGCGCCACGCGGGCAGGAACCCGGCGAACTGCGGATGGTCTTCGGGGAAGACTTCACGCGCGTTGTAGGGCGCGGCCCACACCGCGAGTCCCGCCTTCTCAGCGAGCGCGATGGCCGCGTTCCACCCGCCGCTGTTGGCAACGCCGGTGCCGAGCACCAGCGCCGGATTGCTTGCGCGCTCCAGCATCGCCGCGATCCGCTCGATAGCTTCTGACGACGGGACAGGTGGCGCGCCCAGCTCGGGCAAGTCCGGCATCGTGCACTCGCGGTCCCAGTCATCGACCGGGATCGACACATAGACCGGACCCATCGGCGGGGTCAGCGCCGTCATGAACGCACGGATCAGCGCCAGCGGCACATCCTCGGCACGCGCCGGCTCGACTGAATACTTGACGTAGGGCCGCGGGAATTCGCTCGCCCGCTCATTGTAGAGGAATGGGTCAAAGGGAAGGATCGAGCGCGCCTGCTGTCCGGCGGTCACCACCACCGGCGCGTTGTTGCGGAACGCGGTGAACAGGTTGCCAAGCGAATGGCCGGTGCCCGCCGCACTGTGCAGGTTGACGAGCGCGGGCTTGCCCGAGGAACGCGCGTAGCCATCGGCCATCGCCACCACCACAGCCTCGTTGAGCCCCATCACGTAAGGGAACGGCAGCGCCCTGAGCATCGGGATCTCGGTCGAGCCGGGATTGCCGAACATCCGGTCGACCCCGAAGTGCTGGAACACGGCGAATGCGGCTTCGCGAACAGTAGGCATGGGTAGCCCTTACGCAGCCGAGCGCGTGCTCGCTAGACCTGTTCGCCGCCGGCACGCGCGCGTTCGAGAATCGTGCTCTCGTCCTTGCGGATACGGAACAGCACGATGAACAGGCAAATCAGCACCGCTGGCGCCACCACGTTGACCGTCATGATCGCCTTGCCGAGATCGCCGCCGTTCCTGTCAGCCACGATGCCGACGAAGTACGGCCCCATGCCGAGCCCGAGCAGAGTCGAGATGATGATGTAGATCGAGCTGGTGATCCCGCGCATCCGCGGCAGCACGAGATCGTAGTAGAGCGAATAGATCGGCGGCAGCCACAGCGTCAGGATTATGCTGTAGACCGAAAAGCGGATGTAGAAGCTGAGCGGATCGCCCGCGCTGTAGGTCCAGATGCCGATCGGCGGCGAGATGCCAAGCGCGAAGATCGTCAGCCACACCCGCCCGCGTCCACCCATGCGCACGGTCAGCCAGTCCGACAGCGGCCCGGCGATTACCGGCCCGACCAGCCCCAGCGCCGCCGCGAGCAGGCCGAACTGCAGCGCTGTGCTCGCCTGCGACAAGCCGTAGTGCGCGATCAGGAACGACGGGGTGAAGCCCATCACCCCGTAGTTGATCGCGGTCTGGAACCCGCCGACCATCATCAGCAGGATCAGCGAGGGCGAGAGCACCACGTTGTATGTCGGCCGGTCACTGAGCTTGAGCGACTGGAACAAGTTGAGGATCACGAACATCCCGAACCCCGCGACGATCCACTGCAGCACGTGGGTGTCCCAATCGAGGCCCATTGCCGCGAGCGGCTGCTGCACGCTGGGGGAGAACGCCTGCGCAAGCTGCGTCAGCGCCCAGCACACCACCGCGATCACCGCGAGCCCGCCAAGGTTGATCGCCCATTGCTTCGCCCCTGCGTCGCGGCGCCACAACATCCACCAGTTGGCGCCGGGTGTGACCGAAGCGAGCACCTCGCCGCTCTTGCGGAACGGGTGCGGCTCGGGCGCGGCGGGAATCCCGTCCATTCCTCCACGCACCGGCTCACGCAGGCGCAGAATCAGCCACCCGAGCAACAGGCCCGGGAGCGCCGCGACCAGGAACGCGAACTGCCAGCCGGAAAAACCCCACGCGCCGTCCGGGTAACGCGTGTCCCACCACTGCGCGACCACGCCGCCGAGCGTCATCGACAAGCCGAGGCCGAGCGCGGTGGCGACGCCCATCGCAGCCATCGCGGTGCCGCGCTTCTCGCGCGGAAATTCGTCGAAGATGATCGAGTTGGCGGCAGGCTGCGCGGCCGCCTCGCCGATGCCGACCCCGAGCCGCGAGATTGCGAGCAGCGCGAACCCGCCGGCGAATGCGGACAGGCCGCAGAAGATCGACCACGCGAAAATGCAGATGCCGAGCAGCCGGGTGCGGATCCACCCGTCGACCAGCCGGCCGAGGGGCAGCGAGAACAGCGCGTAGAACAGCGCGAACACCGTGCCGTAGAGCAGCCCCAGCTCGGCCGCGCCGATGCCGAGGTCGGCGCGGATGCTCGGCGCAAGGATCGAGAGAATCTGCCGGTCGAGCAGGCTCAACCCTTGCGCCGAGGAGACGAGCGCGAGCGTGTACCAACCCGCGCGGGTTACCGTCGGGAGCTTCCTGTTCGGGGCTCCGGTCTCCGCCATTTGTCCCCCTCCCCAGGGTTTGTTTACAGCTTGAACCAGCGCTCGGCGTTGGTCTGGAAAAACTTCTTCTTCTGCGCGTCGGTGATGTCGAGATCGTCCATCCAGCGCACTTCGTCGGGCACGTACTGGTACGGATAGTCCATCGCGTACATCACCCGGTCCTCACCCATGACCTCGATCATGGTCTTGATCGCGGGGCCGAACGGCAGCCCGCTGTTGGTCGCGAGCACGTTATTGCGCATGTAGTGGAACAGATCGTGCTGCAGGGGCTTGAGCCGCGGATAGCGCCCGCTGCGCAGGCCCGCCTTGTGCATGTAGTCGAGCCGGTAGAGCATGAACGGCAGCCCTTCGCAGCCGTGCCCGAGCATCAGCTGCAGGTTCGGATAGCGGTCAAACACCCCGGTCGTGAGCAGGCGCATCGCGTGATAGCTGGTCTCGACCGCGAAGCCGAAGATCGCCCCGTCGAGGCCGGCCCCGACCATGTCGCCGATCATCCCGTCCGGCGGACCCTGCGGGTGAATGTAGAGCGGCAGGTCGAGCTCGGCGCAGGCGCGCAGGATCGGGTCGAACTGCGGTTCGTCGAGATAGTGGCCCTTGGTGTGGCTGTTGATCTGGACGCCGTGGAAGCCGAGTTCCTCCTTGCCGCGCTTGAGCTCAGCGACCGACCACTCGGGGTCCTGCGGCGCGATCGCGATCATGCCGTAGAAGCGGTCGGGATAACGCTCGCAGGCATCCTTCAGCTTGTCGTTCGAATTGCGCGCGATGCGCCGGGCCTCCTCGTCGTCGAACAGCGTCTGCACGCCGGGACTGGTGAGCGCGAGCACCGCCTTGTCGATGCCGCTCTCGTCCATCGCCTGAATGCGCAACGCGCCAATGTCGAGCAGCCGTTCGCGGATGAAGGTGGTGCGCTCGGACGGGCTGGTGCCGTAGAATCCCCACAGGCTGACGGTGCCCTTGTCCGCGCGGCCTTCCTTCACCAGCCGCAGGATTGCATCCATCTGCTCCTGGGTGGCCCAGGCTTCCTCGGTGGCGATGCGCAGGTAACCGCGGTCACCGCCGGTCTTCAGTTCATGTGTCATCGGTTCACTTCATTAGGGGTTGCGATAGGCCTTGGGCCAGATGCCCTGCTTGCCGGGTGAAAGAATGCCGTTCGGATCGAGCACGTCCTTGATCGTCTCGGCGAAGCGTCGCTGCGCGTTGTCGTTGAAATCGTAGAGCGCGGCGACCTCGTCCATGAAATCGACGTGGCTCCGGTATTCGCCGTATCCGAGCTTCGCCGCTGGGCCGAGCATCGCCTTGGTTGCGGCATAGGCTTCACGGGTCTGCGCCTCGTTCTTGGTGTCGAACACCACCAGCGCGACGTGGATCATGCTGCGCTTGCCGACGATGATCGCCGCCGAATAATCGAGCCCGCGCGCGTCGAGCACGCCGCGCGTCAGGTCGCGGATCGCGCAGCCGTCCTTGCCCGCAATCGCCATGGCGCAGGAAAAGCCGATGTGGCCGCCCTCCTCGCCGCCATACCAGCGGGTCATGCGGTCGAGCGCCATCGAGGGAATGCCCGCCTGGACGCGGTGATGCGGGTTCTCGAATTCCGGCAGGTTGTGGCCATCGAATTCGTCGAACGTCACGGCCGCGCCGGGGATCGCGGCGAAGGCCGCTTCGATCTTGGCGCGGTTGTGTTTCACCACCGGCGCATCGCCCTGCACCGCAAAACGCATCACCCAGCGGCCGAAACCGGGCGTTGCGGCGATCTTGTCGAGCACTTCCTCCGGTATCGCGTCGCCGCCGGTGTACCAGTCCTCGCGGCCCCAGAAGGCACTGGCGGCGCACACGGCGTTGATGATCATCGGCTGGTTCGAGATCGTGCCGTCGATCATCAGCGGGCGCAGCACTTCGAGGAAGGCGCCGAAGTGCTCCTCGTTATCGAGCGTGAACCAGCCCGGCGCGTAGACCTCGGGCGGGTGCATCAGCGCAACGCCCATCTTGGTGACGATCCCGTAGTTCGATTGGGTGAAGATGCCGTCCCAGATCGGCCCCGCGCTGTGCGGATAGACCAGCCAGTTGTGCGGATTGCCCATCCCGCCCATCCCGGTGCGCAACACATCCCCGTTGGCGAGCACCACTTCCATCCCGCAGTGCTGTCCGAAGTGATCGCCGATCGGGGTGTAGCCGACCCCATGTTCCAGCGCGTTGCCGATCACGCTGCCTGCCCCGAGATCGGGCACCGACATCCACAGCTTCGATCCGATCGAGCGCAAGTGATCGTAGAGGTCGAAGAACCGCACACCAGGCTCGACCAGCGCCATGCAGTTGGCCTCGTCGACTTCCAGCACGCGGTTCATCCGCCGCAGCGACAACGCGAAGCTGCCCGAAACGCGCGGCGCGCCGCCACCGTAGCCTTTGTTGCGCCCCTGGCTGGTGGTCCACACCGGGGTGCCGTGCTCGTTGGCGATGCGCAGCACCGCCTGCACGTCCTCGACGGTGCCGGGAAGCAATACCGCGCCGGGCCGGTACCACTCGCCCGGAGGCGCGAACGGATCGCCATGATCGGCGAGATCGGCATCTTGCGTGAGAACGTTCTCGGACCCGAGCGCCGCCTCCATCGCCGCAATCGCGGCATCGAGAGCGCTCCTCGGGATGACCCGCTGATCCAAGTCGCTAGCCTTCGTGGACCGACTTCAGAACCATGCAGGCGCGGACCCCCTCCGGGCCATCCTCGCTGCCATGGCCCGACCATTTGACGCCGCCGAACGGCGCATCGGCGCCGCCGATCATGTGGCTGTTGATCCCCACCATGCCGGCTTCGATCTCGGCCGCGAGGCGCCGCTGGCGCTGCACATCGTTGGTCCAGGCGTAGGCGGCGAGGCCGTAGGGCAGGCGGTTGGCCTCGGCGATCATCTCGTCCTCGCCCTTGAACGGGTTGATCAGCGCGACGGGGCCGAACGGCTCCTCGCTCATGATGTCGGCCTCGATCGGGATCTCGGAGAGGACGGAGGGCGCATAGAAGAAGCCCTGATTGCCGATCCGCTCGCCGCCCGTGCCGAGCTTTGCGCCCTGCTGCACGGCACTGCCGATCAGCCGCTCCATCGCTTCGGGCCGACGAGCATTGGCCATGGGGCCCATCGTGGTGCCGTCTTTCAAGCCATCCCCGACGACTTGCCTCTTCGCCCCTTCAATGAAGCCGTCGCGGAACTTTTCGAACACGTCTTCCTGGACGATGAACCGCGTAGGCGAAACGCACACCTGGCCGCAGTTGCGGTATTTGCCGCCGACCGCGGCGGTAAGCGCCTTGTCGACGTCGGCATCGTCGAACACCAGCACCGGGCCGTGGCCGCCCAGCTCCATCGTCGTCAGCAGCATGTTGTCCGCCGCAAGCCGCGCGAGATGCTTGCCGACGACGGTCGAGCCCGTGAACGACAGCTTGCGGATCACCGGCGAGCCGAGCAGATGGCGGCTCACTTCATCGGGCACCCCGAACACCGCCTGCGCCACTTCCTTGGGCAGTCCGGCATCGAGCAGGCACTGCAGCACGCCCAGCGCACTCGCCGGGGTCTCCTCGGCGGCCTTGAGGATCACTGAACACCCCGCGGCGATCGGCGCCCCGAGCTTGCGCCCGGGATTGCCGAGCGGGAAATTCCACGGCGCGAACGCCGCGACCGGGCCGGCCGGCTCCAACCGAACGGTCGAGCGCTGCCCGACCGGACGGACCAGCTCACGCCCGTAGAGCCGATGGCACTCACCGGCGTAGAAATTGAACAGGCCGACGTTCATCATCACTTCGAGCCGGCTTTCGGCGAGCGGCTTGCCCTGCTCCATCGTCGCGACCCGGGCGAGTTCCTCCTGGCGCTCAAGCATCAGGCGCGCCGCGCCCGCGAGCACCGCCGCACGCTCCGCCGCCGGAGCCTTGCGCCAGATGCGAAAGCCCTTCGCCGCGACCTCGAGCGCGCGATCGAGATCGGCCGCTTCGGCCAGCGGCAGCGCCCCGATCGCCTCGCCCGTCACCGGGTTGATTACGTCATGGGTCCGTCGGCTGCCGCCGGAGACCTTCTCGCCGTCGATGATCATGTGAAGCGCGGGGTATTGGGTCATCGAACTCTCCGTTCGCCCTGAGCTTGTCGAAGGGCCGTCTTTGGCTTGGGCGCCGCGTTAGAAGCAAGGGCGGAGCTTCGACAAGCTCGGCCCGAACGGCAACGGCATTACTTCGCCTTTGCCCGCGCCGCATCGCGCTTGGCGTCTTCGGACCACCGCTCGGCCACCATCTCCTCGCCGGTGATCGGATGCTTCATGTGGAACGGCAGCAGCTTGTGCGCCGGCCACAGCCAGTGATCCTCGATCAGCTCGTCGGGACCGGCGGGGTCCTCGGGGTAGGTCGTGCGGATGAACGGGGTGTACTCGGGATTGGTGTAGGCCCAGCCCTTGTCGAAATCAGCATGCCAGTGCGGGAAGTAGTTGAGCACGTGGATGCGCCACTTGCCGTCCGCGCCCTTCTTGTAGGTGTTCTCGTAGAGCCCGCCTTCCCACCACTGGCGCACCTTGAGGTGCGGCTCGTCGCCCTGGTAATCGACGTGACGGCCGGCCTGCATGGTCGAGCGGCCGCGCAGCCTGGCGGTGACGCCGTCCGGCTCGATGTCGACGATCGTCTGCAGCTGCGGATGATCGAGCAGGAAGCCGTCGATCGGGCCGTTGACGTTGTGGGTGAAGCGCTTGCGGAAACGATCGACGTACAGCCGGCGCGCGCCTTCCTTGCCCTTCCACACGCCGCCGAAGAAGCGCACCTCGCAATCGTCGGTGAACAGCTCGATCACCTGATCGTACATGCATTTGTCGATCAGATAGCCGTAAAGGTACTGCAGCTTGCGCACATCGAGCTCATCCTCGCGCTGCGTCAGGCGCCGTTCGAGTTCCTCGACCTTTGCGGTCAGCGCGGCCACGTCAGACATCGGTGAGTCTCCCAGATTGTAAGTTTTGCATACGATTGGGAGAGCGCGGGGACAGAGTCAACGGGGCGTCTACATCCCTTGCGCTTCGAGCCGCTCGACTTCCTCGCGATAGGGCCGGATCCCGCGCCACATGAAGAACGTGGCGGTGGGCAGGAACACCACCGCGGTGATCAGGATCGCCTGCCACACCTGGCTCTCGTCACCGACCACGAACGTGCTGACCGATCCGATCACCCAGCTGCCGAGCCCGCCGAAGAACGTGAACATGAACAGGTACAGCGCGCTCACCTGCCCACGCTTCTCGTTCGGCACGATACGCTGGATGGCCGCGTTTTGCGCCGGTGCGCCGGCGAGGCCGAAGAATACGCCCAACGCCATCGCCGCCACCGCCAGCTCACCGGTCGGCATCAGCGGGGTCGCGATCGTCGTTACCGTGGTGCACGCGAAGATGATCGTCGTCGCGCGGATGTTGGCGTCCTTGTAGCGCTTGCCCAGCCAGGTGACGAACACGCCGCCGAAGAAGATGCCCGCCAGCATCGAGACGAGCATCAGCGAGCCAAGCAGCGCCCCGGTCTCCGCTTCGTTCCAACCGTAGGTGCGCGCCATGAACGGGATGCGCCATGCGGGCAGCCCCTGGCTCTCGACAGCGGACAGAGCGAGCGCGGCGAACAGCGGCAGGAACACGTACTTGCGCTGCCAGATCGCCACCAGCGCGTCCCACCCCATGAACGCGGCGAACTTGCGCCCGAACGAAGCATCGGGAGCGGTCAACCGGGTCGCTTCGGGCGGGCTACGGCGCGGCGGCTCCTTGAGGAACACGTAGAACAACCCGGCGAGCAAGCCCGGCGTGCCGATCATGATCAGCACGAGCTGCCAGTTGAAGATCGACAGCCCAAGGAAGGAGAGCGTGGCCGGAAGGGTCGAAGTCCAGGCGATCATCTGCCCGCCGACGATGTTGCCGAGCGAACTGCCGGCGATGTAGCCGAGCTGCAACAGCGCAAACACCAGCGGGATGCGCATCGGCCGAAAGTAGTCGACCAGCAGCGAATACGAGCCCGGTCCGTTGGCCGAGGAGCTCGCGCCGACGAACAGCCGGGTGCCGATCAACTGACCGAGGTTCTGCGCCAGCCCGCCAAGCGCCATGATCGAACCCAGCGCGGCGATGCCGATCGAAAGCACCCACTTGCGCGGATAGATGTCGACCAGCCGCGCCAGGGGGATGCCCACGATCACGTAAGCCACCAGGCTCACCGGCCCGAGCACGAAGCCGAGCGTCGAATCGGAGATGCCGAAGCTGCCCTTCATCTTTTCGGCCAGCATCGAGAACACGGTTTGATCGAAGAAGGTGATGAACGTTGCGAAGATCACGCAGAACAGCGCGTAGAAGCCCCACCGCTCGGACGGCCATGGCTGGTCCTTGCCGCCGGCCGTGGAGGCCGCAACCGCATTGAGATCGGCGGCGGTGGGCGCAATGGCCATTGGCGGTATCTCCCTGCGGGGCCCCGCTGGCGGGGGCTTTTTCCGAAACCTCTTGCGAGCGAGTCTAGGTCCCGAATAGGCAAAGGCGAAGCGGAATTTGTCGTCATTTGAACCGTGCGGGAGAGAAAAATGCGCTACACCGACAGCTACGCGCGGGATCGCGCCGAGATCGAGGACCTTGTCGCGCGATACCTCTTCGCGATGGATTGGAACGACTACGACGCATATGCCGAATGCTTCACCGAGGACGGCGTGCTCGACTACGCGATGGGCGTGCAGGAGGGCCGCGAGCACATCCGGGCCGAGGCCAGGCGCTTCAAGGAGAACGTGGGCACGATCTTCGTACGCGCGGACGGCAAGCCGGCCATGCTGCGCCACGTGATCGCGCACATGGCGATCCGCATCGAAGGCGACCGGGCATGGAACACCGGCTTCTGGTTCGAAATGGCCGACGACGGCCCCGAAGGCGCACTCAAGATGGGCAGCTTCGGCCACTACGAGGACGAGCTGGCTCGCATCGACGGTCAGTGGCTGTTCAAGCGGCGCAAGATCTACAACGAATTCCTCGAAGGCCGCCGCTCGGGAACCGAGAATCCGGTGCGGTCGATGGATGCAGGAGCTGCGCAATGAAGGATTTCGCCGGCCGCACGGCCTTCGTCACCGGAGGAGCCAACGGCGTCGGCCTCGGCATCGTGCGCAACCTGCTTGGCGAAGGGGTGAAGGTGGCGATCGCCGACATCCGCCAGGATGCGATCGACAAGGCGCTGGCGACGCTCGACAACCGCGAGGTGATGGGCGTCCAGCTCGATGTCGCCAGTCGCGAAGGCTTCAAAGACGCGGCCGATCGCGTCGAGGCCGAGCTCGGTCCGGTCAGCCTGGTGTTCAATAACGCCGGGGTGAACCTGTTCCAGCCGATCGAGGACAGCTCCTACGACGATTGGGACTGGGTGCTGGGCGTCAACCTCCACGGTGTGATCAACGGGGTGATGAGCTTCGCTCCACGGATGAAGGCGCGCGCGCTCTCGGGCGAGGTCAAGGGCGGGCACATCACCAACACTGCCAGCATGGCCGCGTTCATTGGCTCGGGCTCACCCGGCATCTACAACACCGCCAAGTTCGCCGTGCGAGGGCTCAGCTATTCGCTGCGCCACTCGATGGTCGACTATGGCATCGGCGTTTCGGTGGTGCACCCGGGATTGGTGAAAAGCTACATCTACGCGAGCGACGACGTGCGCCCGGACGGCCTCAAGGGCGAGATGAAGCCGGTCGACCAGGAAAGGGTCAGGCGGCTCGAAGGCGTCCACGAGTTCGGCATGGAGCCGGATACGATCGGCGCGCGCATCCTCGACGGCATCCGCGAGAACCGGGCCAATATCTTCACCCACCCCGATCACCAGGAAGAGGTCCGGGAGATCTTCGACGAGATCCTCGCCGATTACCGCGACTATCCGCGGGACGCCGGCTACGACCAGCGCGTGGCGTTCGAGAAAATCCGTCGTGACAACTTTACCGAGACGCGCCGCAAAGCGCGCGAGATGCAGTGAGCGCGGCATGAAGCGCCTCCTCGCCACGCTCCTGCTCGCAGCCATGGCCGCTCCCGCGGCTGGGCAGGAGACTCCGAAACTGACGATCGAGCAACAGACGCTGGTGCGCTGCTCGGCGACTTTCGCGCTCGTTGCCGGTGAGCAGGCCAAGGGCGATCCGGCCGCGCTGCGCTATCCCGCGCTGGGCGAGCGCGGGCGGGAGTATTTCGTGCGCACCGCGGCCAAGCTGACCGACGACCTCGGCGTCCCGCGCGAAACGGTCATGGGGCTGCTCAGCCGCGAGGCCGGGCGGGTCCAGGCCGAGCGCGCCGCCGCCAATCCGGCCGAGATCACCGACCGCATCATGCGGACTTGCCTTGTTTCGCTCATTGCGTCGGGGCTTTAGACGCCCAAAGCGCTACTCGTGCGTTGCGGCCTCGATGGCCTTGCGCCATGGGAGAAACGCATGTGGCAGCTCCATCAATTCCCGCTGTGCCCGTTCAGCCGCAAGGTCCGCCTGCATCTCGCCGAGCACGGCATCGCTTATGAACTGGTGCGCGAGAACCCGTGGGACGGGCGTGAGGAATTCCTCAAGCTCAATCCCGCCGGGCGCACCCCCGTGCTGCACGATCCGGACAAGGACCTGACGCTGGTCGATAGCCGGGCCATCGGCGAATATTTCGAGGAAGTGCTCGACAAGGGCGCGATGATCGTGGGCAGCGCGGTGACCCGCGCCGAAATTCGCCGGCTGGTGGCGCTGTTCGACGAGAACTTCTTCTCCGACGTCACCGGCCCGCTACTCGACGAGCGGATGAAGAAGCGCCTGTTCCTGCGGGCGCCGCCGGATTCCGGCCGGGTGCGCAGCGCGATGCGGCTCGCCAACGAGCACCTCGACTACATCGACTGGCTGGTCGACAACCGCCCCTGGCTGGCGGGCGCGCAGATGAGCCTCGCCGATCTTGCGGCGGCGGCGCAGATCTCGGTGGCCGATTATCTCGGCGGGATCGACTGGTCAGGCCACGAGCCGAGCCGCAGCTGGTACGCGGTGATGAAGAGCCGCCCGAGCTTCCGCCCGTTGCTGAGCGAACGGATGGAAGTGATCCAGCCGCCCGCACACTACGCCGCGCTGGACGAATGATCCTCCCTTGCAGCGGAGGATGGCGCATTCCCATATCTCCGCCGAGGAGAATATCATGCCCGACAAGACCAACCTGACCGACGCCGAATGGCGCGAGCGGCTGACGCCGGAGCAGTATACCGTGCTGCGCCAGGCCGGGACCGAGCGCGCGTTCACCGGCCAGTACGACAAGAACAAGGCCGTCGGCGAATACCGCTGCGCCGGCTGCGGCCAGGTGCTGTTCGAAAGCGACGACAAGTACGACAGCGGATCGGGCTGGCCGAGCTTCACCCGTCCTGCCGCCGACGGCGCGGTGGAGGAGAACAGCGACGCCTCGCACGGAATGGTCCGCACCGAGGTGGTGTGCTCGAACTGCGCCGGGCATCTCGGCCACGTATTTCCCGATGGCCCACGCGACCGGGGCGGCCTGCGTTATTGCATCAACAGTGCGTCGCTGGCGTTCGACCCGGAGGAAAAGTAGCCGGCCGCGTCCTCCACGGCGTTAACGCGCGGTTATAATTCCCCTATGCACCGCTGAAGGGGCCCCATTCGGGGGCGGAGAAGTGAATGGCGCAGCGTCGGGGAACTCGCAGCCCCACGACCAGGATCAGCCGCAACCAGGCAGGCAATCGGACGGGCGGCTCTGGGCGGCGCGGCTGGCGGCTGTGGCTGCGGCGCTTCCTGGTATGGGGCGGGGCCGCGTTCGGCATGGTGTTGCTGGCGCTGTTCTTCGCGGTGTTCTTCGCGGAGCGCAGCCTGCCGAGCTACTCGGCGCTGATGGCGAGCAAGAATGGCCAGACGATCGTGGTTCGCGCGCGCGACGGGACCGAGATCGTCGCGCTCGGTCCGAGCTACGGCGAATGGCTCTCGTCCGATGAAATCCCGCAAGTGATGAAGGACGCGATGGTCTCGGTTGAGGACCGGCGCTTCTACATGCATCCAGGCGTCGATCCGATCGGCCTGGTTCGTGCGGCCTGGGTCGCGCTCCGCTACGACCGGCCGATCGCCGCGACATCGACGATCAGTCAGCAGCTCGCCCGCAACGTGTTCCTCAACACCAACCGCACGCTGGACCGCAAGTTGCGCGAGGGCGTGCTGGCGCTGGCGCTCGAATGGAAGTTCTCCAAGGAGCAGATCCTCGAGCTCTACCTCAACAAGGTCTACTTCGGCGGCGGCGCCTACGGTATCGATTCGGCCAGCCGCAAGTTCTTCAGCCACTCCGCGCGCGAGCTCGACACCGCGGAAGCGGCGATCATCGCCGGGCTGGTCAAGGCGCCAAGCCGCTATTCGCCGACCGCCGACGTCCAGGCCGCCGTGGGCCGTGCCAACGTGGTGCTCGACCAGATGCGCAAGAACGGCGTGCTCAGCGCCGACCAGGCCGCGGCGGTCGATGTTTCGGCGGTCAAGCTGAAGCCGGAGGAAGCGCAGAACTCGGTGCGCTATTTCACGGATTGGGCGCTGCCCCAGCTCGACTTGCTCCTGCCCGACACCCAGCAGCCGATCGAGGTGTGGACCACGCTCGACGTAGGCATGCAGCGCGCCGCCACCGCGGCGGTGAAGGCCAATGCGCCGAAGGGCGCGCAGGGCGCGCTCGTCAGCCTCGATCGCGACGGAGCGATCCTGGCGATGGTCGGCGGCACGGACTACGTCAGCACCAACTACAACCGCGCGACCAACGCGGTGCGCCAGCCCGGATCGGCGTGGAAGCTGTTCGTCTACCTCTCCGCGCTGGAGAACGGCTACACGCCCGACGACAAGGTCAACGACACGCCGGTAACGATCGACGGGTGGACGCCGCGCAATTCGAACGGCCGCAACGTCGGCGAAGTCGATCTGCGCACCGCGTTCGCCTATTCGATCAACACCGTCGCGGCGCAGCTCGGCAACGAGGTCGGCTTCAGCACCGTCGCCGGAATGGCGCGGCGGTTCGGCATCACCACCCCGATCTCGACCTACCCCTCGATGGTGCTCGGCAGCTCGGACGTGCGGCTGATCGATATGACCCGGGCCTTCGCCGCGGTTTCGGCGCGCGGGCGGGCGGTCGATCCTTACGGCATCACCAAGGTGACCAGCGCCGACGGCACGGTACTCTACAGCCACGAAGCCCCGCGCGATGTCCAGCTGGTGCCGGATTACGTGGCCGCGGGGATCACCGACCTGTTGCAGACCGCGGTCAACACCGGCACCGGGCGCGCGGCGCAGATCGGCCGCCCGGTGGCGGGCAAGACCGGCACCACGAGCTCGAACAAGGACGGCTGGTTCATCGGCTTCTCGAGCGGGATTACCACCGGCGTGTGGATGGGGCGCGACGACGCCCGCGCGGTGCCCGGGCTGCAGGGCGGTGCGGCGCCGGCGCGCGCGTTCGCGGCCTATATGCGCTACGCGGTGCGCGGGCGCCCGGTCGAACAGTTCGACACCGATCTCAAGCTGCCCGAATGGCGGCTCGAACCCGACGACGAGCAGATGTTCGGCGGCGATCCGGACGACTGGTACTTCATCGATGAGCAGGGCAACCTGGTCGAGCCCGGAGCCAGGCAGCCCGGCCAGCCGCCGTTCGACCAGCAAGGCGAGCAGCGCCCCGCGCCAAGCCCGGCACCGCCAGCGGCGAACGAGGACTTCCTCGACCGCGCGACCGGTGCTCCGCGTATCCAGCCAAACCTGGTGCCGGCTCCGCGGCCAACCCGCTCACCGCCCCCGCAGCCGCCGGGTGGGCCGGTTGACGCGATCATCAATCGGAGCGGGCCTTAGAAGAATCGATCCTCCCTGTCCTCGCGCAAGCGAGGGGGTGCAGATCTGATCAACTCAACGCAAACGAACCGGAATGTAGATGGCCGGCTGGCCGCGCCGCTGCACGCGCAGCAGCATGGCCTCGCGCCCGGCGGTCTTGGCGGCGCTGACCGCGCCTTCGAGATCCGCCACCTTGGTGATGGTCTGCGAATTGGCGGCGAGCAGCATGTCGCCGCGCTGCAGGCCCTTCATCGCCGCATCGGAGTTCGGATCGACCCGCAGCACCACCAGGCCGGTGGTATCCGCACTCACGCCGAGCTGGCGGGCGATGGTGGGCGTGAGGGCCTGAACCTGCAGTCCGAGACGCTGTTCGATCACCCCGCCGGTGGTCGGGGCCGGGTTGTTGTCCAACGTGTCCTCGTCCGGATTGAACACGCGGCCGGCAAGCTCCTGCTCGCTCGGGCGCTTGCCCACCGTCACGTTGAGCGTGCTCGCCCTGCCGTTGCGCAGGATCTCGACCGGGAGGCGGGTATTGGGATCGACGTTGGCGACGATGAACGACACCGTCTGGTCCGGCGTCACTTCCTTGCCGCCCACGCGCATGATCACGTCGCCCGGCTGGAGACCGGCCTTGGCCGCCGGCTCGTCCGGCTCGACGGCCTGGACGAACTCGCCGCGGTTCTTGGGCAGGTTGAGCGCCGAGGCGATGTCGTCCGTCACCGGCTGGAGGCGCACGCCAAGATAGCCGCGCTGGATTTCCTCGCCAGCGACCAGCTTCTTCACCAGTGGCTCGGCGGTCTCCGCCGGAATCGCGAAGCCGATGCCGACGCTGCCGCCCGAGGGCGAGAAGATCGCGTTGTTGATGCCGATGACGTTGCCTTGCATGTCGAACAGCGGGCCGCCCGAGTTGCCACGGTTGATGCTCGCATCGGTCTGTATGTAGCGGTCGTAGGCGCCGCCGGCGCCGGTGTTGCGGTACACTGCCGAGACGATGCCCGAGGTGACCGTGCCGCCCAGCCCGAACGGCTGACCGATGGCGATCACCCAATCACCCACGCGCGCGTCTCGCGAATCGCCGAAATGAACGAACGGGAACGCCTTCGCGCGCTTGATCTTGAGCACCGCGAGGTCCGAGGCCGCATCGTTGCCCACCAGCTCGGCGGGGAACTCCGACCCATCGGTCAGGGTGACGGTGATTTCCTCCAGCTTGGCGTTGCCATCGGGATTGATCACGTGGTTGTTGGTCACGACGTAACCATCGGCCGAAATAAGGAAGCCCGAACCGAGCGACTGCGCCTCGCGCGTGGTCGGCTCCCCGCCTCCGCCGCCGAACAGGTCCGCGAAGGGCGTGCCCTGGAACGGATTGGTGGTGTTCACCGTGATCCGCTGACGGGTCGAGATGTTGACCACGGCTGGTTGGAGCTGCTCGACCAGAGCTGCGAAGCTGGCTGGCGCGCCAGCGCGCGGGACGGTCTGCGCGATCCGCGCATCGTCGTTCTGCGCAACCTGAGCGCCCGCAGGCTGGCCGGTGATGAGGGTGACGGCAGCCCCGCCGAGCAGCAGGGCAGAGGTGATGGAGTATGCGTAGCGCACGGATTTCACGTCCTTCGTTCCTCGTCTTATTTGCTTGGCGCTTGGCGCCTGAAGAGTGGGCGGTGGCGGATTCAAGCCCGCGGGCCTGAACGGAGATTGAATAACACGCGTAAGCGGAGGTCTCGGTTCCCTAACGCCCCGGATGGGCAAACCGACGCAGATACTCGTTGTCTTCGCCCAGAATGACATTGGTCTGGCCGCTGCCACCGCGGAAGGTGGTGTCGTAGCTCTGCATCGCACGATAGAAATCGTAGAACTGCGGGTCCTTGTTGAACGCCTGGGCATACGTGCGCGAGGCGTTGGCTTCGGCCTCTGCACGGATGATTTGCGCGTTCTTGGCCCCGTTGGCGCGAATCGTCGCCGCTTCGCGCTGGCGGTCGGTCTCCATCCGGCGGTAGGCGGCGTCGAGCGGAGTGCCTTCGGGCAGGTCGGTGCTCTTGATCCGCACGTCGATCACTTGCGCACCGTACTTGCGTGCCTGCGCGTCGAGGTTGTTCTTGATGTTGGTCATCGCCGCGCCGCGCTCGGCAGTAAGCATGCTGCCGAACGTACGCCGCCCAAGCTCCTGCCGCAGCACCGAGTTGAAGATCGGTTCGAGCTGGAGCCGCACCGCGTCGGTCGTGCCGGCGGTCTGCACCATCAGCACCGGATCGATGATGCGGAACCGCGCGAAGGCATCGACCTGCAGGCGCTGCTGATCGCTCGACAGCACTTGCTGGCGCTGCATATCGAGATCGAGCACGCGCTTGTCGATCCGCTGCACCCGCTCGAAGAATGGAATCCGCAGCACGATGCCGGCCCCGGTCTGGCCGAAATCGACATCGGGGCGGAAGCGGTTGATCACCCGCACCGGCTCACCGGTCCGGACCACCACCGCCTGCTCCGTCTCGCCGACTACGACGACGCTCGAGAGCAACGCGAGGACCAGCACGGCCACCGCCGCGATGGTCAGCTTGTAGGTATGCCAGAAGGCTTCCATCGTCATTGCGCTCCCGACGGCGCCGGGGTTGGCCGGGCTTGGCGCTTCAGCTCGGGCAGCGGCAGGTACGGAGTGACGTTGCCGTCCTCGATGATCGTCTTGTCGGTCTGCGCCAGAATCCGCTCCATGGTCTCGTAATACATGCGCCGCTTGGTCACTTCCGGCGCCAGCCGGTATTGCTCGTAGACCTTGTCGAACGCGGTCGCCTCACCCTGTGCCTGGGCGGTCAACTGCTGGGCGAACGAGCGCGCGCGATTGACGTCGGCATCGGCATCCTGCTCCGCCGCGGAAACGTCCTTGAACGCCTCGACCACGCGCTCGGGCGGGTCGGTCTTGGCGATCGCCACGCCCTGAATTGAAATCCCGGAACGATAGGCGTCAAGCACGGCCTGCATGCGCGCACGCACCCGTTCCTCGATGTCACCGCGCCCGGCACCGGAGAAGGTATCGTCCAGCGTGCGCTCGGCAACCGAGGCGCGCATTGCCGCTTCGGCCACTTCGCCGATGGTCTGCTCCGGCTGCGCGAGCTGGAATTTAAACAGCTTCAAATCCTTGATATTCCAGCGAATGATATAAGAGAGATTGACCAGGTTCTGGTCACCGGTGAGGACCAGCTTCTCCTCACCGTTCGAAGGAATCAGCAAGCTGCGGATCGTGCTGACCGGCTCGACGTCGACGTTCTGGAACGGCCACGGCAGGGTGAAATTGAGGCCCGGCTGCAAGGTGCGCGAATACTTGCCGAACGTGGTGACGACCGCTTCTTCCTTGGGTCCGACCTGGTGGACCATGGTCACCGCCAGCCACAGCGCGGCGATGCCTGCGATCAGCAGCGGAAACCAGCTCCGCCCGATCGGCGAAGGGGGCAGACGGAAATTGGGCCCGCCGCCTCCACCGCCGGCGCGGCGGCGCGGGCCTTCGGGGCCCCGCTTGCGGAAAATGTCCTCGATATTGGCCGAACGGCGCGGCGGCCCTTCGCTGCCGCCGCTGGGCAGCCATGGATTGCGCGGGCCGCGCGGGCCTTCAGGCTTGTCGGCCGAAGGGCCCGAGCCTCCAGGGGAGCCGCCTTCGGAACCGCTGTCCCGTTCGCCATCCCCGCTACCGTCCTTGTCGCCATCGCCTTTCGGCCCGCCGCCCCAGGGGCTGCGTTTGCCGGCCATAGCCAATGCAATCCTGCCGAACATCCCACCCAGTCGTTCCATGGTTTCGTTTATAGGTGCATTCGACGGGAAAAACAGGCCCGGCTCACGGATTTTGCAACCGCGCTCCGAAGTCGCTAGCAGCGCGGACCATGATAGACGAACAGACCTTGCGCGAACGCTTGCCGGCGAAAGCGCTCGAACGGCTGCAAACGGTGCGGCTGGCAAACGGCGCGGCAACGCTGGTGCTCGACGCCTCGGGACTCGACAACGCAGCGCGCCGCAATCTCGAACAGGCGGTGCGCGATACGCTCGCAGGCGCCGAAGGCGTCAGCGAAGTGCGCGTGGCGCTGATGGCGAGCAAGCCGGAACGCAAAGTCGTCGCGATCGGTTCGGGCAAAGGGGGGGTCGGCAAGTCGACCCTCACCACCAACCTCGCCGTAGCGCTCGCGCGCAAAGGGCATAAAGTCGGCATCATCGACGCCGACATCTACGGGCCGTCGCAACCCAAGCTATTGGGCACAGAGGGTCTGCAACCGCGCGCCGAGGGCAAGCGGCTGATCCCTGTGCCGAGCGAATTCGGCGTGCCGTCGCTCTCGCTCGGCTATCTCATCGCGCCGCATCAGGCCGTCGCCTGGCGCGGGCCAATGGCGGGCAACGCGCTGATGCAGCTGGTCGATGCCGAATGGGGCGATGCCGAATTGCTGCTGCTCGATCTACCGCCGGGGACCGGCGACGTGCAGCTGACCATGCTGCAGCGGTTCAAGCCCGATGGCGCGATCGTCGTCTCGACCCCGCAGGATCTTGCGCTGATCGACGCGCGCCGCGCGCTCGACCTGTTCGAGAAAGGCAGCGTGCCGGTGCTGGGGATGGTCGAGAACATGGCCGGCTACGCCTGCCCGCATTGCGGCGAGATCAGCGATCCGTTCGGCACCGGCGGGGTCGAACGCGCCGCCTCGGAGTTGGGGCTGGCCTTCCTCGGCCGGGTGCCACTGACGCTGACGGTGCGCGAGGCGAGCGACGCCGGGCGGCCGCCGGCTTACGGCGACGATGCCGCGGCGGAGCCCTTCCTGGCGATCGCGGCCGAGGTCGAGCACCGGCTCAGTGAGATGGCCGGCTAGATGCACGTCACCCGCCGCGGCTTGCTGATCGGCGCCGCGGCCGGCGGCGGGCTGCTGCTGGCGTGGGGCTTCCAGCCGCGGCGGTTCTCCAACCCGCTGGTCCCCGGCGAGGACGAAGCCGCGTTCGGCGCGTGGATCAAGATCGCCAAGGACGGGGTGGTTACCGTAGCCGTCCCGCAGCTCGAGATGGGCCAGGGCGTGACCACGCTACTGCCGCAGATCGTGGCGATCGAGCTGGGCGCGGATTGGCGGCAGGTCGCGGTCCAGCCCGCCCCGGTCAGCGGCGCTTATGCCAACCTGCCGCTCGCCGCGCGTTGGTCGCCGTTGTGGCAACCGACGATTGCCGCCCTGGCGAACGAGCCGAACGACTGGCTGCTGCGCCGCTGGGCCGAGGGGGAGCGCTTCACCGCGACCGCCGACGGCACCTCGATAGCCGCCTACGAACAGCCGTGCCGCGAAGCCGCGGCGAGCGCGCGGGCAATGCTGGCCCAGTCAGCCGCCGCCCGCTGGAATGTCGATTGGGAGGAATGCCAGGCCACCGCCGGGTTCATTCTCCATGGGAACAAGCGCGCGACTTTCGGCGATCTGGCCGAGGATGCGGCCGGATACGACCCGCCCGATCCGCCGCCGCTGCGCTCCGCGCCCGCCGCCGAGCAGCCGGGCAGGATGGCCGACGGCGATGTGTTCGCATTCCCGCGGCTCGACTTGCCGGCAAAGGTCGATGGCTCACTGCTGTTCGCCGGTGACGTGCGCCTGCCGGATATGCTGTTCGCGGCGATCCGCCAGGGGCCGCAAGGCGTGGCCGCGCTGTCCGGGTTCGACAAGAACGCGGCCAAGGGCATCAGGGGCCTGCGGCAAGTGATCGATGGCAAGCGCTGGCTCGCCGCGGTGGCCGATACCTGGTGGATCGCCGAGCACGCACTCGAAGCGATGCAGCCACGATTCAGCGTCAAAGGCGCGCCCGACAGCGGCACGATCGAGGAACAGCTCGACAAGGCGATCCGCAGCGAGCCCGGCGAAACGATCTGGGAGCGCGGCGAAGGGAAGGACGCGGTCGGCAAGCCCGACCTCGCGCTGCGCTACGATTTCGCGCCCGCGGTCCACGGCTCGATCGAGACCGCGAGCGCGACCGCGCGGCTGGCAGACGACAAGCTCGAGCTGTGGGTCGCAACGCAAGCGCCCGAGGCCGTGCGCAAGGCCGCCGCCCGCGCGCTCGGCATGTCGGAGCGCGACGTGGTGCTCTACCCGGTGCCGGCCGGGGGCAGCTTCGACCGGCGACTCGAGCACGACCACGCGATCCAGGCCGCGCTGCTGGCGCGCGAAATCGGCCGGCCGATCGCGCTCACCTGGTCGCGCCAGCAGGAGCAACTGGCATTGCGCCCGCGCACCCCGGCGGCGGCGCTGCTCACCGTCAAGCTCGGGCCACAGGGCAACATCCTCGCCTGGCGCTCGCGCTGGGCCATGCCGGCGAGCGCACGCGAATTCGGCCGGCGGCTGTTCGACGGGCGCACCAGCTGGGCGGCGATCGAGGATGTCGAAGGCGAGGCGGATCCGCTCGCGCTCGAAGGCGCGATGCCGCCTTATGCAATCCCCAACGTCGAGATCGCGCATATCCCGGTGCGGATCGCGCTCGCCACCGGGCGGCTGCGCGGCAACGCCCACGGGCTGACCGCGTTTGCGAGCGAATGCTTCTTCGATGAGATCGCCCATCGCCATGACCGTGAGCCGCTGTCTTACCGCATCGAGCATCTCGGCCACGACTTGCGCCTCGCCCAGTGCCTCCAGCGCGCCGCACGGCTGGCCGAATGGGGCGGCGGCGGCGAGGCGAGCGGGCAGGGTCTCGCATGCCATCGCATGGGTGACCTGATGAGCGGCGGTTGCATCGCAGTGGTTGCGACCGCCACGCGCGGCGAAGGCGGGGTGCGGGTCGAGAAGCTCTCCGCGGCGGTCGACATCGGGCGCATCGTCAACCTCGACATCGCGCGCCAGCAGATCGAAGGCGGGCTGATCTTCGGACTCGGCATCGCGCTCGGTGCGGCGACCGATTACGAGGGCGGTATCGCCACCGCGCGGCGCCTCGCCGATCTCACGTTGCCCAAGCTTGGTGACAGCCCCGAGATCGTGATCGATTTCGTCGCCAGCGACGCCCCGCCGTTCGATCCGGGCGAGCTGGGGACGGCGGTGGTTGCCCCGGCGGTGGCTAATGCATTGTTTTCAGCCGCGGGCATTCGCTTACGCCGGCTACCGCTGCTATCGGCCAACCTGTGACGAACATCGGAATCCTGCTGGTCAACCTTGGCACGCCCGAGGCCCCGACCCCCGCCGCAGTCAAACGCTACCTCGCGGAGTTCCTGTCGGATCGCCGTGTGGTGGAGCTGCCGCCGATCGCATGGCAGCCGATCCTGCGGGGGATCGTGCTGACGACTCGGCCGAAGAAGTCCGCGCATGCCTACCGTCAGGTGTGGACCGAGGCGGGCTCCCCGCTTGCGGCGATCACCGCGCGGCAGGCGGTCGCATTGCAACAGCGGCTCGGCGATGGCGTGAAGGTGGCGCATGCGATGCGTTATGGCTCGCCCCCGATCGGCGCGGAATTGCAGAAGCTGATGGACGCCGGCTGCACTCGTGTGCTGCTCGCCCCGCTCTATCCGCAGTATTGCGGCGCGACGACTGCGACGGTTGTGGACAAAGCGGCGGACAAGCTGCGGACAATGCGTTGGCAACCGGCGCTGCGCACCCTGCCCGAATACCATGCGGACCCCGCCTACATCGCCGCGCTGGCGAAGGATCTGGGCAGGCAGCTCGCCGCGCTGGACTTCGCGCCCGAAGCGCTGCTGCTGAGCTTCCACGGCATGCCGCAGCGCACCGCTGATCTCGGCGATCCGTATTACGGGCATTGCCTCGAAACCGCCCGGCTTCTGGAAGAGGCAATGGGCCAGACCGGCTTGCGCTTAGTCACCAGCTTCCAGTCGCGCTTCGGCCGCGCCAGGTGGCTCGAACCGGCGACCGACGAAGTACTGGCGCAGGAAGCGGCGAACGGCACCCGGCGGATCGCGGTTGCCGCGCCGGGCTTCGCCGCCGACTGCCTCGAAACGCTTGAGGAGCTGGCGATCCGCGGCCGCGAGCAATTCGTCTCGGCTGGGGGTGAAAAGTTCGCCTACCTCGCCTGCCTCAACGACGGCGAGGCGGGGATGGGGATGCTGGAAACGCTCGTCCGGCGTGAACTCTCCGGTTGGGTTTGATGGACGGGCCAGTCGTCGACGTTCCCGAGCCGAGACAGGACCGTGCCGCCGGCTGGCGCGAGCTTGGCTCGCCGCACCTGCTGTTCAAGCTGCTGATCATCCTGCTCGGCGTGTGGATGAACGCCGCGGACACACTCGTGACGGCGACGATCCAACCGAGCGTGGCAGCAGACCTCGGGGGCTACGCGGCGTTCAGCTGGGCGGTTGCCGGGTTCCTGATCGGCTCGGTCGTCGCGGGTGCGAGCTCCGGGCGAGTGGCTGAGATATTCGGGCTCGGCCCGGCATCCTCCTTTGCCGGCGTGGTGTTCGCGGTGGGCTGCGCGATGGGCGCGATGGCGCCAGACATCTGGACCTTCCTCGCCGGGCGGCTGGTGCAGGGCATCGGCAGCGGCTGGTTCAGCGGTTTTGCAATGGTCGCGATCGCGCACCTGTTTCCCGAGCGGCAGATCGCCCGCATCTTCGCGATCATCTCCGGCGTGTGGGGCGTGGCGACGGTGCTCGGCCCACTGGTCGGCGGCCTGTTCGCCGAAGCCGGCAACTGGCGCGCGGTGTTCTGGATCTTCCTCGCGCAGGCGGTGCTGTTCGCGGTCCTCGCTCCGATCCTGTTCCGCGGCGCGCGGGCGGAGAGCCAGCGCAGCGCGGTGCCGCTGCCGCAGTTGCTGGCCGTTGCCGCCGGCATTTCGTGCATCGCGCTGGCGGACATGGCCACCGCGCTGACCGGATCGCTGGCGCTGATCTTCGGCGGTTTCGTAGTGCTGACGCTGGTGTTCCCGATCGACGCCCGGGCGAAAGTGCGGCTACTGCCGCATCGCGCGGGCGATCCGCGCACGATCGTCGGCGCAGGCTATCTCGCGCTGTTCGCGCTTGCCGGGGCGTCGATGCCGTTCACGATCTACGTGCCGCCGGTCTTCCAGCAGTTGCTCGGCTACAGCCCGCTTCAGGCCGGCTACGTCGTCGCCTCGTTCGCGCTGACCTGGACGCTGTTCGCGATGCCGGTTTCGAACGTCGCCTCGGGCAAGGAGCGCACGGGGATCCGCATCGGCACCTCGCTGATCGCGCTCGCCGCGATCGGGCAGGCGCTCGCCGTGCCGACGCTGACGCTCGGACTGGTCGTGCTGTCCGGCGGGCTGATGGGGGCGGGCTTCGGCCTCTCGACGAGCCTGACCAACCGCCTGCTGTTGCGCTCGCTCCTGCCGGAAGACCGCTCTATCGGCAGCGCGGCACTGCTCACCACGCGCCAGATCGGCGGTGCGGTCGGCGCGGCGCTCGCGGGCGTGATCGCAAACATGGTCGGCTTCGCCAGCGGCATCACCGACGCGACCGCGCGCGGAGCGGCGCACAACGTGTTCCTCGCCGCGATCCCGATGGCGGTGCTGGGCGCGGCCGGGGCTTTCGCGATGACGCGCAGGCGCTAGAAATCGATCGCGATACCCTTTTTCTCCCAATCGCCGTAGCGAGTGGGGCTGCGCTGCTCGCCATTCGTGACCGGTTTGGGCTGGGGAGCGGGCTCATCGCTCCAGTGTGCCGGCTTGGCGAATTGAGCAGGTCGTTTGGTCGCACGCTTGGTCATGACGACGAGATGGGCCGGGTGGCGCGGCAATTCAATCGCGGATAGGGCGCACCGATGAGCCGCAGTCCGAATGAAATCCAAGGTGCGCCCGCGCGGCGCGCTGCGTTGAAGCTGGTCGATGCCGTGCTGCGCCGGGGCGAGACGCTC
Organism: uncultured Sphingomonadaceae bacterium; assembly: GCA_964401045.1. GTDB lineage: Bacteria > Pseudomonadota > Alphaproteobacteria > Sphingomonadales > Sphingomonadaceae > CAYNXB01. The sequence goes on along the minus strand of CAYNXB010000018.1, from coordinate 14,235 downwards.
GACCAGGCGGCCCCCGCCGCGACGCAAGGCCTGCTGACCTACTCGGACAAGGCGCTCGCCCGCGCGCTGGCGAGCGAGGTGCTGCGCTGGCTCGCCGACCTCGACACACTGATCGACAGCGCGATGAAGAAGCCGCTGGCCGAGGACGCCAAGGCGCGCGCGGTATTGCGGGTGATGCTCGCGGGCTGGTTGCGACTGGAGACTCCCCCGCACGCGGTCGTTGCGACCGGACTGCCGCTGCTCACCGGCGGGCCGCGGCGGCTGGCGCACGGAGTGTTCTCGACGCTGGTGAAGCAGAACGCCGCGCTGCCTGCCGCGCCAACCCTGCCCGAAGCAGTACGCGAACGGTGGGGCGATCGATCCGCGGCGATCGCCGCCGGCTTGGCCGAGCCGCCGCCACTCGATCTGGCGTTGCGCGATCCCGCCGAAACCGAACGCTGGGCGACCGAGCTTGGCGGCGCCTCGCTCGCACCCGGCCATGTCCGCTTGCCGCGCGGCAGTGCGATCGAGGACTTGCCCGGATTCGCCGAGGGCGCGTGGTGGGTGCAGGATTTCGCCGCTTCGCTACCCGCGCGGCTCCTGGGTGCGGGAGACGCGCGGCGCGTACTCGACTTGTGCGCCGCGCCGGGCGGCAAGACACTCCAGCTCGCGGCGGCGGGCTGGCAAGTGACCTCGCTCGATGTGAGCAACAACCGGCTCGAACTGCTGCGGGCCAACCTGGCGCGTACCGCACTTCCTGCAGAGGTGATCGTTGCCGACGCGCTCGAATGGCAGCCCGATGCCCCGTTCGACGCGATCCTGCTCGACGCGCCTTGCACCGCCACGGGCACCGCCCGCCGCCATCCCGACGTGCTTCACCGCATCGGCCCGCGCCAGATCGCCGAGATGGTCGAATTGCAGACCGCGCTGCTTGGCCGTGCCGCTGGCTGGCTCAAGCCGGGCGGGCGGCTGGTCTATTCGGTGTGCTCGCTTGAGCGTGAGGAAGGGGAGGAGGTTGCGGCGACCTGCCCCCTTCCGCTCGATCCAGTAGCGGCCGGGGAACTTTCGCCAGGCCTCGCACCGACGGCCGACGGCCTCCTGCGCACCGATTCGGGAATGCTGGCTGACGCGGGCGGCCTCGACGGGTTCTTCATCGCCCGCTTTCACGCAAGCGGCGGAGATCGATAGGCTCGCCTTTGCGGTGCGACGCAGTCGTCCCGGCAGTCCAACGTCAGGTGATGGATTGCTTCGCTCCGCTCCCGATGACGAGGTGCGGCGAGTCTAAGCCTTCACCTTCGCGGCAAAGCTCTTCCTCAGCTTGGCGAGCTTCGGCGGGATCACCGCCAGGCAATAAGGATTCCGCTGGCCTTCGCCTTCCCAGTATTCCTGGTGGTAATCTTCGCCCGAATACCACGTGGCCGGGCCTTCGATCGTCGTCACCGCGCGGCTGTCGGGATGTTCGCCGTTCCAGCGCTCGATCGCTGCCTGCGCCTCCGCGCGCTGCGCATCGTCGAGCGGGAAGATCGCGCTGCGATACTGCGTGCCGACATCGTTCCCCTGGCGGTTCAGTTGCGACGGATCGTGGGTGCCCATGAACATGTCGAGGATCTCGGCATACGAAACCACCTCGGGATCGTAGCCGACCTTGATCGCTTCGGCGTGGCCGGTGGTGCCACTGCACACCTGCTTGTAGGTCGGGTCCGCCACCGTGCCGCCGATATAGCCGCTCTCGACCGTTTCCACGCCGATCACGTCGCGGAACACCGCTTCGGTGCACCAGAAGCACCCGCCAGCGAGAATCGCCGTTTCCTTGTTTGCCATGCGCATTCTCCTTCGCGGCAATAAATGGGGGGCGACCGCAAGCTTGTCATCCTTACACCAATCGATAGGCTGCCCGCCAAGACAACGGGAGAGCTACGATGCGCATCGCGTTTCTCGCCGCCGCGGCCATGCTGGCCGTCCCCCTCACCGTCGCGGCTCCGCCGGCGCTTGCCCAGCAGGCGTCCGCGTCGCTGCAAACGGTGCTGGCGGACCAGCGGCGTGCGGCGGACAAGGCGCGCGACCAGTTTCGCCATCCGGGCGAGACGCTCGCCCTGTTCAAGCTCGAGCCGGGGATGACGGTGGTCGACTACGTGCCCGCCGACGGCTGGTACAGCCGCATCATCGCCCCATACCTTGGGCCGAGCGGGCGTTATCTCGGGATGGGCCCCGACGTCAGCGGCGCGCCCGAGGGCCAGCGCAACTACTGGGGCGGGCAGGCGGACAAGCTGCGCGCCAATGCCCCCAAGTGGAATCTCGGCCCCGCCGCGCAGGTCTCGGGCTTCAACACCGACGCCGTGCCGGAGGAGCTTGCCGGCCAGGTCGATCGGGTGCTGATCTTCCGCGAGCTGCACAATATCGTCCGCAACGACTGGCTGCGGGGCGATATGCTGGCGATCCGCAAGCTGCTTAAATCGGGCGGCATGGTCGGGATCGAGCAACACCGCGCCAACGCCGACGCGCCTTATGCGATGGCCGACGGCAGCAAGGGCTACCTCCGCGAGAAGGACGTGATCGCGCTGTTCGATTTCTACGGTTTCGATCTCGTCGCCCAGAGCGAGGTCAACGCCAACCCGAAGGACACCAAGGACTGGCCGCAGGGCGTATGGATGTTGCCCCCGGGCCTGCGCGGCGCGACCGACGAGACGCGGCCGAAGATGGCCGCGATCGGCGAGAGCGACCGGATGACCATGCTGTTCCGCAAGCGCGACTAGTCCGAAGGCCTCAGTCTGCCTGTTCGAGCTGAAAGCCGTGTTTGCCGAGGTATTCGGCCAGCGCGACGGCCTGGTTGTGGCGTTCGTCATGCGCCGAATAGAGGAGGGTCAGGTCGCGGCGCTGGGCGAGTTCACGCAACTCGGCAACGGGGGCCGGATTGCCGTCGAGCTCCTTGCCGTAACGCCGCTTGAATTCGGCGAAGCGCTCAGGCTCATGGCTGAACCATTTACGCAATTCGGTGCTCGGCGCGATGTCCTTGAGCCACAGGTCGAGCCTGGCCTCGTCGCGCTTCACGCCGCGCGGCCAGATGCGATCGACCAGCACGCGGGCCCCGTCATCGCTCGCGGGATCGTCGTAGATGCGCCTGATCCGTATCGTGTGCCCCATCGGTCGGTCAACGTACGGGCGCGGCATTCGGTTTCGGCGGCGGTTATGGACTTGCCGCGCCACCGCCCTTAACTGCCGCCCATGGCCACGCTCACCGTCGCAGCCTTGCAAGTCGCTCTCGGCTCGGACGACGAGGCCGAAAACATCGCCGCGGTATCGGCGCTGGTCGAGAAAGCCGCCGGCAAGGGCGCGCAGATCGTGCTGCCGCCCGAACTGTTCTCCGGCCCCTACTTCTGCCGCGAGGAGGACGAAGCGCTGTTCGCCCTCGCCCGTCCGCTTTCCGAGCACCCCTCGGTCGCCGCCATGCAGGCGCTGGCGAAGAAGCTCGGGATCGCGATCCCGACCAGTTTCTTCGAGCGTGACGGGCACCATTATTACAACACCCTCGCGATGATCGACGCGGACGGCGATATTCTCGGCACCTACCGCAAGAGCCACATCCCCGATGGGCCCGGCTACGAGGAGAAGTACTATTTCCGCCCGGGGAACGACGGGTTCAAGGTGTGGGACGTCTTCGGCACGCGCATCGGCGTCGGCATCTGCTGGGACCAGTGGTATCCCGAAACTGCCCGGGTAATGGCGCTGATGGGCGCCGAAGTGCTGTTCTACCCGACCGCGATCGGCTCCGAACCCTACGATCCCGATCTCGACACCAGCCGCATGTGGCGCCGGGCGATGGTCGGCCATGCGGTCTCCAACTGCATGCCCGTGGTCGCCGCCAACCGGATCGGCACCGAAGGCGGGCAACGCTTCTACGGCCATAGCTTCATCGCCGACGAATGGGGCGATCTCGTCACCGAGTTCGGCGCGGAACAAAGCGGCGCCCTCGTCGCCCGGCTCGATCTCGCGGCGGCGGCCCGGCACCGCGCGGGCATGGGCTTCTTCCGCGATCGCCGGCCGCAGCTCTACGGGCGCATCTGCCAGGATATCTAGCGCGCCCGTTCGGGAACATCTTTTCACTGCCGCCTGTTCACGCAGCAGGGAGACCCCGGCGACCTCATGCAATTCGATCTTCGAGACAAGCGCGTCCTCGTCACCGGGGGCAATTCTGGGCTGGGCGCGGCCATGGTGCGTGCCTTTGGCGTGGCCGGCGCGAAGGTGGCGGTGAACTATCTGACGAATCCGGACGCGACGGAGGCCCTGCTCACGGACTTGAAGGATTCCGGGGGCGAGGCGATCGGGCTCCATGCCGACGTGAGCGACGCGGGCGCGGTCGAGGCGATGTTCGCCCAGCTCGACGACGCCTGGGGCGGTATCGACGTGCTCATCAGCAATGCCGGGATCGACGGCGCGCGCGCGACCGGCTGGGAATCCGAAGTCGATGCCTGGAGCAAGGTGATCGATATCAACCTGAAGGGCGCTTACCTGTGCGCCCGGCAGGCGCTCAAGCGCATGGTGCCGCAGGGTTCTGGCATGGTGCTCAACACCACCAGCGTCCACGAGACGATCCCGTGGGCGGGCTATAGCGCCTACACCGCGTCAAAGGCCGGGCTGTCGATGATGGCGAAGTCGCTCGCGCTGGAGGCCGCGCCATTCGGCGTGCGCGTGCTGTGCCTCGCGCCGGGCGCGATCCGCACTCCGATCAACCGCGCGGTGTGGGACAATCCCGAGCAATACCGCGACCTGCTGACCAAAATCCCGCTCGGGCGCATCGGCGAGCCCGAGGAGATCGCCGGGGTGGCGGTAATGCTGGCATCCGACGCGGCCGCCTATCTCACCGGCACCACGGTGTTCGTTGACGGCGGCATGACGACCTACCCGGCCTTCGCGCATGGCGGATGACGGCGGCGAGCCGCGCGGCCAGCCTGAGCGCCGCATCGAGGATTACGGGGTCATCGGCAACATGCTGTCTGCGGCGCTGGTCGGCTACGACGGCTCGATCGACTGGCTGTGCCTGCCGCGCTTCGATTCCCCGGCGTGCTTCGCGGCGCTGCTCGGCAATGCGGACAACGGTCGCTGGCGGATCGCGCCGACCGGGAAGGTGGCCGCGCGTTCGCGCCGCTACCTGCCTGATACGCCGATCCTGGAGACGCGCTTCGAGACCGAAACGGGCGCCGTGACGCTGACCGATTTCATGCCGCTCGGCGATGGTGAGGATAAGGTCGACGTCGTCCGCATCGTCACCGGCGTCGAGGGTGAGGTCGAGCTCGAGATGGAGCTGACCCTGCGCTTCGAATACGGCAAGGCGGTGCCGTGGGTTCGCCGCCGCGATTACGGGCTCAGCGCGATCTGCGGGCCCGATGCCGTCGAGCTGCATACGCGCTTGGCGCTCGAGGGCCGGGACATGAAGACGTATGCGCGCTTCACCCTCGCCAAGGGCGAGAGCGTGCCGCTAACACTGTCCTACCATCGCTCGCACCGCCCGCCTCGTTTCGTGGCCGACCACCAGGAGACGCTCGAACGCACGGTCTCGTGGTGGCGCGAGTGGGTGAAGCGCGGCAGCTTCGAAGGAATGCCCGACAATTGGCGCGATCCGGTGGTGCGCTCGCTGATCACGCTCAAGCTGCTCAACTACGCGCCGACCGGCGGCATCATCGCGGCGCCGACCACCTCGCTGCCCGAAGCCATCGGCGGCACCCGCAACTGGGACTACCGCTATTGCTGGCTGCGCGATTCGGCGCTGACGCTCTACGCCTTGCTCAACGCCGGCTACCGCGACGAAGCCGAGGCGTGGCGGCAGTGGCTGTTGCGCGCGGTCGCCGGCCACCCGCAGCAGTTGCAGATCATGTACGGCATCGGCGGCGAGCGCTGGCTCCCGGAATTCGAGATCGAGTGGCTTGCCGGTTACGAAGACAGCCGCCCGGTGCGCGTGGGCAACGCCGCCGCCGCGCAGATCCAGCTCGATATCTACGGCGAGTTGATCGACACGCTCCACGCCGCGCGCGAGGCCGAGCTGCAGCAGCAAGACGAAGCATGGCGGCTCCAGCGGGTGCTGCTCGATCACCTCGAGTGCAACTGGCAGACGCTCGACCGAGGCATCTGGGAAGTGCGCGGCGAACCGCGCGCCTTCACCCATTCGCGAATCATGGTCTGGGTCGCATTCGACCGCGCGATCGCCAGCGCCGAACGCTTCGGCCTCGACGGCCCGGTCGAACGCTGGAAGCAGGTCCGCACCGCCATCCACCGCGATATCTGCGCGCACGGCTTCGACGCGAAGAGGAACACTTTCGTCCAGCACTACGGCGGCGATGCCTTGGACGCGAGCCTGCTGCTGATGCCGCAGGTCGGCTTTCTGCCGCCCGACGACCCGCGCGTGATCGGCACCATCTCGGCGATCGAGCGCGAGCTGATGCGCGACGGCTTCGTGCTGCGCTATTCGACTCATCAGACGGATGACGGCCTCGCGGGCGAGGAAGGCGCGTTCCTGGCGTGCAGCTTCTGGCTCGCCGACGCCTACGTCCTGTGCGGGCGGCACGACGATGCGCGCGCGCTGTTCGATCGGCTGCTGGCGCTGCGCAACGATCTCGGCCTGCTGTCCGAGCAATACGATCCGCGCCAGCGACGGCTGGTCGGGAATTTCCCGCAAGGATTCTCGCACATCGGGTTGATCAACACCGCGCACAACCTGGTCGAAAGCGAGGGCCCGGCGAAGCAGCGCGCGCGGCAGACCGCGCCGCGCGAGACGAAGAAGGTAGCGACCGAAAACGCCTAGATCTCTTTCGCCAGCCGCACGCTGGTGCGCTCGTAGCCGAGCGTCTCGTAGAACCGGTGCGCCTCGGTGCGTTTGAAGTTGCTCGTCACTTCGACCATGGTGCAGCCCCGGGCGGCAAGCAGCTCCTCGGCCGCGCGCACCAGCGCCGCGCCAATCCCCTGGCTGCGCAACGCCTCATCGACCACCATCATCGAGATGCGGCCGACTGGTGCGGGGCGGTGGAGAACACGCATCGCCGAAGTGGTCAGGCAGCCGATCACCGTGCCATCGCGTTCAGCGACAAGCACCGCGCGGCCTTCCGCGTCCATCGTCGCAAGTCGATCGGCCACCTCCCCGCGGGACGCTTCGTAGCCGAGTTGCCCGATCAGGCGGGCGAGCGCTTCGGCGTCGCGCAGTTCCGCGCGGCGGATCACGGGACCTGTTCCGGCACGGGTGACCGGTCATCGAGCAGGAGCTCGCGCAGCTTCAGCCGCGATGTGAGCATGTCGGCCAGAGTGTAGCGATCGAGCACCGCGAGAAACGCACGCACCGCCTCGTTCAGCACCCCGGTAACGCCACACGCCGGCGCGACCAGGCAGACGCTGCAATCGGCAAGGTCGAACCCTTCCTCGGTATCGCGCACCAGCGCCCCGAGGTTGATGTCTTCGGGCACTCGACCGAGCCGGATGCCGCCCGCGCGCCCGCGAACGCTTTCCACATAGCCTTGGCGAGCGAGCTGGTTGACCACTTTCATCAGGTGGTTTTGCGAAATCCGGTACGCCTGCGCCACCTCTCCGATCGAGCACAGCCGCTCGGGCCGCGCGCCGAGATAGAGCAGCACCCGGATCGAGTAGTCGGTGAACAGGGTCAGCTTCATCGGGTCTCCGAAAACATACATTCATGTTGCATGTTTAGTTTCACAAAGATACATGCATACTAGATACATAATTAGGAGTGACTCGTGAACATGATGGGCGATATCCCGGAAGGGATCGATGAAGCGGCGCTTACGAACGTGGTCCACACGTTCTACGGCAAAGTGCGCGACGAGGCCGAGCTGGGCCCGGTGTTCGATGACGCGATCTCCGACTGGCCGCATCACCTGGGCAAGATGGTCGATTTCTGGTCGTCGGTGATGCTCACGACTGGGCGCTACAAGGGCAACCCGGTGATGATGCACATGAAGCACAAGCGCCGCATCACGCCTGCCCTGTTCAACCGCTGGCTCGCGCTGTGGGGCGAGACGACCGACGAACTGCTGCCCCCCGAAGCCGCCGCCGCGCTGCAGGCCAAGGCCGCACGGATCGCCGAAAGCCTGCAGCTCGCCCTCTTCTTCCGGCTGGATGGCGCGCCATCCTCCAAGCCCGCCGCGCCGGCCAACCTTCCCGCAGGAGCGTAGTCCGATGGACCAGATTCCTTTTGTCGACACGACGGTGCACCACCGGCCGCGCGACTGGCGCGACCATGTCGCGCTGGGCTTCACCAAAGTATTGCGGTTCTGCGCCGACACCTTCTTCGCCAAGCGCTACGGCCACCGCGCGATCGTGCTGGAAACCGTCGCCGCCGTGCCCGGCATGGTCGGCGCGACGATCAACCACCTCAAGTGCCTGCGCCGGATGTGCGGCGACAAGGGCTGGATCCGCACGCTGATGGAGGAAGCCGAGAACGAGCGCATGCATCTGATGACCTTCATCGAGGTTGCCAGGCCAACGCTGTTCGAACGGATAGTGATCATCGGCGTGCAGTGGGTGTTCTATCTCGCCTTCTTCGGCCTCTACCTCGTAAGCGCCCGCACCGCGCACCGTATCGTCGGCTACTTCGAGGAAGAGGCGGTGATCAGCTACACGCTCTACCTCAAGGAGATCGACCAGGGCCGCAGCCCGAACGGCCCGGCGCCGGAAATCGCCCGCCATTACTGGAAGCTGCCCGAGCATGCGACCCTGCGCGACGTGGTGCTGGTGGTCCGCGCAGACGAAGCGCACCATCGCGACGTCAACCACGGCTTCGCCAGCGAGCTCGCCGGAATCGCGCCTCCTGCCCGGACGGCGCCCTATCCAGAACATGCCGGCGAAATCCGGGTCGCGGCCTGACGTGGCGGAACCATATCGTTCGACGCCGGTGTTCGATCAGGACACCCTGCCCGCCGCCTTGCGCGCCCGCCATTCCACCAAGGCGGGCGTATGGGGCGTGATTCGGGTGATCGAGGGCGAGCTGGAGCTGACCTATCTCGACCCCGTATCCGTGACGCTGCTCACGCCGGAGGCGCTGGGCCTGCTGCTTCCCGAACAGCCGCATTTCGTGACCCCGCGAGGGTCGATGCGGATGCAAGTAGATTTCTACGACCGCCAGCCTGACATCTAAGCGCCGTGCACTTCACCCCCCGCTTGATTGCCCCGCCGTTTGCCGGTGACATCGCCGGCGATCACGTCGCCCGCCGCTGAACCGGGTTCAGGACGACGATCCTGTGACCGGCGAAAGCGCGTGACTATCGAGGTTCAGGGAATCCTCCCCCAACCACGATCACCCGCCGGGGCGCAGGCGGAAGAGGCGCTGGGGATTGCGAACCTTGCGAGCTTCACTCCTCCTTGGCCCCCTGCGGAAGCGAACAAGGCGTAAGAAACGCAGGGTTTCAGCGGATCGTCGTCAGGGCGCGAGCCCTTGGACGGTCGCCATCCGGCTTGCGTTGGGCTGGTGGCGTTCTTTCCCGAGGGCATTCGGACGTTCGCATTCCCGAAATTCCGGGAGCGGGCCGGTTCGCCAAGATCGACATCCCCTCACCGAGGTGTGGGCGGCACGACCGCAAACGAGTTGACCGCCAACTTCGGGACTCTCACGAGCATCTCCTCAGATCGGCATACGGTATCCGTAGAACTCGTGATCCTCGTTGTAACCGCCGTGGCCCGCGCCGAGGTGAGCGAAGTCGTGAACGAACTCGATCGCGGCGATCCATTTGACCATCTTGAAGCCGAGCTCGTTCTCGCATCGTAACCTGAGTGGCGCGCCGTGGAGAACGCTGAGCGGACCGCCGTTCATATCGTAGGCCAGAATGGTGAGCTGGTGGCGCATGTTGAATAGCTCGTGGACGTCGTAATAGCGGCCGCCGTCCGCGCCGTCCGCGAGCGAATAGAAGACGGCGTAGCGCGCCTCGGGCGTCGGCCGCACCAACTCCAGGATATGGCGCATCGGAACCCCGCCCCATTTGGCAACGCCGGACCAGCCCTGAATGCAGAAATGGGTGGTGATCTGCTCTTGCTTGGGCATGGACTTAAGCTCGGCCAGCGAAAACTCCCGCGGCGCCTCGACCAGGCCGCTGATCCGAAGCCTGTAGTCCGCGAACTCTTTCGCGAGCAAGCCGTCGAATTCCTTCGAGCCGGGCATGGTGCCGTTCGGCCACAAGAAGGGGGATATGTCCTTCTCGGTCAGCTGCGAGTGGACGTCCCACCGCTCGGCCAAGCCTTTGAGCCAGCCGACCATAAAGGCGCCGGTGCGCTGCACCAGACGCGCGTGCCTTATCGTGAACGGTGAGACGGCGAGCCAAGCCGCGATCATCACGATCATGGCGAGTGCGAACAGCGGGAAACCTGTCCAGGAGGCGTTGTCGACGCCGCCGAACATGTGGTTGGTGTTCTGCCTCAGGCCCGTAACGAACACCATTACGCCGTGCGCCAGGATGAAGAGCACGAACCAGGCGAACGAGAGGAAGTGGACCGACCGCATCGCCTGGCGGTTGAAAACCCTTCCGAACCAGCCCAGCTTGTTCGAGATCGCCGGGCTCTGCATCAGGCCCGTGACGATCGAGAGCGGCGCGGCGATGAAGACCGTCCCGAAATAGCTGAGCTGTTGCAGGCCGTTGTAGCGGGTCCAGCTATGGTCGACCGGGAAGTCCAGCGACGCGTACTGGATCGACGTGGAGAGCGCCCCCGGAAACACATCCCAGGTCAGCGGCACCAGCCTGCGCCACTGATCGGTGGAGAACAACAGCACGTAGAACAGGACGCCGTTGATCACCCACAGCAGGTTGAACGAGAAATGCCACCACCGGGCGAGACCCAGCGAGTGGCGAACCCCCGGGAGGCCCAGCCATCCCGGAAGTGATACGGAATCGTCCTTGGATGTCCAAACGCGCCCCTTCGGGACCGGGATCTGGAAACGGAACCAGTCGGTTCCGGGGGTGCAGTCTCGCTTCCAGTAGAGCCGAGGGTGGTCGGCAAGGATCTGGATTCCGGCCCGAACGATGAACAGCATGAAGAACATATTCACGAAATGCTGGAGTTGCAGCCACCAGGGAAAGCCCGAGTCCACCGACGGCGCGCCTTGAGCAATGCCGGGATATTTCTCGATGAACGCTTCGACGCCGGGAAGCTCGCGAAGGCTCTGCGCGATGGCGATCAGGATCATCAACGCGGTGGTGCAGATCGGCAATCCCCACAACACGCTGACCCAGCGTTGGCCAATGCGTATCCGTGGCACGATTCCCGCCTGCGGCGGCATCCAGTGATTCAGCAGAAGACGATCGTCCGCGCCGGTGAGCGCGCGTTCCAGCGGTTCGGGCGTCATGGGATTTGCGGAGTCGCCGTCACCGGCTGCTCTTTCTGCGCGGAACCTTGTCGCGCGCGTCAGTCGCTCGATCGCGTGAGTGCCGATCCCTTGTGCGCCGCGATATGGTCGGTCTTGCTGCTCTTGATCTCATATTGCGGCGCCTCCGGGCTGGCGCGATGGGTGTACCCCTTGTAATCGAAGTCGTGCGTATGAATCCGGATGATCGTGCCGCTCACGCGGCCCGCTTCCGAATTCCAGGCAACCCGATCTCCCACCTTGAATCGCTCAGGCATCGGCGCTTCTCCTGAAGGCCCTCCTCGCGCAATCGCCGCGGGAAGTACGCTGTTGCCGCCGATCCCCTTACTCCCACTCGATGGTGCCCGGCGGCTTGCTGGTGAAGTCGTAAACCACCCGGTTGATGCCGGGGACCTCATTGACGATGCGCGTCGCCACCCGGGCGAGGAAGGCGGGATCGAACGGATAGACGTCGGCGGTCATGCCATCGGTGGAGGTCACGGCGCGCAAGCCGCAGACGCTGTCGTAGGTGCGGTGATCGCCCATCACGCCGACGGTGCGCACCGGCAGCAGCACGGCGAAAGCCTGCCAGATCGCGTCGTAGAGCCCGGCGTTGCGGATTTCCTCGAGGTAGACGGCGTCGGCCTTGCGCAGGATGTCGCAGCGTTCCTTCGTCACTTCGCCGGGGATGCGGATCGCGAGGCCCGGGCCGGGGAACGGGTGACGCGCGACGAACGCCTCCGGCAGGCCGAGCTCGCGGCCCAGTTCGCGCACTTCGTCCTTGAACAGCTCGCGCAACGGCTCGACCAGCTGCATGTTCATCCGCTCGGGCAGGCCGCCGACATTGTGGTGGCTCTTGATCGTCACCGAGGGACCGCCGGTGAAGCTGACGCTTTCGATCACATCGGGGTAGAGCGTGCCCTGGGCGAGGAAATCGGCACCGCCGATCTTGCGCGCCTCTTCCTCGAACACGTCGATGAACGTCTTGCCGATGAACTTGCGCTTGGCTTCGGGGTCTGTGACGCCCGCGAGCCCGCCGAGGAACAACTCCTCCGCTTCGACGTGGACCAGCGGAATATTGTAGTGATTGCGGAACAGGCTGACGACCTGGTCTGCCTCGCCCATCCGCATCAGGCCGTGGTCGACGAACACGCAGGTCAGCTGGTCGCCGATCGCTTCGTGAATCAGCACGGCGGCAACCGCGCTGTCGACTCCGCCGGAGAGGCCGCAGATGACCTTGCCGCTGCCGACCTGGGCGCGGATCTCGTCGATCTTGGTCTTGCGGAACTCGGCCATCGTCCAGTCGCCGGCGAGGCCGCAAACGTGGCGCACGAAATTCGCGATCAACCGCCCGCCATCCGGCGTATGGGCAACTTCGGGGTGGAACTGGGTGCCGTAGTACCGCCGCTCGTCATCGGCGATCAGCGCGAACGGCGCGCCGTCGCTGGTGGCAACGATGCGGAAACCTTCGGCGAAGCGCGTCACCTTGTCGCCGTGGCTCATCCACACCTGGTGGCGCTCGCCCACCTGCCACAGGCCGTCGAACAGCACGCACGGCTCACTGACGGTGAGGAACGCGCGGCCGAACTCGCCGCCTTCGCCCGTCTCGTGCCCGGGGCGGACTTCGCCGCCGAGCTGGTGGGTCATAACCTGCTGGCCGTAACAGATGCCGAGGATCGGCAATCCGCTGTCGAACAGCACTTGCGGTGCGCGCGGGCTGCCTTGCTCCGGCACACCGGCAGGCGAGCCCGAGAGGATGATGCCGCGGGGCCTGAGGCGGTGAAAGGCCTCCTCGGCCGATCCGAACGGAGCGATCTCCGAATAGACCCCCGCCTCGCGCACGCGGCGGGCGATCAGCTGGGTAACCTGGCTACCGAAGTCGACGATGAGGATGGATTCGGGGTGCTCCATGCGGGGCCGATACGGATCGTATCGATTCAAGTCCAGCAGCGGCCGCCACCTTCCCACGGAGGCTCGCCGACATTGCGGCATCCGCAAGACCGGCGGGCCCGCGAGTTGCATAAATAGCAACACGCTTGCGGGTTTTCTCATTTGTGCAGCGCAACAAGCGCTCCTATCTGCCCGCTCGTACCGGCCCGGGATGGCCCCTCTCCCCACCCCAACGCCTCCCGGGCCGGGCACTCAAAAACAGGAGGAATAAACCATGCGTGTGTTCGCAACGCATTTCCTCGCTATGCTGGCAGCCTCCGCGCTGAGCAGCGTAGCCCTTGGCGTAGCCCTGGTCTAAGTGAGCGAGACTTGGGATGCGGTTCCCCGGCGGAACCGCATCCCCCATTCTCCTCCCCGAAAAGCCTCCGATCTTTCATTGCGCGCGATGCATCGCGCGTGACCGTATTCGCAATTGCGCCTCGCTTTGTGCAGTGCACAATGCGAGCAACCAGAACACAGCGGATGTCATTTCGAAAGGCGCACCAGTCGAAACAAGGACACTGTGCCATGAAGAAGCTTGCCCTATCCGCCGCCCTGGGGGCCGCGCTGCGGACCGGAACGGGCGAGTGATCGCTACTTCGCGAGCAGCTTGAAAGTAGCGCGGCGATCGGCGATTTCATGCGGATTCCCCCTTCCGGACCCCGCGAATTGCGCAGGAATCGGCTGTGGATGGAAGTGGCCGTGGAGGGTTCCGGAATCGGCCCGCAATCCCTATATAATCGGCATGGTAGACACCCCCAGAACGCCGGCGAACTCGAACGAATACGGCGCCGAGAGCATCAAGGTCCTCAAAGGGCTCGACGCGGTCCGCAAGCGCCCCGGCATGTACATCGGCGATACCGACGACGGATCGGGCCTGCACCACATGGTGTTCGAGGTTTCCGACAACGCGATCGACGAGGCACTGGCCGGGCACTGCGACCGGATCGACATCATGCTCAATGCCGACGGCTCCGTTTCCGTGACGGACAATGGCCGCG
>CAYNXB010000017.1:0-42083 GCA_964401045.1 uncultured Sphingomonadaceae bacterium | reverse complement strand
GCGATCGACCCGCTCACCGGCAAGACCAAGTGGGCCGTGCCGAGCCTCGGCTGGCAGGATCGCAACGGCGTGCTGGCGACGGAAGCCGGGCTGGTGTTCCACGGTGATCTGGGCGGGCGGCTGTTCGCGCGCGATTCCGATAGCGGCAAGGCGCTGTGGCAGGCGGAGACCGGCACCTCGATCATGGCCGCGCCGATGACCTACAAGGTGGGCGGCGTGCAATACGTTGCGGTGCAGGCCGGCTGGGGCGGGGGCGGATGGGGCTTCGTGCCGGGCTATTCGGCGGCCTACCAGCGCGGCAACCGCAATCGCCTGCTGGTGTTCAAGCTTGGCGGCGGCGAAGTGCCGATTCCGCCGGAGCTGCCGCCGCTCACGCCCGCGCCCGAGGCCCCGCCGCAGTTATCGGGCGTCACTCCGGCCACGATCGCGATGGGCTCGGCGCTGTTCACCGCCAACTGTTCGCTATGCCATTCGAACCAACCGCGCGCGGGCCTTCCGGACCTGAGGCGGATGAGCAAGGGCGTCCATGCCAGCTTCGACAAGATCGTGCTCGAAGGCTTGCTGCTGCCGAACGGCATGCCGCGGTGGGACGATCGCCTTTCGCCGGAACAGGTTCACGCGATCCACGCTTTCCTGATTGACGAGCAGGGCAAGACGCGCGCCCGGGAGCTGGCGCTGCAGCGCGCGGGCAAGCCGCTCGATTCCCGCAGCTTGACGATATTGAGCAGTTTTTAGGGGGCACAAGCCCCGCGAGGAGAAAAACGATGACCCCCCAAGGCGTGAACATCCAGCATCCCGACAAGCTCTACATCGCGGGCGAATGGGTAGCACCGCTCTCCGGCAAGCAGCTCGAGATCGTCAATCCGAACAGCGAGGAAGTCGTCGCCCGGGTCGCCGAAGCGGGCGAGGCCGACATGGACCGCGCGGTCGACGCCGCGCGACAGGCGTTCGATCACGGGCCGTGGGCGTCGACCCCCCCGGCCGAACGCGCCGCCAAGCTGATGGCGATGGCCGATCATCTCGAGCGCCGCGTGAGCGAGCTGAGCGCGGCTTGGACCGCGCAAGTCGGCGGCCTCGCCAGCTTCGCCCCTATCATGCACGGCGGCGCGGTGATGGGCCTGCGGGGCATCGCCGCGCTCGGCAGCACGTTCCCGTTCGTCGAGAAGAAGCCTTCGATGCAGGTCGATACCGCGATCGTGGCGCGCGAGCCGGTGGGCGTGGTGGCCGCGATCGCTCCGTGGAACGCTCCGTTCGGAATCATGGCGAACAAGGTGTTCTATTCCCTCGTGGCCGGCTGCACGGTGGTGGTGAAACCATCGCCCGAAACGCCGCTCGAAGCTTACATCATCGCCGAGGCGGCCGAAGCGGCCGGGCTTCCGGCGGGCGTGGTCAACCTCGTGCCGGCGGATCGCGAAGCGTCGGACCACCTGGTCAACAACCCCGGCATCGACAAGGTCAGCTTCACCGGCTCGACTGCCGCGGGCAAGCGCATCGCCGAAGTGTGCGGGCGTCGCATCGCGCGCTGCACGCTGGAACTCGGCGGCAAGTCCGCGGCGATCGTGCGTGACGACTTCCCGATCGAAGCCGCCGCGGCGATCCTGGGCAACACCATCACCGTGATGAGCGGGCAGGTCTGCGCGATGCTGAGCCGCGCGATCGTCCCCAAGGCGCGGCACGATGAGCTCGCCGAAGCGATCGCCGGCGTTATGCAGGGCATCAGGATCGGCAATTCGGAAGCGCCCGACACCCAGCTCGGCCCGCTGGCGATGAAACGCCAGCTCGAGCGGGTCGAGATGTACATCGAGGAGGGCCGCAAGAGCGCCGATCTCGTCACCGGCGGCCAGCGCCCGGCGCAGATGAACAAGGGTTATTTCATCGAACCGACGCTGTTCGCCAACGTCGATAACCAGAGCCGCATTGCGCAGGAGGAGATATTCGGCCCGGTCCTGTGCCTGATCCCCGCCGAAGACGAGGAAGACGCGATCCGTCTCGCCAACGAGAGCAACTATGGCCTGAACGGCGCGGTGCTGACCAACGATGCCGATGCCGCCTACAAGATTGCCCGCCGCGTGCGGGCTGGCGGCTTCGGCCAGAACGGCATGAAGATGGAATTCGGCCTGCCGTTCGGCGGCTTCAAGCAATCCGGCCTCGGCCGCGAAGGCGGTGAGGAAGGGCTGTGGCCCTACGTCGAAACCAAGACCATTCTGCTGGATGGAGCCCCGACGGAAATTTGAGCCGTTCTACCCTCCTCTCCTCTTCGGAGGAGGGGAGGGAGGCCCGAACCCTAGAGCACGCGATAAACCGACAGCCGCACGGTCGATCCGCTTTTTCCGCCCGTGGCCAGGAAAAGCGAGCGGCCTACCCATTCATAGCCCGGCTTGCCGCAATCGAGCCGGATGGCCGTCCGCATGTAATATTCGGAGGTCGGCACATCCTCGCCCGCCGCAATCCGCGCGGCGACTTCACGCGATGCGTCGCGAATTCCGCGGCTGGAAACTTCGATCACGGCGCCATCGGTCGTTTCGATCGCATAACGCGCATCGAGTTCCGCCACGCCATTGACCAGTACCGTTTGCCAGTCCGCGCCGACATCGAGAATCCGGCCTTCGATAAGCGGCCCGCTGACCGATCCCCCTACGATGGGGATGATCCGCCGCGTTCCGCCTGCGCCAGCGCCTATTTCTTTGGGCTGCGACAGCTCGACGACAAAATCGCAGGCGTGCTCAAGCTGCAGGGTCACGCGGTAACCTTTTTCATGCCGGCACCCTTGGGAATGGTGCGCGGTGCGGCGTTGAGCCCATCCTTGGCGAAGCCGGCCGCCTGCTGATAGGTCAGCATGAAGGCCTCGCGTTCCTTGGCCGGGAGGACGTCGTCGATATCCTCGAACTGCCCGCCGCAGCGTGCCTCGACCAGATCGAGGAGCCCGAACGGTCCTGCTCCCCGATTACGCAGGACAACCTGTCCGATGGGCCCGCACCCGCGCTCATCGAAAGCGCGCAGGCTGGCCTCGTTCACGCCATGCTCGAGCATCGCCGAGCCGATCAGGCGCGCGTCCACGATGGCCTGCGAAGCGCCGTTGGACCCGGTCGGATACATCGGGTGCGCGGCATCGCCCATCAGCGCGACGGGGCCGTCCACCCAGGTCGGGATCGGGTCGCGGTCGATCATGGGGTTTTCGTACGCGATCTCGGATTTCGTGAGCAATTGCGGCAGATCGAACCAATCGTAGACGAAATCGCCGAACTCATGCGCGAACTTCGACAGCTCGACCTGCCGGAACCAGCCCGACTGGCTCCAGTCGTGATCGGTGTCGTAGGTCTTTTCAGCAATCCAGTTGATGTCGGCCAAGCCGTTCTCGTCCGGATGGGAAATGGGATAGAACACCACGCGATGGCGGCTCGTCCCGACGCCCACGAAGGACGATCCGCTTCGGATCGGCACGCCACGCGCCGTCCCGCGCCACATGATTGTTCCGCCCCAATGGATCGGCGGCTGGTCCGGGTGCATCTGCTCGCGGATTGCCGAGTGAATCCCGTCGGCACCGATCAGGAGTGCGCCGTCGAACTCGCAGTCACGCCCGTCCGCCGTCTGGACCAGCGCTGTCACCGAACCATCGGTGTTCTTGCGATAGCCGGTGACCTTGTGCCCCAGCTTCACGGCGTCGGGCCCGAGCCGCTCGATTGCCTTGCGATAGAGAAGCAGGTGGAGCTTGCCCCGGTGCACGGCGTACTGGTGCCAGTTGTAACCCGCCCGCTTTCCGCGCGCTTCCGAATAGATGTCCTTGCCGTTGAGGCCGACGAGCGCCCATTCGAGCGCGGGAATCCCGACCTGATCGAGCTCCTGCTCACCGATGCCGAGATCTTCCAGCTCGCGAACCGCATTGGGCTGGATATTGATGCCCACGCCCAGCGGCCTGAGCTCACGAACGCTCTCGAAGACGATGCAATCCACCCCGATCTGCTCGAGGGTCAGCGCCAGGACAAGGCCACCAATGCCGCCACCGGCAATCAAAACAGGTTGGTGCGGCATCGCGATCTATTCTCCCTGCGCTCTCAACGCGGGTCCGTTTTCGCGAGCGAGCGCGGCCGTCTAGGAAAGATATCCGGGAGTGGCAATAATCGCCTCCCCCGGTTCGCCCCGGGCCGCCGATGTCAAACAACCGTCACTCTGCCGGGAATCCATTCGCCTCGAGCAGGTATGCAGTGACGGCGCGGTAGTCGGCGTCCGGTAACGAGCCGGCCGCGCCGGGCGGCATCGTGCGGACTTTGGCCAGGAGCCCGGCCGCCGGGCGTCCTTTCCAGTTCGCCGCGAACGCTGCGCCCTTGAGTGGCGGCACACCGCCCGCGCCCTGGAAGCCGGCACCGTGACAGCTGGCGCAGGCCTGCTGATAGACCGTCTTGCCTTGCGCGGCCTGTGCGGGCGAGGCGACGGCGGCCGGCGCCGGATCGACCTCAATCGCGCTGCCCTCGGGGTTGACCGGTGCGCGGGGCGGGCCCTGCCGGCCGATCCCGGCGTCGGGCAGGGCGAACACGAACAGCGTGCCCTGCGTGCCGTGGATCAGCTCGGGCGTGAAGCTGTCGCCGAGCCAGAATCCGGTCGAGACGGCGACGTACTGGTGGCCGTCCACCTCGAACGTCACCGGATAGCCGGTTACCGCCGAGCCGAGGTTCATCTCCCACAGCACTTTGCCGGTCCCCTGGTCGAGCGCGCGGAAGCGACCCGCGGCGTCGCCGGCGAATAGCAGGCCGCCACCGGTGGTGAGGACCGATTGCATCCCGGCGCGGGTCGAGAAGGTCCACTCGGTCTTGCCGGTGACGGCGTTGACCGCGTGGATCACACCGAGCTTGTTGTCGGCGTTGGGCGAAAGCGCGATCTTCGAGGCGACCGAATAGCCGGGGTTGCTCCAGTCCGGTTCGACCGCCGTCACCGTGGCGCACAGGTTCTGCGCGGGCAGGTACATGGTCTTGGTCAGCGGACTGTAGGCCGGAGCCTGATAGTTCGCGCCGCCTGTCGAGGATGGGCAGACGAACCGCGTGTCGCCGATCTTGTCGAACACCGTCTCCGGGTTGACGGTGACCTTGCCGGTCCTTCCGTCGATCGACCGGACCACGTTCTGCATCACCGTCGGCCGCGCCCACAGGAACTGCCCTGTCTGGCGGTCGAGCGTGTAGATGATGCCGGTCTTGCCCGGCACGCCTGTGGCGACCTTGTAGGTCTTCTTGCGGTCGATCCTGGGGTTGATCCAGGTCACCTCCTTGGGATCGGGCGCGACCTGTTCGTCGAGCAGGATGCGCGGGAAGGGGTGATCGAGGTCCCAGTGATCGACGAGGTGCTGGTAGTACCAAACGATCTTGCCGGTCTTCACGTCGAGCGCGAGCGTCGAGTTGTGGTACAGGTAAGTCTTGTCGTTGCCCGCCAGCAGGAACTTGGGGGCCGGGGTGCTGACCGAAGTGCCCATGTAGAGCAGGTGCAGCTCGGGGTCGTAGCTCGCGTTCATCCACGCGCCGACCTGCATCCGCTTCTCGAGCGGTAGCCCGCCCCAGGTCTTGTCGTTGGGATCGGAGCCGCGCGCGATGGTGCTGGTGCGCCACACTTCCTTGCCGGTCCGTGCGTCGTGCGCGGTGATCACGCAGGCGTCGGGCCCGCCCTCGGGCTCGCAACTGCGGCCGGTTATCGCAAGGCCGTCCGCGATGATCGGGCCGCTGCTCTGCTTGGCGCCTTTCTTGTAATCGAGGATATTGGTTTCCCAGGCGAGCTTCCCGGTCTGCGCGTTGACCGCGTAGATGTGATCGTCCGATCCGCGGGCGATGATCAGGTCGCCGTAGATCGCCAGGTTGCGGTTGGTGTCGGGGAAGGTGAGGTACTGCCCCATGTCCTTGGGCAGTTCCCGCTGATGCACCCACAGCACGTCGCCGGAGGCTGCGTCGAGCGCGGTGATCCTGTCGCTCGGCCCCGGAAAGTATAGCACCCCGTTGTGGACCAGGGGCGTGCCTTCCTGGTGCCCGGCCTCGAGCGGGCGGACCCAGACAAGGCGCAGCTGATCGACGTTCGATTTGTCGATCTGGTCGAGCGGGCTGTAGCCCCAGCTGTCGAGCGTGCGGCGCCAGCTCAGCCAGTCCTTCGGGTCCGGGTGCTGGATCATCGCGTCGGTGACGGGTTCGAAGGGAGCCTGCGCCTGTGCGAACGAGCTCAGGACCAGCGCGGCCGCGGCGATAGCTTGCGTGAGACGGCGCATCGTCACTTGATCGTCTTGGTGTTGGGATCGACCGGGGCGTCGCTCTTGAGCATCGGGTCCCAGTGCTCGGCGATCTTGCCGTCCTCGATCCGGTAGAGGTCGAACCAGGTCGAATAGTAGGTCGCGCCCGAAGCGTCCTTTTCCGGCCGTACGAACGCGGTCATTACGTTGTCCCCCTCGGCGATCAGGTTGATCAGCGGCAGCTCGAGCTTGTCCTTGAGCGGGCGTTCCGGGCGGGTCTTGCGGATATAGTCCTGCACGCCCGCGAGGCCCTGGCCGGCGTTGGGATTGTGCTGGACGTAGTCGTCGCGGATGAACTCGCCCGCGCGTCCGGCATAGCCGCCCTGCAGCACGATGCGGTACATGTCGTAGACCAGCCGCTTGTTCGCCGCGAGCTTGGGATCGGGGCTGGCGAGCAGCGCCGCGTGGTCTTCGGGAACTTGCGGCGGGGTAACGGTCATCTGCGGCTCCTGCGACATGGCGGGAGCGGCACCGGCGCCGGCGGCGAGCAGAGCGGCTGCTGCAATCCAGGCTATGCGCATTGCCTTTTCCCCTCCCTTGACTAGGGCGTCCTGCCAAAGCCGGGGTGACGCGGCAAGCATTTGCGGCTAGGCCTTTTCGGACAAAGTCAACAAAGGGACGGGATATCTGAGGATGCGGTTGAAATTCAAGGCTCTCGCGTGCGCGACCGTGGCAACTTTCGTGCTGCCTGGAGCGGCGTGGGCGCAAGATGATTCGGCTGCGGCTGACAAGCCCGTTGACGCCAATACGATCGTTGTTACCGGCCATGGGCTCGATGCCACCCCGTCGGTGATCGCCTATTCGACCATCACGCTCGATCGCGATCAGCTCCAGTCGACCGCTTCCGGGCGGCTCGAAGACGCGCTGTCGAATATCGCCGGGTTTCAGCAATTCCGCCGCTCGGACAGCCGCTCGACCAACCCGACCTCGCAAGGGGTGACGCTGCGCGCACTCGGCGGCAACGCCAGCAGCCGCGCGCTGGTGTTGCTTGACGGCGTGCCGATGCTCGATCCGTTCTTCGGCCATGTGCCGCTTTCGGCGATGTCGCCCAATCAGCTCGAGGTCGTGCGCATCACGCGAGGGGGCGGTTCGGGCCCGTTCGGCTCCGGCGCGCTTGCCGGCACCATCGAGCTCGAAAGCGTCGACGCCTCCGAGCTCGGCCTGGTGAGTGCCCAGGGCTTCGTCAACGATCGCGGTGACACCGAGAGCGAAGCGGCATTCGCCCCCCAATGGAAAAACGGCTTCGCCGTGGTCAGTGGCCGGTGGGATCGCGGCGACGGCTTCTGGACCACGCCCGAGAGCCAGCGCGTGCCGGCCTCCGTCACCGCCTCGTACGATAGCTGGTCGGTCGGCGGGCGCGTGGTGCAGGCGATCGGGCCCGACATGCAGTTGCAGGTGCGCGGGCTTGCGTTCGAGGACGATCGCACGCTGCGCTTCAAAGGTGCCGACAACCACACCGACGGGCAGGACCTGAGCCTGCGCCTGGTCGGCCGCGGCGACTGGCAGTTCGACGTGATCGGGTATGCGCAGTGGCGCAACTTCTCGAACGTGGTGATCAGCTCGACCAGCTTCGCCAAGACGCTCGACCAGCACGATACGCCCGCGACTGGGATCGGCGGCAAGGCCGAGATCCGTCCACCGGTCGGCGGCGGGCACACACTGCGCCTTGGGGCCGACTATCGCCGGTCGGAAGGCGACCTTTCAGAGTACCGCTTCCTCGCGAGCGGCGCGGAGAACGGCAGCCGCTTCGCAGGCGGCGTCAACAGCGACCTCGGATTCTTCATCGAGGACGATTACACACTCGGGCCGATCCTTGTCACCGGCGGCCTACGCGCCGATCGCTGGACGGTCGAGGATGGCTACCATCTCAACCTCAACGCCGCCGGCGACCCGCTCGATGATTCCGAATACCCTGACCGCTCTGGCTGGGACGCGTCGTGGCGCGTCGGCGCATCGGTCGATGTCGCGCGCGGCGTGCGCCTGCGCGGCGCAGCCTACACCGGCCTGCGGTTGCCGACGCTCAACGAACTCTACCGCCCGTTTGTGGTGTTCCCGGTGACCACATTCGCCAACGCCAATCTCAAGAACGAGAAGTTGCGCGGGTACGAGGTCGGGCTGGACGTGACGCTTTCGCGCGAGACCCAGTTCAATCTCACGCTGTTCGACAACAAGGTAAAGAACGCGATCGCCAACGTCACGCCCGATCCAGTCGGTGCGCCCAACAACCGCCAGCGCCAGAACCTCGACGCGATCGATTCCCAGGGGATCGAGCTGGGTGCGCGTGTCGGCAGCGGACCGCTGCAGTTCTTCGGCACGCTCACCTATACCGACTCCGAGGTAGAGGCGAGCGGCGTCCAGGCCTCGCTCGACGGCAATCGCCCGGCGCAGACGCCGAAGTTCGCGGCGAGCGGCACGATCAGCTTCGAACCGCGCGAGGACTGGCACTTCGCAGCCACGCTGCGCCATATCGGCGAGCAGTTCGAAGGCGATAAGGAAGATGATCCACTGCGCGCCGCGACCACGCTGGACCTGTTCGGGCAAGTGCCGATCATCGCCAATCTGTCGGTGATCGGGCGGGTCGAGAACCTGTTCGATGAGAAGATCGTCACCCGCAACCAGGGCGGGTCCATCGATTACGGCGCGCCGCAGGCGTTCTGGATCGGCGTACGGTGGGGCTATTGAGCCGAGCTGCTTTGCTTTTGGCCGTTTGCGCCTGTAGCTAGCCCGCATGAGCGCAATCGTGCCGGTCATCCTCAGCGGCGGCAACGGCACGCGACTATGGCCGCGCAGCCGGCCGGAGCAGCCCAAGCCATTCCTGCCGCTACTGGGCGGGGAAACGCTGTTCCAGCAGGCGCTGCGCCGCTGCGGCGGCACGGCCTTCGCGCCGCCGCTGGTGGTGACGGGAGCGGCGCACCTGCCGCACGTCGAGGCGCAAGCCAGCGGGGTATCGGTGATCGTCGAGCCGGAAGGTAAGAACACCGCAGCCGCCGTCGCGCTCGCGGCGTTGCGGCTGCCTGAAGACGCGGTGATGCTGGTGTGTCCGAGCGATCACCATATCGCCGATCCGGCGGCTTTCGCCGAGGCTGCCAGTGGTGCGGCGAAGCTGGCGAGCGAGGGCTGGCTGGTGGCGTTCGGCATCGAGCCCGAGCGGCCGGAGACCGGCTACGGCTACTTGCGCCGCGGCGAGGCGCTGGCGGGCGGCTACCGCGTCGCCGCATTCGTCGAGAAGCCCGATGCGACGACCGCGCAGCGTTTCCTTACCGAGGGCGGCTACAGCTGGAACGGCGGGATCTTCGCGTTGCGCGCCGGGACCTATCTCGCGGAACTGGAACGCTATCGCCCGGCGATGATGCGTGCAGTGCGCGAGGCCGTCGCCAATGGCCGTGAAGATGGCATGCGCTTCTATCCCGATCCTGCGCCGTTCGCGCGGATCGAAGGGGAATCGATTGATTATGCCGTGATGGAGCAGACCGACCGCGCGGCAATGGTCCCGGTGTCGATGGGTTGGAGCGATATCGGCGACTGGCGCGCGCTGCATGGCGCGCAGGCGCCGGACGAGGCGGGCAACGTCGCGTCCGGCAACGCCGAGTTCGCCGATTGCCGCAACGTCATGGTGGTGAGCGATGGCCCGCGCGTATCGGTGATCGGGCTCGAAGGCGTGGTGGTGGTGGTCGATGGCGGCGAAGTGCTCGTGACGACGCATGCCGGCGCGCAGAAGGTCGGCAAGCTTACCGGCGCAAAAGGCAATTGAGCGTGCTGCTCGAAACCCGCAGCGTCGAGAAGCCGTGGGGACGAGACATACTGCCGACGCCGTTCACTGCGCCCGTGGGCAAGCGAATCGGCGAGATCTGGTTCGTGCCGCCGCCTGAGCTCGACCAGTTGCTGGTGAAATACATCTTCACCTCGGAGAAGCTCTCGGTCCAGGTCCATCCGTCAGACGCGCAGGCTGTTGACGGGAGGCCGGGCGATCGGGGCAAGGAGGAGTGCTGGCTGGTGATCGATGCCGAGCCGGGCGCGCAGCTCGGGCTCGGCCTCACGCGACGGCTAAATCCGGCCGAACTGCGCGCCGCTGCGCTCGACGGTTCGATCGAGCATCTGCTCGACTGGCGCCCGGTCAGCGCCGGGGACTTCTTCCGCATCCTCCCCGGCACCGTGCACGCGCTCGGGTCGGGGGTCAGCCTCGTCGAAATCCAGCAGAACAGCGATACGACCTATCGCCTTTACGATTACGGCCGCCCGCGTGAGCTGCACCTCGACCGCGCCGTGGCGGTGGCGCGGAGCGAACCTTACGACGTGACCCACCACCGCAAGCTGGACGCGGACGACAGCGCCACCCTGGTCGAGGGGCGGCACTTCCGCGTCGATCTGGTCAAGGGAGCGCCCGCCAAGGAGTTGGCCGGCGCCTACGCGGGACGGTTGCTCGTCATTCCCCTCGACGAGGAAGTCAGGATCGGCCGGGAGACGGCCCTTGCGGGTCAATGCGCGCTTGCGGAAAGCATTGCCGAAGTCGCGTTCTCCGAACGGGGGCGCTGCCTGCTCGCTCGTCCTCTGGGGCTAGGTTCCCGGTAACGCCGCCCGTCAGGGCGTTGTCATAAAATTGTCCTCGATCTGTCTTCGCGGCGACGCGGAACCGTCGCCATTCTGCAATCGGGCATTCCTAGTGGGGCTGGGACCGGGGGGTCACCGGCCGCGAGTCGCGGCGATTTGGGGACCCTCGGCGATAACAAGCCGCACAGGGACACTACCAAATGAACCGCTCTGCCATCAGGATCACCACCACTTCGCTTGCCGCGCTAGCGCTGGCCCAGTTCGCGACCGCTGCGCAGGCAGCGGAACCCGCTGCCGAGCCCGCGGCTGCGGACGCCGCAGATCCGGCGGCCGACCAGTCGGGGCCCGCCCAGACCGGTGCGTTCAGCGAGATCATCGTCAGCGCGACCAAGCGCGAGACCGATCTGCAAAAGACCCCGATCGCGATCTCGGTGGTCGATCCGCAGACGATGAAAGACCGCCACATCCAGAGCCTGCTCGATCTGGGCGACGGTGCAGCGCCTTCGCTGCGCGTCGCGACTTTCGAGGCGCGCCAGTCCGCGCTGACCATCGGTATCCGCGGCATCGTGCCGTTCGACGCCAACCAGACCGCCCGTGACCAGGGCGTCGGCGTCTACATCGACGGCGTTTATCTCGGCCGCCAGCAGGGCCTCAACGCCGCCCTGTTCGACGTCGAGCGCATCGAAGTGCTGCGCGGTCCGCAGGGCACGCTGTTCGGTCGCAACACCGAGGGCGGCGCGGTCAGCATCGTGACCAAGGATCCGACCGGCGAGTTCGGCGGCCGCATCGAAGGCGGGCTCGGAAACTACGGCAGCTACAGCACGCAGGCCCACATCAACCTGCCCGAATTCGCCAACATCGCGATCAAGATCGACGGCCTCATCCAGCATCAGGACGCGACGACCACGAACCCGCTCGAAGGCCAGTACGGGTGGAACTACTACAACCGCGCGGGCGGCCGCATCACTGCGAAGTGGACGCCGACCAGCGACTTTACCGCGGTCATTTCCTACGACAAGGCCAAGGACGAGAACACGCCGTTCCTCAGCCAGCTGATCAATTTCAACCCCAACGGCCGCCCGGTCGGCACCTTCGTCGGCACCAAGCTGACCTGTCCGCCACCGGCGACGAGTTGCATCGCGCCGCTTGCCCCGCTGGTCGAGGTCAGCGGCAATCATCGCCAGGGCGAATCCGAGATCGGCGTAATCCAGCAGCCCAGCGTCGATCGCACCGAGGGCGTGATGGGCAAGCTTGAATACCAGCTCGGTGACGCGATCCTGCTGCGTTCGATCACCGCCTACCGCAAGGTCGACACCGATCAGTGGGACGGTTCGGCCACCGCGCACCGTTCGGCCTTCGCGCCGAATGGAAATTTCGGCCGCTACAGCCTCTCGAAGATGTGGGAACATCAGTTCAGTCAGGAGCTGCAGATCGTCGGCACGATGCCGCAGGTCGACTGGGTCATCGGTGGCTACTACTTCGACGAGCGCGCCCAGGAAGAGGCCGCCACCCCGAACCCGATGAAGTGGAACGCGGACGGCACCGCCTACACCATCAACAGCGAGACCCGGCCAAACCCGAATGCGCCCATTTCCTCGAGCAATCAGGGCTGGGCATATAGGGATTGGTTCAAGCAGCGCGGCAGCTACGCCGATACCACGAGCCTCGCGGTGTTCGGCCAGGCGACTTTCACGCCGGCCGGTCTCGATATCCTGCACCTGACCGCCGGCGGCCGCTACACGCACGACGAGCGCAAGGGTGTGCTCTACATGGTTTCGGGCATCGCGACGGACTGGGAGCTCGACTATTCGGACAACCGCTTCGATCCGATGGTGACGCTGGCGCTGGACGTCACGCCCGAGATCAACGTCTACGCCAAGTACTCGACCGGTTATCGTGCCGGCGGCGCGAACGCCCGTTCGAGCAACTTCCAGCCGTTCGGGCCGGAATCGGTCAAGGCTTACGAAGCCGGCGCGAAGATGTCGCTGCTCGACGATCACGTCCGCCTCAACATCGCGGGCTACATCATGGACCGCAAGGACACCCAGATCGACTTCGACAACGTCGACACCGTGCAGTTCCTGCCCGGCACCACGATCCCGAACCCGACCTACAATCTGCACACCGAGAACACGGCGAATGCGCCGGGCACCTCGAAAATCCGCGGGTTCGAGGCAGAGCTGTCGGCCAAGCCGGTGCGTGACCTGACCCTCGGCGCGTCCTACGCCTACACCTACTCTGACATCCCCGAGACGGCGAACCCGAACCCGGGCCCCACCTTCGGCCAACTGACCCAGGTGTTCGTCGTGTTCACCCCGAAGCATGCCCTGTCGGGCTTCCTCGATTACGACACCATGCTCTCGGACAGCGGCATCGGCCTGCGCTTTCACGTCGATGCGAACTATGCGGGCCCGCAGTACAGCTTCCAGAGCGAGAACGTGCTGACGGAATCGAGCTTCATCGTGAACGGCCGCATCGCGCTCACCGACATTCCGCTGACCGAAGCGGGCACCACGCTCACGCTGGCGCTGTGGGGCCGCAACCTCCTCAACGAGGATCACATCTACCGCCGGTCGGACGCGAACAACGCCACCATCGGATCGTACGCGAACTTCAATCCGCCGCGCACGTTCGGGCTCGAAGGAACGATCAACTTCTAGTTCAAAGGTCTGGCTCTCCACCCCGGAAGGGGCATCCTCACCCCCCGGAGCCATCTGCCTGAACCCGGCCGCGAGCATTGCTCCGGCCGGGTTGTTTTTGGTTGGTTTTCGATCGAAACAGATGCGCCCGATCAGGGCAGGTCCAGCACGTAGCCTTTGTTGTGAACGGTGCGCAGCAGGTGCACCGCGCCGACCTTGCGCAAGCCTAGCCGCAGCCGCTTGACCCACACGTCCACCGTGCGCAGGTCGGTCGGCTCCCCACTCTTCCCGAGCCCGGCGATCAGCTCCGGCCGGCTGAGCACGCGGTTGCCATTCTCGACCAGGAAGCGCAGCAGTCGGAATTCGTTCGGGCGCAAGGCGATCGGCGCCCTGCGCCAACGCGCCTGCTGGGCCCCGAGGTCGATCACCAACTCGCCAAACTCGATCTGTTGCAGTGCCTGCCGATGCTGCGCCCGCGCGCGTAGCGCGAGCACGCGATCGAGCGCATTCGAACGGTCGAGCGGACCGAGAATGTAGTCGTCGGCCCCGGCGCGCAAGGCACGGCGGCGGTCTTCGTGATCGTCGTGCTCGAGCACCATCGTCAGATGCGCCTCGGCGGTGCGTGGATCGGCGCGCAGCCGCCGGCACATTTCCAGCCCCGAAAGGTCTGCCAGGACCCAGTCGACGAAAATCCACAGCAGGCCGTCGGTGAGGCGCGTCGGACCGTCAGGCCCGAGCGCTGCGAACGCGAAGCACGTATCGTCGTGGACGAAGTCTTCGAACGTGTCGCCCATCGGGCCGGTGAGGAAGATGTTGACCGTTTCCATCCCGCGCGAAGTCCCTTTGATAAGGCCTGCTTGCCGCGCGGATGTGACTCTCTCGTGACGTTGTTGCGATGGTGGCAGGTTGCAGAAAATCGATTCTGAGCAGGGCGCCTTCCGTGCTAGCTAATTCGCGGGTCCGGAGCGCGTTGGGCGGAGCATGCCGCCTTGGAGGCGGGATCTATGCACCAAGCCACTTTCCCCAGCGGCGACGGTTTGAATATCTTCTATCGTTCGTGGCAGCCCGTGGGCCGGCCGCGAGCAGTCGTGGTCATCAACCACGGCTTCAATTCACATGGCGGGCACTACCTCTGGACCGCGGACCAATTCGCGAAGGCCGGGTTCGCGGTCTTTGCGATCGACATGCGCGGTCGCGGCAAGTCCGAAGGCAGGCGCTTCTTTGTTCGTCACGTCGATGAGCATACCGCTGACCTCCACAAGATGGTCAAGATCGCCAAGGAGGCCAATCCGGGCCTGCCGTTGTTCCTGCTCGGCCATTCGGCGGGGGGCGTGGTTGCTTGCACCTACGCGCTCCAGCACCAGGAGGAGCTCGCCGGCCTGATCTGTGAAAGCTTCGCCTTCCAGCTTCCGGTGCCCGGTTTCCTGCTCTCGATCATCAAGTTCACCGCGCTGCTCGCGCCCGGGCTGCCGATGTTCAAGCTCAGGATGAAGGACTTCTCGCGCGATCCCGCAGTGGTCGCGGCGCTCCTCGCCGATCCGCTGATCAAGGACGAGGCGCAGCCAGCCGCCACGGGAAAGGCGCTGGTCGAGGCGGCGGAACGCCTCAGGGTTTCGTTCCCCCGGATCACCCTGCCGGTGCTGATCATGCACGGCACGGGGGACAAGGCGACGATGTACCAGGGCAGCCAGTTCTTCTTCGATACCGCCGGATCGAACGACAAGACGCTCAAGCTCTATGACGGTCATTATCACGACTTGCTCAACGATTACGGCAAGGAGGAAGTCTTCGCCGACATCCGTGGCTGGATCGACGGGCATCTGAAATGAGGATGGGAAACACCTGAAACGAGAAGGAGTAAGCCGATGAGTACCATCACGACGCAAGACGGAACGACGATCTTCTACAAGGACTGGGGCCCCCAGAACGCGCAAGCGATCATGTTCCACCACGGCTGGCCATTGAGCGCCGACGACTGGGACAACCAGATGATGTTCTTTCTCGGCGAAGGCTACCGCGTGATCGCCCACGATCGCCGTGGCCACGGCCGCTCAAGCCAGACCGACGGCGGCAACGAGATGGACACCTACGCCGCCGACGTCGCCGCGCTGACCGACGCGCTAGACCTGCGCGGCGCGGTCCACATCGGCCATTCGACCGGCGGCGGTGAAGTCGCGCGCTACGTCGCCCGCGCCAAGCCGGGGCGGGTTTCCAAGGCAGTCCTGATCGACGCGGTTCCGCCGGTCATGGTGAAGAAGGACTCGAATCCCGGCGGCTTGCCGATCGAGGCGTTCGATGGCTACCGCACCGCCCTCGCCGCCAATCGCGCGCAGCTCTACCTCGATATCCCGAGTGGGCCGTTCTACGGCTTCAACCGGCCCGGTGCGAAAGTATCGGAGGGCCTGATCCGCAACTGGTGGCGGCAGGCAATGATGGGCAGCATCAAGGGCCAGTACGAATGCATCAAGGCGTTTTCGGAAACCGACTTCACCGAAGACCTGAAGGCGATCGATGTGCCGGTTCTCGTGATCCACAGTGAGGATGACCAGATCGTGCCTTATGCGGATTCGGGGCCGCTCTCGGTCAAGCTGCTCAGGAACGGTACGCTCAAGACCTACAAGGACCTGCCGCACGGCTGCTGTCAGACCCACCCGGAGATCGTGAATCCGGATATTCTGGCGTTCGTTCGCGAAGGCGCGATGGCGCCGGCGGCCGAAGGCGGCACGATCATCATCCCCGCCACTGGTTAGCCATGATGGGCACGGCCCCTCGCGCGGCGGGGGGCCTCAAGGCGCCTCGGCAATTTCCTTCATGTTCCTCAGCGCGTTTTCGAAGCGCGCGCGGCGGCCAGCGATTTCAGCGTCCTTCGCGGCCTGATCCGGCAGGTTCGATACGTCGAGCACCAGCTTGTACAGCATCTTCGAGGTGGTGGCGCTTACCGGGCGCGCTTCCATGAAGCCGTGATAGAGGTTGTAGTATTTCCCTTCCGCCACCGGCTGGGTGTAGCCGTAGGAGAGCTGGGTCTGCGCCACCATGATTTCGGTCAGCCGGCCACCATCCAGAAGACGAACAGTACCCATGCCACCATCGCCTGAGGCGATGGTGCAATCGAACTTGAGCCAATCTTTGATGGCGCAGTAATCGCCCACCTTGGCCCATACTTCGGCTGCAGGCTTGTCGATGTCGATTTCCATGGCGATGCTGACATATTCCGGCTGAGCTAGCAGCGGGCTGGAGCAAAACATGGCGATCACGACGCCTAAGGCACATTTCATGAGCAACTCCTCGCAGCGAACATTTTTGATCGTTGTGTTGTTCGGCAACAGCCGCGGGCAGCCAGAGGGTGGCGCGGGCTTCGATTCCCACATGGCTGGGGCAGGCTGCCCAGCCTGAGTGGCGGAGACGGAGGGATTCGAACCCTCGGTACAGGATTTACCCGTACGGCGGTTTAGCAAACCGCTGGTTTCAGCCACTCACCCACGTCTCCGGTCCGCAGCGGCTGGCGCGCTATAACGGCGGCTTGGTGAGGCGGCAAGTAGCGCCGGAGCGCCTATTTCACCGATTCGCCTCACCGCGTTTTCGACTCAGTTCGCCGCGCGTTCATTGCCGCTTCAGGGCGGTGGATTCACGTTGGCGCCTCGCGGGGAACAGCCGTTTGCATGCTCATGCAACGGAAGGACAAAAATTATGACCACAACAATCGCGCAATTCTGCCGCCGTCATGGCCTCGCCGCCGCGCTCGGCCTTGGGCTGGCGCTCGCCTGTGGGTCCGCCAGCGCGCAAATCCAGACGGTCGATCCGGACACCGCCATAGACGGCGATCTGGTGGCGCCTTCGGATCAGCAGGTCACAGCCGAGCCTGCCAGCCCCGCGCTCGACCTCCCGCCCGACAGCCAGTCGCAGGCGGTCACCGCCACATCGCCGTCGGTCGCCGCCTCGCAAGCGTCCGCCCAGCCGGCGGTCGCCGTGGCGCAGGGCGACACCTACAAGGAAGACGATCTGATCGGTGCCGCGGAAGGCTTGTTCGGCAAGGGTGCCGAAGGCGTCGCGCGGATGATCGAGGACATCCTGGCCAAGCAGGGCGAGCCCAACGGCTATATCGTCGGCCGCGAGGGTGGCGGCGCGTTCGTGCTCGGCGTGCGTTACGGTTCGGGCACGCTCTATCACAAGGTCGAAGGCAAAATGCCGGTGTACTGGACCGGGCCATCGATCGGGTTCGACGTGGGCGCCAACGCCGGCAACACTTTCGTGCTGGTGTACAATCTCTACGACACCGACCAGCTTTACGAACGCTACCCTGCGGGTGAGGGCGATGCCTATCTCGTCGGCGGCCTTACCGCGAGCTACCTGCGCAAGGGTGACGTGGTGCTGATCCCGATCCGCGTCGGCGCTGGCCTGCGGCTGGGCGTCAACGCCGGCTACATGAAGTTCTCCCGGGAACAGAAGTGGCTGCCGTTCTAAGGCAGTGTTCCCCTGAGGCAGAATCTTGCGTTTTGCGGATGAAGGCAAAGCTTGCCTTGAATGGCCGGGCATGGGGCGGCATGAGGCCGCCGCCATGCTTGACCGACTCACACAGCAACCGTCCGACGCGCTCCTCGCGCTAATCAAGCTCTATGCCGCCGACACGCGGCCCGACAAGATCGACCTTGGCGTCGGCGTCTACCGCACCGGCCAGGGCGAAACCCCGGTATTCGGCGCCATCAAGGCGGCCGAACGCAAGCTGGTCGATGAGCAGGATTCCAAAGCCTATCTCGGCCCTGAAGGCGACATGGGGTTCGTCGAGGCGTTGATGCCGCATATCTTCGGCGGCGATCCGACGCATGGTGGGCGGATAGAGGGGATGCAGACCCCCGGCGGCACCGGCGGCGTGCGGCTAGCGGCGGCGCTGGCCAAGGCCGCCGGCATCAAGCGCGTCCTCATGGGTGTGCCGAGCTGGCCGAACCACGCGCAGATCCTGCGCGACCTCGAGCTTGAGGTGGTTTCATTCGAACATGCGACGAGCGCGGGCGCGGCCGACATGGATGCGCTGCGCCAGGCCCTGAGTAATGCGGGGGAGGGCGACGCGGTGCTGCTGCACGGCTGCTGCCATAACCCGACCGGGATCGACTACACTGCCGAGGACTGGACCGAGATCGCCGGTCTGCTCGCCGACAGTCCGATTCTGCCGATCGTTGACCTCGCTTACCAGGGCCTCGGCCAGGGGATGGAGGAAGACGCCGCCGGCATGCGCACGCTGCTCGCAGCGGCGCCCGAGGCGCTGGTCGCCTACAGCTGCGACAAGAACTTCGGTCTCTACCGCGATCGCGTCGGCGCGTTCTATGTGATGGTGCGCGAGGGCGGGAACCTCGCCGCGGCGATGTCGAATGGCTACGCATTGGCACGCGCGAACTGGTCGATGCCGCCCGATCATGGCGCGGCGGCGGTGCGGCTGATCCTCGAGGACGAGAAGCTGACGCAGAGCTGGCTCGATGAGCTCGACCAGATGCGCACCCGTATCCGGCAAGTGCGCGCGCGCCTGAGCGCGGCGGGCAAGGTCGGCACGGTCGACCTGACGGCGATTGAGCGGCAGAACGGTCTGTTCGGGATGCTCACGCTGAGCAAGGAGCAAATCCTGGCGCTGCGTGAGGATCACGGTATCTACATGGCCGGATCGGGCCGCATCAACATCGCGGGCCTGACGATGGACAACATCGACAAGTTCATCGGCGCGCTCGCCGCGGTGGGATGAACCGCCAGCCGGTCCTCGAAGGCGAGCGGGTGCTGATGCGCCCGTTGGCAGAGGATGACTGGGAAGCGCTCTACGCCGTAGCCTCGGACCGCGAGCTCTGGGCGGGACATCCGTCGCATGACCGCTGGCAGGAGCCGGTATTCCGTGCGTTCTTCGCGGACGCGCTCGCCAAGGGCGGAGCGTTGGCAATCGTCGACAAGGCGACAGGGGAGGTAATCGGCTCGTCGCGCTTCCAGGACTACGAGACGGCAGATGGCGGCTCGGTCGAGATCGGCTGGAGTTTCCTTTCGCGCGCTTACTGGGGCCGCGGTTACAACGCCGAATTCAAGCGCCTGATGCTCGCCCATGCGTTGGAGAGCGTGGAACGGGTAAAGTTCCGCGTAGGCGGCGACAACGCGATCTCGCGCAAGGCGATGGCCAATATCGGCGGCCGGCTCACGGGCGAAACGTTCATCGTCGAGCGGGCGGGGCGGCCGGTCGAGCACGTGGTGTTCGAGATCACCCGTGAGGACTTTGCGAACGGGCCGCTGGCAGGCTGACGCAGTTGTGGCGCCTGCGCCGAAAACCGGCAGGCGTTAACCCGAAGCAGAGTTGGATAGCCTAGGCGTCTCGGTTCAGGAGACATCACCATGAAGTTCGTTCTGCTCAAGTCACGAGGTGGCGACTATATGGTCATCGCTCAAAACGTCGCCTGGCTGCGCTCGCATGAGCATAATCAAACCAAGATCGGCATGGTCGGAAGCGACGCGATCCTTGTCGCCGGCAGCATCGAAGAGACGGCTGCAACAATTCTGGCCGGTTAGGTAACGGTCCTCTAACCGCAAGGGCCCGGCTGCATGCAGTCGGGCTCGAAGCCGGCAATGCGCTTCAATTCGCCCCGATCGTCAGAACCACGTGTTCCCGCGCGCGCGCCTTAGGCCGGCTATAGTGCCCGCTATTACCAGCAAGGCCGAAACCCCTGCCGCCAGGGCCACGATACCGGCGATCTGCCCTCCCGCAGCGTAGATACCGGACAGAGCCCAAAGGAATACCAGCGCATAAGGCAGATTGCCCTTTCCACGCGCGAGCGCCATCGCCGCAATGGTCCCGCCGACGATTACCGCCGCAGCGCTTATCGCGGGCGCAGCGTCTCCCGCATCGACCCCGTGAAACCGCAGCGATGCAGCCACGTTGACGATGGTTGCGGCAGTAAGCCACGCGGCAAGCGCGCTGAGTGGAAGCACCGCCAGCCAGCGCTGGGCCCTCGTCAGGCGAGCGTCCCACTCCGCAAAGACCCGGTAGGCGTAGAGCAGGCAGACCAGCGTGAAGCTGATGATCGCGACCGAGATCGCGGACAGCCCGAACGACTGCGTGTACAAAGCCCACGCCGCGTTACCCATGAAGGCGCCTGCCGCCGGCCACCGCAGTCTGGCAAGCAGGGGATCGTCACCCTTGCTCGGCAGAAACTGGTAAATCGCGAACGCGAACGCGCCGGTATAGAGCGCTCCCCAGATAGAGAACGCCCATCCAGCTGGAGTTATCAGGGTCCGCACGTCATCCGACTGCGAACCTATGGGCTCACCAACGCCAAGGCTTGGCAGCACCGGGATCAGGACCTGCAAAATCGCGGCAGCGATGACAATCCAGCGGATTGACCGGGATTGCGAAGTGGTCTGGAAATCGGTCCTGTGCATCAGGCGCTAACTAACGGGCGGGTGTTTAGTTGCGCCGTGTGGGTGCGGCGAGTGGCAGCTTTCAGGGGCACCTGGCGAGTGCCCGGAACGGCAGCAACGGTGCGAAAGCAGACATCGGACTATCGGGTTTGTGAAAGTTAAGGCCGCCAATCCACTGGCGGCTCGTCGAGCGACAGCCTGCGCGCGGTGATCACGGTCTGCACGACGAACATTGCGATCAGGAGCAGCCCGACTGCCCCCACGAACACGTCAAACCACGTGAAAGTGCCAAACAGGACCGGTTCGGCGCCGGCGGCGATCATCGCCAGCGTCAGAGCGATCAGGACCAGCCGCAGCTCTGTCGGCCCGGCATTGAGATACGATAGCTTGAGTTCGCCAAGCACGCGGACGGACAGGTAAGCGTGTATGGAGAGAAGCAGGTACCCCGCGAGCGCAACGAGGGCGACTTCCAGCATGACGTATTTGCTAAGCCCTATGCCGGCCACCACGAGCGCGGTCGCCAGCCCGTCGCAACTGTGATCGAGGAAGTAGCCGTAGCGGGGGCGCTCGATCCTGCGGAAGCGGGCCAGGCTACCATCCATGGAATCGCCGAACCACTGGACGAAGTATCCCCCGATCGCGAGCCACAGCCAATGATCGCCGAGGTTGCTGGCGACATAACCGGCAAAGATCATGAGTGCGCCGATCATCCCGAGCGTCGTCAGCCTGTCAGGCGTCACCCAATAGGGCATGCGCGCGCAAAGTGCGTTGAGAGCACGGCGTTCAAGGCGTGCGAGCAAGTTCTCTTGAATTCGGACGATGGGCTGGGAAGCCTGATGGTTGAGCGACGCCACGAAAATCGGATCCTATCGTTTAAGCGCCAGACCTGGGGGCTTAATGTCTGGGACGCGCCGGTGGCCTATCGGCCTCCAGGCAATGAATGTCCACTTTGGGACCGGTGGATGACCGTCATTGCGATGCAGGCCGGCCGGTTTCGGCGTCCGCGAGGGTCAGCGAAAGCGCCCTGCGTGTCAGGCGCGCAGGCTTTCCAGTCGCTGGAGATAGCGCGCGACGGTGTCGATCTCGAGGTTGACCTCCGCGCCTTCACTCAGGCGGCCGAGGGTCGTGACTTCGGCGGTGTGCGGGATCAGGTTGAGGCCGAAGTGGACTACGCCGCCCGGCTGGTCTGCCACTTCGTTGACCGTCAGCGAGACACCGTCGACAGCGATCGAGCCCTTGGCGGCGATGAACGGTGCGAGCTCCCGAGGGGCTTCGATAGTGACACGGATCGAGCCGCCTTCGGGCGCGGCGGCGATGACCGTCCCGATCGCATCGACATGACCCGAAACGATGTGCCCCCCGAGTTCATCGCCGACCTTGAGGGATTGCTCGAGATTGAGCCGCGCGCCATCGCGCCACATGTCCCTCGCGGTGCGGGAGCGCGTTTCACCCGAGACGTCGACCGCGAACCACGCATTACCCGCCGTGCCGCCCCGTTCGACCGCGGTCAGGCACACGCCCGAGCACGCGATCGAAGCTCCGATGGCGATTGTAGCGGGGTCATAGGGGCAGGCGATGCGCACGCGCAGATCGGCACGCTCCTCGATCTGCGTGATGGTGCCGATGGCGGTGACGATGCCGGTGAACATGATGCGGCTCTAGCCTGCCCGTTCGAGGATTTCGAGCATGTCCGTGCCGAGGTGGCGTCGATCGACCGTCACCCAGCCATACGGCATTCCGCCGGGGAAGGCGGCGATGCCTTCGCCGAAGGTCGTCCGTGCCCGATAGAGGAGGATGCGGTCGATCAGGTTCGCGCCGATAAACGCCGTGGCGGTTTGCGCCCCGCCTTCGACGAACAGGTACTGGCAATCGCTCAGCTCGTGAATCGCCTCGGGCGAGGGGAGCGCGCGCCATCCCTCAGGAGCCGCGCCGCGCGTCAGCACCAGCCGCTCCGGGCTGCGATTCTCGAGCCCGGGCAAGCGCACGTCGAGTCGCGGCGCGTCGGCGCGCAGCGTACCCGCGCCGACCATGATGGCGTCGGCTCGGGCTCGCTCACGGTGGACATGGGCTCGGGCGGCTTCGCCGGTGATCCATTTGCTGGTCCCGTCAGGTCGGGCGACGAAGCCATCCGCCGTGACCGCAAGCTTGAGCGTCACGTGCGGGCGCCCTTGCGTGCGGAGCATCAGGTAGCCGGCGACGCTGGCGCGGCAGGCCGGATCGTCGGCCAGCGTGGTTTCGACACCCGCCGCTTCGAGCCGCCCGATTCCTTGCCCGGCCGTGCGCGGATCGGGATCGCTCACGCCGATCACCGCGCGCCCAAGGCCCGCCGCGGCGGCGAGATCGGCGCAGGCCGGGCCCCGCGCGCTTTGGTGAGCGCATGGTTCGAGCGTGACGTAGAGCGTCGCCCCGCGCGCCTGCTCGCCTGCCTGTGCCAGCGCGATTGCTTCGGCATGGGGGCGCCCGCCGGTGCCGGTCCAACCCCGGCCCGCGACCATGCCATCCCTCACCACGATCGCGGCGACCGCCGGGTTCGGGCGGCTTAGCGGGCGCGCGCGTTCGGCGAGGGACGCCGCCGCGGCGAGCCAGCGCGCGTCGTCAGCGGTTGTCGGCACGCGCGCCGGTTTGCGCCTTCTCGGCAGGCTTGTCGGAATATTGCCGCTCGAGTGCGTCGACATCGAAGCCGGATGCACGGCCGAGTTCGCGATAGAACTGCTTACGCAGCGCCTCGTGTTCGGCCTCGATTGCGGCGTTCTTCTCTTTGACCTTCTGGTTCTCGATGTTCGAGGCGATGATCTGCGCGTCGGTGCGGCCTGGCTCGAACGTGCTGATGTAGGTGATCTGCGCCTTCGCGGGCGGTGCCCGCACGTTATCGGGCAGGAAGCCGTAAATCATCAGGCTGGTGAGCGCGATTGATATGGCCAGCACGCGCCAGCGATAGGGATTCTCCCGCCACAGCGTGGCGAAATCGCGCACCGCGGCACCCGGGGTGACATTGCGCCAGAACGATTGCTTGCCGAGCGTGAACATGGGGCGAAGATAGGGCGACTGGCCGGCGATAGCCAGTGCGTCAGCCGAACGTCGCGTAAAGGCGGCGGCCGTGCGCCTTGAGCCACCGTTCGGCCGCGGGCAAATCGTCGTCGAAGATTTCCCCGAGGAAGGCGTGAAAACGGCGCGAATGGTCGAAATGGACGAGGTGGGCAACTTCGTGCGCGACGACCGAGCGGCGCACCGCATCCGGTGCCTGCACCAGCCGCCAGTTGATTCGCACGCTGCCGCCGGTCGAGCAACTGCCCCATCGCCGCTGCGCGCGCGACAGCGCCAGCGGCGGCACAGGAGTATCCGCGCGGGCGCAGAAGTGCGCGAGGTCGGCTTCCATCAGCCGCCGGGCTTCGCCTTCGAGCGAGCGTTGCAACCGCGAGGCGAGCGAGGTTTCGGAGCCGCCCAGGACCACGGCGCCATCCATGATCGCGAGCTTGCGCGGCGCGTCGGCGCGCCATTCGATGGTGTGTTCCTTGCCGCGATAGAGCAGCGTTCCGCCGGCGCGCGGCGGGCAGGCTTCGGGCACCCGGGCGAGTTGGCCGCTTAGCCATTCGGCGCGGGCGCGGGCGAAGGCGATAGCCTCGCCGTCGCTGGCCCAACGCGGCACCGTCAGTTTGACGGCGCGGCCGTCGGCGGCGAGGCGCAAGGTCAACCGCCGCGCGCGCGGATGGCGGGAAATCTCGATCGGGATCACGCGCCCGCCGAGCTCGATCTCGGGGTCGATCGGCGCGCGGCGCAGCCAGTCGATCATGCGTCTTCGTGCTCGCCCGTGGTCCACTCGACGATATGGTGTTCGAGCGGGCCAGCCTCGTCCTCGCTCACCACGCGTCCGGCGGCGGAGACGCCTGCATGCAGCGCGCCAGCCGGGTCACCGCTCAGCAGCGGATGCCAGGAGGGGAGCGCCCGGTCCTCGGCGCGGCGGCGATAGGCGCAGGTCTCAGGCAGCCAGGGCACATCGCACACCAGCGCGAGCGTCAGGCGCAGGCAATCGGGCACCAGCGCCTTGCGGTTGCGGTAATTGGTGCAGCGCGCAGTTGCAGGATCGAGCAGGCGGCAGGCGACGTTGGTTTCAGCGATCTCGCCGGTGTCCTCGTCCTCGATCTTGTGCAGGCAGCACCGTCCGCAACCGTCGCACAGCGCTTCCCATTCGGGGCGGGTGAGCTCCGCGAGGTCGAGCTCCCAGAAGCGCTCCCTCAGCTGGTCCATTTTTCCAGCTCGGCGGCAATCGCCTGGCCCTGGTCGACGACGTCGACGGGGAGCAGCGCCAGCGGCTCGCCCTTGCGGCCCATCAGGTAGGCGGCTGTCGAATGGTCCATGAGATATTGGCCGTTTCCGGCGATTTCGCCCTTCTTGTAGAACACCTTGAACGCATCGGCCGCAACTTTGACCTGCTCTGGCGTGCCGGTCAGGCCAATGAGGTCGTCGGAGAAGGCGTCGGCAAATTCGCCGACCACTTTCGGCGTGTCGCGTTCCGGATCGATCGAGATGAAGATCGGCTGGACCTGGGCCGCCAGCTGCGGCTCGTCCTTCTTGAACTGCGCATAGCCCTTCATGAGCCGCGCGACGTCCATCGGGCACACGTCCGGGCAATAGGAATAGCCGAAATAAACCACGCGGTACTTGCCGTCGAAGTCGTTCCAGCGCACGGTCTTGCCGTTCTTGTCGACCAGCGTGAACGGGCCGCCGATCGACGCGCCGGCAAGCGGCGCCTCGCCAGCGGTTGTCGAGGAGTTCGATTGGCAACTGCTCGCGAGCAGCACCACGGCGAGCAGCATTCCAGGGCGCGGGGACATGACAGCGCGGTTCATGCTCTGCTAACCGCCGCCGGGCAAGTGCCGAGTCCAAGCTACGCACGGCGCGTTGGTGGAAAACGCAGGAGGAAAGCGGGGCGATGACGAACGGAATGAGGAAGCTGGCGGCCGCGCTGCTCGGTGCATTGCTGCTCGTCAGCGTGCCGGCCGGGGCGCAGATGTATTCGGACGGCTTCAAGTTCCTCAAGGCGGTCAAGGACAAGGACGGCGACGCCGCTATCAAGATGCTCGACGAGCCGGGCAGCACGGTGGTCAACGCGCGCGACATCTCCACCGGCGACAGCGGGCTGCATATCGCGGCGGCGCGGCGCGACCTGACCTGGCTCAGCTTCCTTCTGGGGAAGGGCGCGAACCCCAACATCGCCAACAACAAGGGTGTCACCCCGCTGATGCTGGCGACTCAGCTTGGCTTCGTGGAAGGCGTGCAGGCGCTCGCCAACGGCGGGGCACGGGTGGATGTCGCGAACGACGCGGGTGAAACGCCGCTGATCTCAGCGGTGCACCGGCGCGACGTGGCGCTGATCCGGATACTGCTCAAGGCCGGGGCCAGCCCAGACCGCACCGACAACTCGGGCCGTTCGGCGCGCGATTACGCCAAGCTCGACGGAGCGGGCAGCGCGCTGCTCGGCGAGATCGAACGCAATGCGAAGAAGGACGCCGGCGACAAGCCGGTCTACGGCCCCTCGGCCCGATGATGGACGCCGCCGACCTCACGCTCGACGAACTGCGGCCGTACCTTGCGCCGGCGATTGCCGACGCCGCGGTATTCGACGGTTGGAGCGAGGCGGCGGTTGAAAGCGCGGCGCTGGCGAAACACGTCGACCCGGCAGTGGCGCGTCTGGCGTTCCCCGGTGGTGCGATGGACATGATCTGCGCGTGGATCGAGACGGTCGATCGCGCGATGGCCGAGGCGCTCACCGTCGAGACGCTGGCGACGATGAAGATCCGCGAGCGGATTCGCGCTCTGGTGCAGTCTCGCCTCGACGCGATTGCCGGGCGCGAGGAAGCCCTGAAGCGCGCGCTTGCGGTGATGGCGATGCCGCAGAACCTCGCCCGCAGCGTAAAGACCGGGTGGAACAGCGCCGATGCGATGTGGCGCCTCGCTGGCGACACCGCGACGGACTACAACCACTACACCAAGCGGGCGATCCTGGCCGGCATCTACGGCGCGACGCTGACGGTGTTCGCCAACGATGTGAGCGAGGGTAAGGCGGAGACCCGTGCCTTCCTTGACCGCCGGATCGACGGGGTGATGAAGTTCGAAAAGGCCAAGGCGCAACTGCTTCAGCCGCGAGAGGGCTTTTCGATGACGCGGTTCCTCGGCCGCCTGCGCTATCCGACACGCTAATTTCTTATTGCGAGGCAGTTGCAATTGACCGGGCCATCTGGCACCGCTCGCGCATGACCCTGGACGGCCTCCCGCTCAACATTCGCGCGCGCATCGCCGCAGTCGACTGGGCGCTCCTCGCACCCGAAGAAGCCAAGCGATTGCAAGCGCTGGGCATCGATGCCGGCGCAGAAGTGGAAATCGCGCATCGCGGCGTGTTCGCCGGGCGAGACCCTATCGCGATCGCGATCGGCCGGATGACCGTGGCACTGCGGCGGGCGCACGCCTCGGCGATGACCGTCGAAGAAATCGAGTGAAGGGCCCCCGGATCGCGGCGCTGGTCGGCAATCCGAATGCCGGCAAGAGCGCGCTGTTCAATGCGCTGACCGGCGCACGGCAGAAGATCGCCAACTATCCGGGCGTCACGGTCGAGCGGAAGGCCGGGCGACTGGTGCTGCCCTCGGGAGAGCCGATCGAGCTGATCGACCTGCCCGGTTCCTATTCGTTCGATGCGGCAAGCCCGGACGAAGAGGTTACCCGCAAAGTCGTCCACGGCGAGTTCAAGGGGGAGGGGCAGCCGCAAGTGCTGGTAGTGGTGCTGGATGCCTCGAACCTCCAGCAGCATCTGGTATTTGCGCAGGAAGTGATCGAGCTCGGCCGGCCGACGGTGGTCGCGCTGAACATGATCGACCTTGCCGAGCGTGACGGGCTGATCATTGACCCCGAGGCGCTCCAGCAGTCGCTCGGGGTGCCGGTGATCCCGACCGTCGCGGTGCGCCGCCGCGGCCTCGATGAGCTGATCGAGGCGATCGCCCGCGCAGAAGTGCGCGCCGAGGCCGATCCGAAAGATCATCCGCACCAGCACATCACGCTCCCGGAGCGCCGGTTTGCGGCGGCCAAGATGGCCGAAGGCGCAATCCTTTCCGAGACGGCCAAGCACCGCCTCCACGCGCGGCTCGACAGGCTGCTGCTGCACCCGTGGATCGGCCCGCCCATCCTGTTCGCGCTGCTGTTCGTGATCTTCCAGGCGGTGTTCGCCTGGGCGACTCCATTTGCCGATGCGCTCGAAGGCGGAATCGCCACGTTGATCGACGTTGCCAAGGCGACGCTGCCTGAAAGCGTGCTGCGCGACCTGCTCACCGAAGGCATCCTCACCGGCGTCGGTTCGGTGGTGGTGTTCCTGCCGCAAATCGTGATCCTGTTCGCCTTCATCCTGGCGATGGAGCAATCGGGCTACATGGCCCGCGCGGCCTTCCTGATGGACCGGCTGATGGCCTATGTCGGGCTTTCGGGCCGCAGCTTCATTCCGCTACTGTCGAGCTTCGCTTGCGCCATTCCCGGGATCATGGCGACGCGCAGCATCGCCGATCCGAAAGACCGGCTAACGACAATCCTCGTCGCCCCCCTGATGACCTGCTCGGCGCGGCTGCCGGTCTACGCGGTGATCATTGCCGCGTTCATCCCCTCGCGCACGGTCGGTTGGGGCATCGGCTTGCAAGGGCTGGTGCTGCTCTCGCTCTACGTCATCGGAGTCGTTGGCGCGATGGCGGTGGCGCTGGTGCTGCGCCGCTCGGTGACCAAAGGCGATGCTTCGGGCTTCATCATGGAGCTGCCCAAGTATCAGCTACCCAAGCTCTCCGACCTTCTGATCGGGCTGTGGCAGCGTGCATGGATCTTCCTGCGCCGCGCGGGGACGATTATCTTCATGGTCACGGTGGTGCTGTGGTTGCTGCTGAGCTTCCCCAAGGCCGAGCCCGGGGAGAGCCAGGTGAACGCCTCGATCGCCGGGCACATCGCCAAGGGGCTCGAGGTCGTGGTTCGGCCGATCGGCTTCAACCACGAGATCGCGCTGGCCCTGATCCCGGCGATGGCGGCGCGCGAAGTAGCGGTTTCCGCGCTG
The DNA here is from genome assembly GCA_964401045.1 of uncultured Sphingomonadaceae bacterium. Classification (GTDB taxonomy): domain Bacteria; phylum Pseudomonadota; class Alphaproteobacteria; order Sphingomonadales; family Sphingomonadaceae; genus CAYNXB01. The sequence goes on along the minus strand of CAYNXB010000017.1, from coordinate 13,183 downwards.
GCGACGACTTATGCGGTCGATGCGGGGGACGAGGATGCCACGGCGACCGCGTTGACGGAGCGCTTGGCGTCGCGCTGGACTTTGCCCACCGCGCTGGCCTTCCTCGCATGGTTCGTGTTCGCGCCGCAGTGCCTCTCCACGATCGCTGTCACCCGGCGTGAGACGAATGGGTGGAAATGGCCGCTGTTCATGCTGGGATACTTGTTCGCCTTGGCCTACATTTTTGCCGGCCTGACCTACTGGATTGCTGTGGCTGCAGGGCTCTAGCTCCGCGTCGGGCACAACCGCGTATAGCGGGTTGGCGGGCAGGCCGGCAGGGCCCTATATCTTCGCGGGAATCACCTATTGGAGCGCGGTCGCTCTAGGGTTGTAGCGAAGGAAATCCTCAGATGGCGGGCAGCCTCAACAAAGTCATGATCATCGGCAACCTGGGCGCCGACCCCGAAGTGCGTTCGTTTCAGAACGGCGGCAAGGTGTGCAACCTGCGCATCGCCACCAGCGAGCAGTGGAAGGACCGCAGCTCCGGCGAGCGCCAGGAGCGCACCGAGTGGCACAGCGTGGCGGTGTTCCAGGAAAGCGCGATCAGCTTCGCGGAGCAATACCTGCGCAAGGGCTCGAAGGTGTTCGTCGAAGGCCAGCTCCAGACCCGCAAGTGGCAGGACCAGCAGGGCAACGACCGCTACACCACCGAGATCACCGTGCGGCCCTACAACGGCCAGCTGACATCGCTCGACGCGCCCGGTGGTGGCGGCGGCGGCGGCGGCCAGCGCAGCGGCGGCGGCGGCGGCGGAAGCGGCTGGAACCAGGGGGGCGGCAGTCAGGGCGGCAACGATCGGGGCGGCACGTCAGGCGGCGGCCAGCCGAGCGGTGGCGGTTCGAACTACGACGATCTCGACGACGACATTCCGTTCTGAGGCGGCGCCTCACAACGGCCTGGCGTGGGAGCTACTTCCTCAGCTTCGCCAGCGCCGCGAAAGGTCCGCTCGCGGCTTCGTCGCTGATGTGGCCGCTGGCGCGTGCGTCAGCGGCTTGCGGGCCGATGGCGTAAGGGTCGATCGCCAGTGCGAGGGTCTGGGCGACCGCTTCGCCCAGGTCGAAGCTGCGGCCGGCGAACGGGATTTCGTCGAGCTCCGCTTCGGTCAGTTCGATTTCCTCTTCCGTGGCCTCGTTCCGCTCGGGAACGAAGCGCAGGGCGAGCGACTCCTCGATCTTGACCGGGAGGTCCTCGCCCGAGATTGCGCAACTCTGCACGATCGAGGCCTTGAGCGTGCCGTTTGCGAGCACCGCCTCGCCGTCCGGCGTCAGCTCGACCTTGGCCGAGAGGCTCGCAATCGAAACCAGCCCGAACCGCCTCGCCAGCGCCGCCCGTTCTGCCTCATCGGCCTCGATCGCGATTGGCTTGCCGTCGAACCGCGTCGCATCGATCATGCGGTGGAGTTCGGGCGCGGCGGCTTCCATCATGCGAGATCGCCGGCGAGAAGGGCATCCGCGTCAACCGCGGCGAACCGCGCGTGCTCGGCGCGCAGGGCGGCCGCCAGCTTGGCGGGATCGGTGCCCCCGGTCATGGTCACGTTGCGCCTGACCGCCTCGGTCAGCTCCGCATCGTCCGCTGCGGCGAGCGCATCGCGATAGGCACCCAGACGCCCGCCGAGTACGCTCATCAGCCGCCCGATGTGCTTGCCGACGACGACGTCGCCGATGCCGTTCTCGCGCAGCTGGCCGTCCATGTCCTCGATGAACAGCTCGGTCAGCAGCGCGGCATCCTGCGCCAGCGCCGGATCGCGCTCGAGGCGGAGCAGGGCGAGCACCGTCATCGCGCTCACCATGTCGAACCGGCCGGGCACAGTGTCCGCGACGCCCAGCTCGGCATACCAGCGCCGCTGGCGGGAGCCCGCGATCACGGCGTGCCACAGTGGCTTGAGCCGGTCGCGGGGATCAGCCTGACGAGCGAACAGGCGGGAGAGGAAGGTCATGTCAGGTCCATTCAGCGGCTATTCAATCCGCGGGCCTCAACCGGCCGAGCAAGCGCATTGCGCCGCGCCGCGTCAGCCCGTAAGGCACGCGCCGATATAGGCGCGGTGGCCGGCTTGGCAATCGCGCCGCCGCTGAACGGGAAGTGCGAGTGACGATGAATGGCAAGATGCGGATCGGTCTGATGCTCGCGGCCGCGTCGCTGGCAGGTGGCTGCGCAGCGATTCCCGCCCACCGCGGCTATCTGGCGGATCCGGTTCTGGTGAATGCAGTGCAGCCGGGCATCGACAACCGCACCTCGGTCGAACAGACGCTCGGCCGGCCGAGCTTCACCAGCCAGTTCGGCGATCCGGTGTGGTACTACGTCAGCAGCAGCACCACGGAAAAGCCGTTCAACACGCCCAAGATCAACCAGCATCTGGTGCTCGCGGTGCATTTCGATCCCGCTGGGAACGTCAGCGCGCTCGATCGCAGCGGGATGGAGCAGGTCGTCCGGCTCAGGCCGGACAGCGACGCTACCCCTACCCTGGGCCGCGAGCGCAGCTTCTTCGAGGACCTGTTCGGCAACATCGGTCAGGTCGGCGGCGCGGTCAACGCGGGCAGCTGATCTCGCTCGCTTGAACCGCTCCGGCGCGCGTCCCATATCGCGCCGATGGACGAGAGCAGGATGAGCCACGGAACCGTGCAGTGGCACGGCACCACCATTATCGGGGTCAGGAAGGGCGGCCGGACCGTCATCGCCGGCGATGGCCAGGTGTCGATGGGCAACACCGTGATGAAACCCAACGCGCGCAAGGTTCGCCGCATCGGGGAAGGCGGCAAGGTGATCGCCGGGTTCGCCGGCGCGACCGCCGACGCCTTCACACTGTTCGAGCGGCTCGAGAAGAAGCTCGAGCAGTATTCCGGCCAATTGCTGCGCTCGGCAGTCGAGCTCGCCAAGGACTGGCGCACCGACAAATACCTGCGCAACCTCGAGGCGCTGATGATCGTCGCCGACAAGGACACGATGCTGGTGCTGACCGGCAATGGCGATGTGCTGGAGCCCGAAGCCAAGAGCGACACCACCATCGCGGCGATCGGTTCGGGCGGGAATTACGCACTCGCGGCAGCGCGGGCCCTGACCGATTACGAGGACGATGCCGAGAGGATCGCCCGCCGCGCGATGCAGGTGGCGGCCGACGTGTGCGTGTTCACCAATGACCAGGTTACGCTCGAAGCGATTGAAGGCTGAGCCTTTTCGCGCTTAGCTGTGCTGCATGGACCGGCGCAGCTTCCTTGCAACTTCCGGCTCGGCTGCGCTGCTGACTGCGTGTGCGCCTTCGGCGCGGCTCGTCAGCACCGCGCCCGCGACGCTGCCGCGCGTGGAAGTCACCGAAAATCGCATCATTCGCACCATCGCCGGCCTGCGCCCTTTTCGCGCGGCCGGGTTTGTCGTCCGTGCCGAGCCGCTCGGCGACAAGCTGCTGGTGCACAACTACGGCCACGGCGGCGCCGGTATCACGCTGAGCTGGGGCAGCTCGAAGCTTGCCGTCGACATCGGCCTGTCCGGGCACAACGAGCCGGTGGCAGTGATCGGAGCCGGGGTGATGGGGCTGTCCACCGCGCGGCTGGCGCAGGAGCGCGGTCATCGGGTGACGATCCACGCCGCTGCCCTGCCGCCTGAGACGACCTCGAACATCGCGGGCGGCCAGATTCACCCGGCGAGCCACTATCGCGAAAGCCAGGTCAACGATGGCTGGCGCGCGCAATACGCCGCGGCGATGGACTTCAGCTGGCGGCGCTTCCAGCTGCTGGTCGGCGACGATTACGGCGTCCGCTGGCATCCGACCTATGAACAGCGCAGCGGCCCGCCGCGCTGGCCGCTCGCGCCCTATTACGTGGGGCTGGAGGATCTTGCGCCGGCCGCCAACCCATTCCCGGTCGGCCCGGTGCAGCGCTACCACACGATGTATGTCGAAACCGGGCGATACCTGCGGCAGCTTACCGACGACTTCCTGACCGCCGGCGGCTCCTTCGTCATCCGCCAGTTCGCCGCACCGGCGGAAATCGCGGCCCTGCCGGAGCGGGTGATGTTCAACTGCACCGGGCTGGGCGCGCGTACGCTGTTCGGCGACGAGGGGCTCGAGCCGATGCGCGGGCAACTGGTGGTGCTGTTGCCGCAGCCGGAAGTCGATTACGCCTACTCGCTCGAACACGGATACATGTTCCCGCGCCCCGATGGACTGCTGCTAGGCGGCACTTTCGAACGTGGCGAATTGGAGGCGGTGACGACGCCTGAAGGCATCGCCGGAATCATCGCGGGCAACCGCCGCCTCAACCGCCTGTCTTGAACGAACGGGCCGACGCCCCCAACTTCGCGGCATGACGGGATCACAATCGGATAGCCTTACCCCCAAAGCCATCGTTGCCGCTCTGGATGAGCACATCGTCGGCCAGCACGAAGCCAAGCGCGCGGTCGCCGTCGCGCTCCGGAATCGCTGGCGGCGTCAGCGCCTCGCGCCCGAGTTGCGCGACGAGGTCACGCCAAAGAACATCCTGATGATCGGGCCCACAGGTTGCGGCAAGACCGAGATCAGCCGCCGGCTCGCGAAGCTCGCCAACGCACCGTTCGTGAAGGTCGAGGCGACCAAGTTCACCGAAGTCGGCTACGTTGGCCGCGATGTCGAGCAGATCGCGCGCGATCTTGCCGAGGAAGCGATCCGGCTCGAGAAGGAGCGCCGCCGCGAGGCCGTGCGTGAGGCGGCAAGCAAGGCCGCGATGGACCGGCTGCTGGTCGCGCTGGTCGGCGATCATGCGTCCGAAGCGACGCGCGAGAGCTTCCGTCAGCGGATCGTCGAGGATGCGATGAACGAGGTCGAGGTGGAGATCGAACTCTCCGAGACTCCCTCGATGCCGATGGATATCCCCGGGCTGGGCGGCAACGTCGGAATGATCAACCTGTCGGACATGATGGGCAAGGCGTTCGGCAAGACACCCTCCAGGCGCCGCAAGCTCAAGGTGCCCGATGCATGGGATAAGCTGGTCGAAGAGGAATCCGACAAGCGCATGGACCAGGACGATGTCGCCCGGGTCGCGCTCGAGAACGCCGAGACCAACGGCATCGTGTTCCTCGACGAGATCGACAAGATCGCCGTCAGCGACGTGCGCGGCGGCTCGGTCAGCCGCGAGGGCGTGCAGCGCGATCTGCTGCCGCTGATCGAAGGCACCACGGTCGCCACCAAGTACGGGCCGATGAAGACCGACCACGTGCTGTTCATCGCTTCGGGCGCGTTTCACATCGCCAAGCCTTCGGACATGCTTCCCGAACTGCAGGGCCGCCTGCCGATCCGGGTTGAGCTGCAGAGCCTGACCGAGGAAGATTTTGTCCGCATCCTCAGCGAGACCAAGGCCAACCTGGTCGAGCAATACCGCGCGCTACTCGGCACCGAGCAGGTGACGCTCGACATCACCGAAGATGCCGTGCGCGAGGTTGCCAAGATCGCCGCTCAGGTCAACGAGAGCGTTGAGAACATCGGCGCCCGCCGCCTGCAGACGGTGATGGAGAAGCTGCTCGAGGAGCTGTCGTTCGAGGCGGAGGAGAAGACCGGCGAGGCGGTGACGATCGACGCCGTCTACGTGCGCGACAAGCTCGCCAGCCTCGCTGGTAACGCCGACCTCAGCAAGTATATCCTCTAGCCGCGGCTAGCTCTTGGTCGGCTCCGTAACCGGGCCGCGGGCGTACTTTTCCACCAGCTCCTTCTGCGACGGGTACCAGTAATCGAGGTGGCAGCTCTCGCACACCTGGTCGAGCTGATCGACCATGGGGCCGACCGCGGCCGCGTCATGCTTCCGCGCAGCTTGCGCCATGTCGTGCATGTGCGCCGCGAGGGTGCTCGCGTATTCCCGGAATAGTTCGGGGTTCTTGTCGAGGTTCGCCTGCACGCTCGCACCGCTGTCGCCGTAGGGTACATCCTCGTCGGCGATTTTTACGCCGGGCTTGACCGCCCTCGGATGCTCGAGCGCGGCGAGCTGCCGGGCGCCGCCTTCGACCTCGCCCGCCAGCCGCGCGATCTCGTCCCAGCGCTTGTCGTCCATCTTGGCTGGATCGATTCCGCCTTCGTCGCCGATCGCCGCGTTGGTCATGTCCCACAGCTGGTCGGCGTGTTTGTCGACGGTGTTAAGCATCACTTCGTGAACCGTGACCGGCGGCGTCTCGGCCTTCGAACAGCCGGCGAGCGCCAGCATGGCAAGCGGCAGGATATATTTCATGGCGGGGCCTCTCCTATTCGGCCGCTTCGTCCAATTCGCCCGCCTCGGCCGCCTGGCGAGTCCACATCTCGGCGTATAGTCCGTCGTGCCGCAGCAGGTCGAGATGCGAGCCTTGTTCGGCGATCCTGCCTTCGTCCATCACGAAGATCACATCGGCGTCGGCAATGGTCGACAGGCGGTGCGCGATGGCGATCGAGGTGCGGTGCTTGGAGACGCGCCGCAGGGTGCGCAGGATGTCCTGCTCTGTCCGGGTGTCGAGCGCGCTGGTCGCTTCGTCGAGCAGCAGGATCGGCGGGTTCTTCACCAGCGTGCGGGCAATGGCGACGCGCTGCTTCTCGCCGCCGGACAGCTTCAGCCCGCGTTCGCCCACCTGGGTCTCGAACCCGTCAGGCAGGTTTTCGACGAAGGGCAGGATCGCGGCGCCCCGCGCGGCGGCGATCACATCGTCCATATGCGCGCCGTCGCGGCCATAGGCGATGTTGTAGCCGATCGTGTCGTTGAACAGCACGCTGTCCTGCGGGACGATGCCGATCTGGGCGCGGAGCGATTCCTGGGTCACTTCGCGGATGTCCTGGCCGTCGATCAGGATGCGGCCCGACCACGGATCGTAGAAGCGGAACAGCAGCCGGCCGATGGTCGATTTGCCGGCACCCGACGGGCCGACCACCGCGACGTGTCCGCTGGCCGGGACTTCGAAGCTGAGGCCGTGGAGGATCTGCCGGTCGCGCTCGTAGCCGAACACGACGTTGTCGAACACGACCATAGGGCGCCCGATTACAAGCGCCGGGGCGCCGGGCGCGTCCTTAACCTCGATATCGGTATCGATCAGCTTGAACATCGCGGCCATGTCGATCAGCCCCTGGCGGATCGTGCGATAGACCCAGCCGAGCATGTCGAGCGGACGGAAGAGCTGCATCAGATAGGTGTTGATCAGCACCAGATCGCCGGGGGTAAGCCGGCCCTTGCTCCAGCCCCACACGGTGAAGGCCATCGCCCCACCCATCATCAGGTTCATGATCGTGGCCTGGGCGATGTTGAGCAGAGCGAGCGAATTCTCGGACTTGACCGCGGCTTCCGCATAGGCACGGGTGGCGGTTCCAAACCGCTCCTGCTCGCGGTGCTCGGCGCTGAAGTATTTGACGGTCTCGTAGTTGAGCAGCGAATCGACCGCCCGGGCTAGGGCGAGCCCGTCGAGGTCGTTCATCCGCGCGCGCAGCGCGGTGCGCCACTCGGTGATCACACGGGTGAGCCAGATGTAGGCGACCACGGTGACGATGGTGGCGGCGAGGATTTCCCAGCCGAACTTGATGAAGAAAACCACACCCACAACCACCAGTTCGATCGCGGTCGGCAGGATGTTGAACAGCAGGAAGTAGATCATCGTGTTGATCGACTTCGATCCGCGCTCGACCACCTTGGTCACTTCGCCGGTGCGACGAGCCAGGTGGAAGCGCAGCGACAGGCGATGCAGGCGCTGGAATACGTCTTCCGTCAGATGCCGCACGGCGTCCTGGCCGACCCGTTCGAACACCATGTTGCGAACGTTGTCGAAGGCGACCGTGGCGAAGCGGCCGGCGGCATAGGCGATCACCAGCGCGAGCGTGGCCCACAAGGCCGGATCGCCGCGCGATGCCATCCTGTCGACCGCGCCGGCATAGGCGAACGGCAAGGTCAGGACGACGATCTTGGCCAGCAGCACGAACCCTGCCGCGACCACGATCCGCCAGCGCAGGCCCTTGTTCCCCGCCGGCCACAGGTAAGGCAGGAACCGGCGAACCGTGCCCCAATCGGCAGGGTCTGGGGCAGCTCTGGGATCGGTGGGCGTTGGCATTGTCCGCCCATGTGGGCGGTCCGGGCCGTTCAGGCAATCGCCAGCCTCTATGCTAGCCGATCTTGGCGCCGATCACCGGCCTGAAGTCCTGCGCCGAACGGGGGATATCGAACAGGATCCGCCTGGTCTCGAAGTCGATCGCGACGCGCCGGAACAGCTTGAGTTCGCGCATGCCGAGGATCATTGCAGGTTTGTCGTCGAGCCCAAGCGCCTTGAGCGCGGGCGAATCCGCCACGAATGCCGCAATCCCGTTGATCGTCATCTTGTCGACGGAGAACGTGCGCAGCACGTGGATCGGCCCTTCGATCTGCGTGCCGTTGACATCGGTCAGGCGCGTGGTTTCGCGTGAGCGGCTGCGCAGGCGATCGACCAGCGCCTGGTTGATCACGCTGCCTTGCGCGCCGGTATCGACCAGGACCACCGTGCGGACGCCATCGACCATCGCATCGGTGATGATCAGTTGCCCCAGCCGGCGATGCGCCTTGACGACGATCTCGTACCCGCGGTTGCCGCCCAGCTCGTCGGCATCGGCGACTTCGATCTTCCGCCGGATGAAATCGATCAGTACACGGCGCTGCTGCAGCCCGTCGAGCCCGAGGATCCCGTCGATACCGATGCCAAGATGCTCCGCATCGACCAGCGGCGCATTGGGGACGTTGAAGTTGTGGCGCCCAAGCATGAGGCCATCGACTGCTACGGTCTCAGTCGGCATGCGGCTGATCAGCCCCACGAGCGTAGCCGGCAATCGGTCGGTCAGCTGCAGTTGGTCGGCCAGTTCGCGCGATAGCACGGTCGCCTGCGCCCCGGTGTCGATCAGGAAGTCGAACGGGCCCTTGCCCTCGATCGTGATCGCCACGGTGAGGCGCTCGTAGGCGTCGGGGTCGAGCTTGATCGTCTGGGCGTTCGCAACCGGATCGGCGCCTTGCAGCGGTGACGGGCTCGCGCTCGTCGCCGCTACCGCCAGCGCGGCCGCAAGGATATATTGTTCGAACATAAAGCGCCTCCCCGTGCGCACACTGCGCCCGATTGGTGCGCGGGGACGGGCGAAACCCGCAGGAATATTACCACGGCAGGGAAGGGCGCGCCAGTGCGCCCCGTGCCAGACTATTTCGTCTCCGCCACCCGCCTTGCCCAGCGCTCCGAACCCCAACGCGCGACCAGCTGGTCCACCACTTCGCGCTCACGGCCGGTAAGGCCGCCGTAAGGTCGGCAGTGGGCTGGCCGCTCGAAGCACGCATCCCCGCGGTCGAGCCGCAGTGAGACGATGCCGAACGCGGTTCCTGCCATGCCGATGGTCGAGGGACGATCGAGATCGCCGATGTGCATGAAGGGCTGGAAGGCAGGCGGGGCGGGCGTGCGCTCGGCAAGGAGGTCGAGCAGCAGCGCGCGATAGTCACTGATCGAGATGGGACCGTGGACGCCAGGCAAAGGCCGATTGAGCGCGAGGAACGTGGCGAACTGGCGCTGGTTGATCACGTGGCCGTGGCCGAGGAAGCCGTCCTCGAACAGCGACTCGCCGTGGTCGCCGGTGACGAGCAGGATCGTGTTCTCCCACTCCCCCAGCGCTTTGAGCCGGGCGATCAGCGCACCAAGTGCGTCGTCGGCATGGGCGACCGCGTTCCAGTATGTCCGCGCCACCTCACCCTGTCGCGACGCCTCGATCTGGGAGCGGGGGAGCGGCGGGTTGGCGAAGCGGTGCGGCACGCCTGGATGATCGTAAGGGAAATGGGGCGACTGGAAGTTGAGATAGACGAACTGGGGCCGCGTCCATGCGTCCCGCCGGCCGAGCACGCGATCGAACTCGCCGAGCAGGACACCCTCGTCCACCAGCAGCGATCCTTGCGCCGCGAAGCTGAAGGCGCGCTTGTCGCGCAGGGTCTCGGCGTCGATGAAGGTGTCGGCGTGGCTGCGCATGCCCACGGTGGCAGAGATGTCGCCGAAGTCCTCCGGCTGGCCGGAGAACACGCTGGTCCGGTAGCCGCTCTTCTTGAGCTCGGTGAACAGGCTCGCTGCGCCTGCGCTAGGCGCGAGATCGCCCGCGAAGATCGATTTGAGCGACGCAGTGGTGAAGCCGACATGGCTGTAGCTCGAACGGATGCCCGCTCCTTGAGCGGCGAGGGCGGTGAGGTTGGGGGCGACCAGCCGGCCGTCGATCCGCTTGCCGATCGCTTCGCCACGCGTGCTTTCCATCACGATCACCACCACATTGGGGCCGTTCGCGGGGACGACGGCCTCGGGCCGCGGATGCGGCACTGGCACCAGCACGAGATCGCCGCCGTAGCCGTCCTCGTCGATGCCGTTGCCGGGGATATCGAGCGCCAGCGGATGACGCGTCGCATCGAACGGCTGAGGATCGACCTGCAGGCCGACGAGGCCATAGCCGTCGCCGTCGAAATCGGTCAGCGCGGCGGCAACTTCGTCAGCCGTGCCCCACGCGATGGTCCGATCGAGCCCGCGCGTGGCGTCCTCGCTGAGATACGGCACCATTCCGAGCGCGGCGAGCCACAGCACAGACGCCGTGCAAGCCCAGCGCCAGGCCGGCCGCGGGGCGGGCACGTCGCGTCCGGCCCAGCGTTGTAACAGGCGCAAGGCCACCCACCACACCGCGCCGACCACCGCCACCGCCGCGAATCCGAGCGCAATCTCGTTCTTGCCGAACAGCAGTGCGTCGGTGAGGCTTCCCCCGCCGAGGTTCTTGAGCAGCGCGAAGTCGACGGCATCGCTGAAGTAGCTGTGCAACTGATAGCGCGCGACCAGCACGCCGAGCATCGCGCCGCCATACGCGAAAGCGAAGTTCAGTGCGGCGGCCGAACGCCCGGACGTGCGGCTCGCCCATGCGCAGACCGACCAGACAAGCAGGACCAGCGCGAGCTGAGAGACCCCGTAGGCGGCGAAGAACACCAGTCGCTCGCCGGCGGTATCGACCGCCTCAGCCTGGCCGAAGCCGCCCGAGAACACGCCATACTTGCGGTCCGCGATCAGGAGCTCGGCGGCCGCTGTCGCCAGCGCGACCGCGGGCACCGCCAAGCGAGGACGCAAAACCGCCGCCGGCAAAGTGCCAGCGGGTCGCGTCGAGCCTGCGTCCTTGCCTGAAATCGTCGCCACTCGAGCGCCCTCAGGCAGCGACGGGTTCGGGCCGCCGGCGTCCAGCCATCGCCCAGACCCGGCGGACCACTTTGGGCCACAACGCGGCCAGCGTGGCGGCGTAGACCGCGGCGCCGCTTGTGGCGAGCAGCAGCAACTGCACGGGCGCGGGAAGGAATTCGATCCGAGGCGCCAATGCGCTCACCGCCAGGGCCATCGCGGCGCTTCCGGTGATGGACGGCAGCAGCGCCGTTCCCAGATCCACCAACCGCACGCCGATCTTCGGCAGCGTCGCGGCAAGGGTCAGCACCAGCAGCAGCGGAGCGGCGACCTGCCAGCTCGCGACCAGGCCCTGCGGTCCGAACCCGATGCCGATCAGGAAGCATGTGGGCATGATCACCGCCCCGGCGATATTGGTGAACAGATAGACCCCCGGCCTGCCGAGCGCGTTAGTCGACGGCGAGCAGATGATCTGCAGCACCATCGCCGGCATCGCCAGCGCCAGCCCGGCGAGTATCGGCGCCATCTCGGTCCACTTCGGCCCGAACACGGTCGCCACCAGGGGCGCTGCGGTGAGACTGAGCCCGACGTAGGCGGGAAGCGCGATGAGCATGATCGTCTGAACGCCGGAAAGGAACGCACCGGCGATCGGCTTGCCCTGCTTGACCAGTTCGGCGAAGGCGGGGAACGCCACGTCGTTGAGCGGCGGAATGAACCGGCCGCTGAAGATCAGCGCCACGAACAGCGCTTCCGAATAGAGCCCGAGATCGTGCGCGCTGAAGCTACGACCGGCGATGAAGATGTCGGACTGGCTCTGCACCACCCAGAACAGCTGGCTCAGGGTCAGGGCGCCGCCGAAGGTGAGAATGTCGCGGCACCCGCGAAAGTCGAAGATCGGACGGACCAGTCCTCCGACCGCAAGGGTGAGGCCCGCAGCGCGCGTGCTGAACATGACCACCGGCGCCCACACCAGCGCCCACACGCCGTGCCCGGTCTCGGCCAAGGCCAGCGCGGTTCCTCCGCCGGCGACGGCGCAAGCCAGGTTGACCAGCGCCTGGCTGCGGAAATGCAGCGTGCGGGAAAGCAGGGCGGAGGGCAGGGCGATGAACGGCGTGGTGAGGAAGATCAGCGCCTGGATCTGCAGCATCTGCGCGACAAGCGGCTGTTGGTAGTAGTGCGCCGCGAGCGGGGCGGCGAGGAACTGCAGTACTGCGAGGCTGACGTTGGCAACGATCAGCAATCCGAACACCTGGCCGATTCGTCGCTCGGTCACCTCTTGTGCGTGAATCAACGAGGTCGCGAAACTGTAGGCGTTGAGGAAGGTGAAGGTGGCGAGCACCGCCTGCGCCATGGCGTAGTGGCCGTAGTCCGACGGGTCGAGGAGGCGCACCACCAGAATAGTCGCGGCCCAGGTGATGATCTGCGCCAGCACCTGGCTGCCCCAGCGCCACGCGACCGCGCTGCGGACGCGCTCGGCAAAACCGCCGGCGGCGGGCGCCTGAACTGTCTCGGCTGCGATCATGCCATCGCCCTATCTGCCCAATAGTGAATATTCCCTCACATCGCGGGGGCGGCGCAAGCGCACGCGGCGCGCGCTCCAGCCTTGGAACGAGGCGATCGAAAATCGTTAACGGTGCCCGGGTTCCGCGTCTCTCCGCCGGGATGCTTGCGCGATCGGGGTGCGCGCCCGGGAAGATCAGGAGATTCGGCCTTCGCCTTGAATGTCCGGAGCGCGTTCCCATATTGCTGTCGAGCCGTAAAAATGGCGGATTTTCGTGGGTTTCCGGTCTTTTGAAATAAAATTGCAAAAGGCTGTTGACCCGACTCAGACCCGCACATATATGGCCCCTCACCGACGCGGTGCTGCCGGTTTCGACTGGTTTCTACCGCTTCGGTCGCCAACATAGACGGACAACCGGTCCCCCGGTGTAAATCGGGGAGCCATCGTTGTCCGCCTGATTATGTTCGGTGGCTCTTTGACATCGTTGGTTTTTGATGAAGGGACATGTGGGCGACGGCGCCCGGTCCGGGGGTTTTAAGGCTCCGGAT
>CAYNXB010000016.1:0-42812 GCA_964401045.1 uncultured Sphingomonadaceae bacterium | reverse complement strand
CATCCCGCGCACCTATCGCGCGCGCGCGTTCGGCGACGTGACCCAGGCGCAACTCGAAGACCTGATGGAGGGCGTGACCATCGACGGCTTCAGGTATGGCTCGATCAACGCCAACCTCGAACGCGGCGCCGGCCGCAACCGCTGGATCGAGCTGACCCTGACAGAAGGCAAGAACCGCGAGGTGCGTCGCGTGCTCGAGCATCTCGGCCTCAAGGTCAGCCGCCTGATCCGCACCGCCTACGGCCCGTTCGTGCTGGCCGACCTCGCGCGGGGCGCCACACAGGAGGTTCGCAAGGAGGAATTGAGCCGGTTCAGGAGCACCCTGAAATCCTCGGAACGGGGAGCTTCGAAGAAGTGAGAATCATTTCCGGGGAATGGCGCGGGCGAACCCTCCGCGCGCCGGAAGGCCTCGCCACCCGCCCGACCGCCGATCGCACGCGCGAGACGCTGTTCAATATGCTCGCAAGCCGGCTCGGCAGCTTCGAGGGGCTGGCGGTGGCGGACCTGTTCGCCGGCTCGGGCGCGCTCGGCCTCGAAGCGCTGTCACGCGGCGCGGCGACTTGCCTGTTCGCGGAAAACGATGCGGCCGCGGTGCGCGCGCTCAGGGCCAACATCGCGGCCTTGCGGGCGCAGGAACGGTGCGACGTCCGCGCCGGCTCGGCCCTTGCGCTAGGCCCAGCCAAGGCCCCGCTCGACCTGATCCTGATCGACCCGCCTTATGGCAGCGGCGCCGGGGCGGTGGCGCTCGACAAGCTCGCCCGGCTTGGCTGGGCAGGACCGGCGACATGGATAGCGCTCGAAACGGGGCGCGACGAAGCGATCGAGGTAAAGGGCTTCGCCCTCGACGCCACGCGCCATGTCGGCAAGGCCCGAATCCACCTGCTGCGCGTCGAATAGGCGACACGAAAAAGGGCGGCCGGATTGCCGGCCGCCCCTCTCGAATTTCCCTGCCGCTCAGGGCTGGGCGTTGGTCTTCTGCGAAGCGTCCAACTCGCTGGCGGGCGCGCCCGGCCAGTGATCGAGCGCGCGCGAATGGCCGGGCGCACCGCCCTCGCCCGCGTTCTGGCAGCTATCCTGCACCGCGCCGCGGCAGATCGGATAATCCTTGTTCAGCGCCGAAGCCGGAGGCGGCGCGGCGTTGCCGGTCGTGGTGGTGACGACGTCCTGCTGCCCCGCGCCGGAGGTGATCGTGGTAACGGTGGTATCAGTGGTCGGCGGAACCGCCGCATTGGCTTCGTTCGCGGTTTGGGCGGGCACGCCGGGGGCCGGCGCCTCTGTCGAAGTATGAGCCGACGCGGCTGCGCCGGCGTCCTGGGCGGTCACGGCAAAGGGAATTGCCGCCAGCGAAAGTGCGGCGGCACCTGAAAGCAAGAGCGTACGCATGGGACTGTTCCATCGGTTGGTTGGTCGTTGCCGCCACTACGATACAACAAGAGTTATGTTCCGCCGCCGCCGCCGGCCGGGGTTGCGCGCACGCCCGGTGTTCCCTAGCTGTTCACCTGTGCCGGACCTTCCCGCCCCTGCCCCTGCGCCCCCCGCCAATGCCGACGTTGCCTGGCTCGACGGGCTGAATCCGCCGCAGCGCGAGGCGGTCCTGACCACCGATGGGCCGGTGCTGATGCTGGCCGGGGCCGGAACTGGAAAGACCGCTGCGCTTACCGCGCGCCTGGCCTATCTGATCCGCACACGCCGCGCGTGGCCCAGCGAGATCCTGTGCGTCACCTTCACCAACAGAGCTGCGCGCGAGATGCGTGAGCGCGTCCACCGGCTGATCGGTGACGCGGTGGAGGGCATGCCGTGGCTCGGCACGTTCCATTCGATCTGCGCCCGGATGCTGCGCCGACATGCGGAGCTGGTCGGACTGCAGCCGAATTACACGATCATCGACACCGACGACCAGATTCGGCTGCTCAAGCAGCTGATCGTCGCCGAAAACCTGGATGAGAAACGCTGGCCCGCGCGCCAGCTTGCCGGGCTGATCGACCGGTGGAAGAACCGCGGGCTCAATCCCGAGGATCTCGATGCGCTCGAGAATGAAAGCTTTGCCAACGGCAAAGGGCAGCAGTTCTATGGTCTCTACCAGGCACGGCTGAAGGCCCTGAATGCGTGCGACTTCGGCGACCTGATGCTGCACATGCTGAACATCTTCCGCCGTCACCGCGAGGTGCTCGGGCAATACCAGCAGCGCTTCAAGTTCATCCTCGTGGACGAGTATCAGGACACCAACTCGGTGCAGTACTTGTGGCTGCGGCTGCTCGCGCAGGAGCGCAAGAACATCTGCGTCGTGGGCGATGACGACCAGTCGATCTACTCCTGGCGCGGGGCCGAGGTTGCCAACATCCTGCGCTTCGAGAAGGACTTTCCGGGCGCCAAGGTGATCCGGCTGGAGCAGAACTATCGTTCCACGCCCGACATCCTTGCCGCCGCATCGGGCCTCATTTCCGCCAACAGCCAGCGCCTGGGCAAGACGCTGTGGACCGAGGCCAACGGCGGTGAAAAGGTGCGCGTGATCGGCGTGTGGGACGCGCCCGAGGAAGCGCGCCGCGTGGGAGAGGAGATCGAACGGCTCGAACGCGAAGGCGCCCCGCTCGACCGGGTCGCGATACTGGTCCGCGCCCAATACCAGACGCGCGAGTTCGAGGACCGCTTCATCCAGATCGGCCTCAACTACCGCATTGTCGGCGGCTTCCGGTTCTACGAGCGCGCCGAGATCCGCGACGCGCTCGCCTATCTGCGGGTGATCGCCCAGCCCGCCGACGATCTCGCATTCGAGCGCATCCACAACCAGCCCAAGCGCGGGCTCGGGGCCAAGGCTCTCGAGGCAATGCATCGCCACGCGCGCCGGGCGGGCCTGCCGCTCGCCGCTGCCTCGCTTCAGCTCGCCGATACCGACGAGCTGCCGCCGCGCGCGGGCAAGACGATCGCCGCGCTGATGGCGCAGTTCCTGCGCTGGCAGGAACTGGCCGAGCAGGTGGTTCCATCCGAGCTGCTGCGCACAGTGCTCGAAGAGTCAGGCTACACCGCGATGCTCGCAGCCGAGCGCAGCGCCGAAGCCGCCGGGCGCCAGGACAACCTGACCGAGCTTGCGCGGGCGATGGAGGAATACCCGACCCTCGGCGACTTCCTCGAGCACGTCAGCCTGGTGATGGATAACGATGCGGCTGACGACGGCGAGAAAGTCACCATCATGACCATGCACGCCGCCAAGGGCCTCGAGTTCGACAACGTGTTCCTGCCCGGATGGGAGGAAGGCGTGTTTCCCTCGCAGCGCGCGCTCGACGAAGGCGGGCTCGCCAGCCTCGAGGAGGAGCGGCGGCTCGCCTATGTCGCGATCACGCGCGCGCGGCGGCGCTGCACCATTCTCCATGCCGCGAACCGACGCATCTACGGCACCTGGACCAGCTCGATCCCCTCACGCTTCATCGCCGAGCTGCCCGAAGCGCACATCGTGTCGGAAACGACGATGACCGGCGGCCAGTCCCTCTGGCGCGCCAACTGGAGCGAGCAGGAAGACCCGTTCGCCCACGTCAGCACCAGCCGCCCGGACCGCTCGCGGGCGCGCGGCCCCGGCTGGCAGCGGGCGCTGGCGACGACCTACGATCCAGTGCCCAGGCGCCTGCAGGAACCCGGGCGCAGCGCCGCGAGCTTCGCCGCCAAGCCGCGCGGCGACGTCACCATCGGCGCGCGCGTGTTCCACGACAAGTTCGGTTACGGCGAAGTGATCGGCCAGGAAGGCAACAAGCTCGAGATCGAGTTCGAGACCAGCGGCCGCAAAAAGGTGATCGACAGCTTCGTGCAGCCGGCTGGCTGAGCTGCGTCAAGCGAAGGCGAGGAGAGCCTCCGCATAACGGGCGACGCCGTGGCGCTTGCTCCAATGGTGTGCCGCCCGGAACGCATTGGCCGCATATCGTTCGTAATTCTGATCGGCGACCTTGATGGCGGCGTAGATCGCCTCGGATCGGGTCTGGGTGAATAGCGGCCCCACGTTGAACTGTTCGATGGTATGCCCCGGAATGGTTCCGAACGGCCCCACCACCGGCACGCCGAGCGAAAGGCACGCGGTCAGCATGCCGGAACCCCTTATGCGATATGCGGCAACGTCATACGGGAGCACCACCAGATCGCAGTCGCGCAGGTAGCTGGTCATGTCATCGACGAAATCGAGCGCAGTGATCTGGGGATGTTCCAGCTGCTTCGGAACCCCGGCGCTGTCCTGGAAAACGATTTCATAGCCGTCCGGAAGTAGCCGGTCGAACAGACGGCTCATCAGCCTGGTGCCCTTCTCAGCACGTTGCTGACCGAAGAAGCCGATCCGCTTCAATTCGCTTTTGGGCTGGTCGATTGGCGGGCCGTCGTAGGGATGGGGAAACAACGCGAAACGGGCCTCAGGCAAGATCGACATGAATCGGTGGCGCAGTTCGGGTTCGACCGCCCCGATCGTATGGCGCAGTCCAGTGTGGTGCGCCCACAACAGCGCCAGCCGCCACACCATCGCGTCGACGGAACGTACATCGATACCGGGATCCTCGTGAACGCAGCCAACGATCGGCACCTTCACTCCGCCGCGGACGCACGCGTTCAAATGCTGCGCTCGCATCGATGGCCAGATCCACAAGTCTGCGTTGCGAACCGCTTTCAGATCCTCCGCCAGGACCGACGATTGCAGCTCGAACTGAACCAGTTCGCCCGCGTAATAGTCGACGCCTTCCGACGGGTCATAGGGAAACGCACGGAACAGCCGCGAAACTGCCGCCCCCGATCCGATCCGCTCGGCAATCTCGGGGTCCACTGCGACGTGACCGTAGACGTGCACGTCATGGCCCGCATCAACGAGATACCGCGCCAGTTTTCGGTCAAAGTCGTAATGATGACCGGCTTTGCCTTTCAGCCCCGGATCGAGAATATTGATCTTCATCGCGCGGGAAATACGGCTTAATCCGCCGAGAAACCGAGGAATGACGGCACCGGCCCGTTCCAGCCCTGCTCGGCTTCGGGCTCCACCGGTGCGGGTTTGCGGGCAGGCTTGGCGGCGGCGCGGGCGGGCCGTTCCTCGCGCGGTTCTTCGCGACGCGGTTCTTCGCGACGCGGCTCCTGCCGGCGCGGGCGATCTTCCTGGCGCGGGCCGTCATCGCGATCGCGGCGGCCCCGGCCGCGGCGGTTGCTATCGCGCGGTTCCTCGCGCTCGGCATCCTCGCGCTCGGCATCGTCGCGTGCGCGCGCAGGTTCGTCCTTGGCCGGGGCGCCGCCATCCCAGGTCGGGATCGCCAGGCCGGTGAGCTTCTCGATATTTGCGATCGCCTCGGCATCCTCGGGCGTCACGAAGGTGAACGCGCGGCCGGTGGCGCCCGCGCGGCCGGTGCGGCCGATGCGGTGGATGTAATCGTCCGGGTGCCAGGGCGTGTCGAAGTTGAACACGTGGCTCACGCCTTTGACGTCCAGCCCGCGGGCCGCGACGTCGCTCGCGCACAGGATGTTGATTTCGCCCTTCTTGAACCGGTCGAGTTCGGCGATGCGCGAGGACTGGTCCATGTCGCCATGGATTTCGCCCACCTTGAAGTCGCGCTTCAGGCTCTTGGCCAGGTCGCGCACCGTGGTCTTGCGGTTCGCGAAGATGATCGCGGTGGCGACTTTATCGACCTTGATCAGCTCACGCAGCTTGTCGCGCTTGTCGCGCTGGCCGACCTTGACCTTGAACTGGACGATGTTGATGTTCGCCGTCGCCGGACGGGCCACCTCGATCGTCTTGGGATTGTTCAGGAACTTGTCGGCGAGCTTCTTGATCGGCGGCGGCATGGTCGCCGAAAACAGCAGCGTCTGCCGGTTGGCGGGCAGCTTGGTGCAGATCGTCTCGATATCGGGGATGAACCCCATGTCGAGCATGCGGTCCGCCTCGTCGATCACCAGCAGGTCGCACCCGGTGAGGAGGATCTTGCCGCGGTCGAACAGGTCCATCAGCCGCCCGGGGGTAGCGATCAGCACATCGACGCCCGCCCCGAGCGCCTTGACCTGGTCGCCCATCTGCACGCCGCCGATCAGCAGCGCCATCTTCAGGTCGTGGTTCTTGCCGTACTTCTCGAAGTTCTCCGCCACCTGGGCGGCGAGCTCGCGGGTCGGCTCGAGGATCAGCGAACGCGGCATGCGCGCGCGGCGGCGGCCGTGCGACAGGATGTCGATCATCGGCAGCACGAAACTCGCGGTCTTGCCGGTGCCGGTCTGGGCGATGCCGATGATGTCCTTCATCATCAGCACCGAAGGGATTGCCTGCGCCTGGATCGGGGTCGGCTCGTCGTACCCGGCCGCAAGGACCGAGCGCAGCAATTCGTCTGACAGGCCGAGATCGGCGAATTTCATAGGCGTCGTAAGGTTCCGGACCTGACATGCGCCGAAAGGCGACACGCGGCGGAGCGAAAAGCCGCCCCGCTTGATCGAGGGCGCCCTATGCGGAGGAGGCTCGCGAAGTCAAGAATTTACGAGGGCGAAGGCCTCGGCGGATCATTCCTTCAGGGCCACCAGGTGGGCCAGCCGCCGAACCCCGCAGGATGCGCCGGTGCGCGATTGTAGCGTATCGCGGCCGCTGCACAGCAGCCCGTCCTCGCTCCGCTCGACGTAGAAGCCCGAATAGAAGTCGCGCGCGCTGCACGCCTTTTCCAACGCGGCGCTGACGATGTGGCGATCGCGCATGAACAGAATCAGCCGGTTCTCCGGGCCGCTTTGCACGCCGGCGATGTTCGCCATTTCGACGCAGCGCTTCATCGGCCGTTCGCGGTAATGCATGGTGACCTTGGTGCCCGGCGGGAGGTTGGCGATCAGGTCCTGCCGCACCCGTCGCGCCGGCGCGACGCGAATGATCACGCGTTGCTCGATGCGCACCTGGTTGCGCACCTCCGGCTCGTAGCGTTGCAGGAGATTCGCGAACGAGGGCTCGTTGCGGCTGCTCGTCGGCCCGGCGCCCGCATGCCACACGTCCTTCGCCGGTGCGCCGTTACCGACGCCAGCGGGCAGCACCAGCGCGAGGCTGGCCAGGAGAATGGCAGGACCGTTCATGCTCGGTTCGACTGTTCCGGCGACCTCATTGCGGTATCAAGGCGAACCCGCTCCTTAGCCATGGTGTTTGAATACCGGCTTAACTCGGGGATGGGGCCATGCAAGCCTCGCCGGTGGCTGGCATAAGGCCCGAGGGGGTGCCATATCGCCGCCGATGGAAGACCGGACTGCCTTTATCGCTGCCGCCGCCGCCATGCTCGGCCCGCGCGGGTTCACTCGCGACGCCGATCTGATGGAGCCGTGGCTGACCGACTGGCGCGGGCGCTTCACCGGCGCCGCGCTCGCCCTCGCCTCCCCCACCTCGACCGCGGAAGTGGCGGCGCTCGTTCGCCTGTGCGGCGAGCATGGCGTTGCCATCGTTCCCCAGGGCGGCAACAGCGGCATGTGCGGCGGCGCGACTCCCGACGACAGCGGCGAGGCGATCCTGCTCTCGCTGCGCCGGATGAACGCGATTCGTTCGCTCGACGTGCAGGCCCGGCAAGCGGTGTGCGAGGCCGGAGTGATCCTCCAGACCTTCCACGAAGCGGCGGAGGCGCAGGGCCTGCGCTTCCCCCTCACGCTCGGCGGCAAGGGCTCGGCGACGATCGGCGGGCTGATCTCGACCAACGCCGGCGGCACGCAGGTGCTGCGCCACGGATCGATGCGCGCGCAAGTGCTGGGCATCGAGGCGGTGATGGCGGACGGCAGCGTGTTCGATAGCCTGACCGCGCTCAAGAAGGACAACCGCGGGTTCGACCTCAAGCAGTTGCTGATCGGATCGGAAGGGACGCTCGGCATCGTGACCGCA
Source organism: uncultured Sphingomonadaceae bacterium (assembly GCA_964401045.1). Lineage (GTDB taxonomy): Bacteria > Pseudomonadota > Alphaproteobacteria > Sphingomonadales > Sphingomonadaceae > CAYNXB01. Next base: position 34,981 of record CAYNXB010000016.1, on the reverse strand, counting down.
GCCACTCTGAGACTCATTCCGGCGATCGTCGATCGCGCCGTGCTGTGGGCCGGCGTGCCTTCGCTCGAAGGCGCGCGTGCGCTGCTGCTGCATTGCCAGGCTGTTGCGGGCGATGCGCTCGAGGGTTTCGAAGTGCTCGCGCAAACAACGCTCGACGATGTTGTTGCCCATGCTTCGGGCGCGCGCCAGCCACTGGCAGGAAAGCATGCCTGGCACGCGTTGATCGAACTGGTGGCGGATCGGGCGGGTGCGGATCGCCTCGGCGCGCTGGCGGAAGAACTGCTGGCCTCGGCGTGGGAGGCGGGCCTGGTGGAAGACGCGGTGATCTCCTCGAACGAGGCGCAGGCGGAAGCCTTCTGGCTCCTGCGTGACGAGATCGCCCCGGCTGAGCGCGCCAAGGGACCGGCGGTGCAGCACGATATCTCGGTCGCGGTGGAGCAGATGCCGGAGTTCGTCGACGAAGCGGTTCCGCTGATCGAGGCGGCCTGGCCGGGCACCGAGGCAGTCGCGTTCGGCCATCTGGGTGACGGCAACGTCCACTTTCACGTTATCGCGCCGCCCGGCGCCGATCCCCGCACCTGGCAAGAGGGCGACGGCAAGCAAATCAGCGCACAGGTCTATGATCTCGTCACGAAATGGCACGGTTCGATCAGCGCCGAGCACGGCATCGGCCAGCTCAAGCGGGACGATCTCGCCCGCCTTGGGGACCCGGTGGCGCTAGGGCTGATGCGCGCGGTCAAACAGGCGCTCGATCCGCACGGATTACTCAATCCCGGGAAACTGGTGCCGCTTGCGCGCGAGGGAGCGAACGCTTAAAGCGCCCGCTTTCGAGGTTCCGGGTCTACGCGGAGCCAGGGATCAGCACGTTTTCGGAGAGTTACGATGGCCAGCGCGCCGCAAGCCAACCTGCCCCTGTTCTACAAGGACCTGATGCCGCTCAACAGCCGTGATCACGGCAAGTGGAACAGCAAGAACGTCGACAAGGCCGCCTGGGCAGCTACCCAGCACGCGATCCCGATCACGGTCGACGAATTTCCCCAGGCGCAGCGCCACTTCCCGATCATCTTTTCGAGCGGCAACAGCCCTGTTCCGCTGGCGCTGATGGGCCTCAACGAAGGTGTGAACACGTTTTTCGACGAGACGGGCCAGGCGAGTGAGGACTTTTATGTCCCCGCCTACGTGCGCCGCTATCCCTATCTCCTCGCCAAGCTCGATTCGAAGAACGACAACATGTCGCTCTGCTTCGATCCCAGCTCCGACATCCTCGGCGAGTTCAAGGACGGCACCGCGCTGTTCGACGGGGAAGGCAAGCCCAGCGAGCACACGCAGAACATCCTGCAGTTCTGCCAGCGCTTCGAGGAAGCCGGCCAGCGCACCGCATCGTTCATGGATGAGCTGAAGAAGCACGAGTTGCTGATGGAAGGCGAAGTCGCCATCCAGCGCGGCGATGGCGCCGATGCGCAGCCCTACGTCTATCGCGGCTTCAACATGATCAATCAGGAGAAGCTGCGCGATGTGCGCGGCGATGTGCTGCGGACGTGGAACCAGAACGGCATGCTGGCCCTGATCTATGCCCATCTGCTGTCGCTTGACCTGATGCGAGTCATCTTCGGCCGCCAGACCGCCCAGGGCAAAGGCCCCGGCGCGGAAGTGCAGGCCGAAAAGCCCGCCGCGAGTGGCGCGAAGTCCAAGAAGTAGGGCCATTTCAGAAGGTTAACGCGGGCCTTGTAAAAGGCTCGCTAATCTCTATCTTGAGAATGTCCGGTCGGCGCTTCCCTCATGGCCCGGCCGGATTGGTACCCGCAAGGGTACCTCCTCCCTGAACCTTGGCCACCTCGTGCATTTGCACGAGGTGGTTTTTTATGTGCAGTCGGGATTCGCCCGCTGTCCTACACGCCTCGCGCCTGCCAGCCTGATCCATCGCAAGCCGAAGGTGCGGGATGAGTCGCGAAAGTCACACGTTGCATGCGGCACTTCAGGTCCAACGCACTGGGTTCAGAGCGCTTTTTGGCCGAAGGTCACGGTGCTTCGATGGCCGTTCGGCGTCACGCCCGTGCTTATTCGGCGGCCTGCGCCAACCCCGCCCCGCGCCCGAGCGCCGCGACCTCTTCGGCCAAGCGGCGCACGAGGCCGCTGATCACTTCGACGACCGCCGCAAAGCCCTCGCCCGGCTCCTGCAGTCGCGCATCGAGGTAGGCGCTGCGGCACACCTCGAACTGCAAAGCGTGCACGCCCTTCAGCGGCGCCGCGTGCCGATCGAGTACAAAGCCCCCGGCATAGGGCCGGTTGTGAGCCGCTGCCCGCCCCGTCCGGGCAATAAAGTCGAACGCCGCGGCGCACAGCGCGCCGTCGCACGACGCGCCGAAGCGGTCGCCGATCACGAACTCGGGGACCGGCTCGCCCGCAGCCCGCCGCCCGAGTGGCGGCATCGAGTGCAGGTCGATCAGCAACGCCGCGCCCCATCGCTCGCGCAAGCCGCGCAGCGTTTCGCCAAGCGCCTCATGATACGGGCGGTGGATACCCTCGATCCGCGCCTCGATATCGCTCTGCTCGATGCGTCCGGTCCACAACTCGCCGATCTCCGGCAGGCGGCGCGGGATCAGCCCAAGCCCGCTTCGCGCGCGGCGGCCGATCCTGATGCGCGGATGTCCGGCCGGCGGCCCTGTGCGGACCATGTCCCAGTCCATATCCTCGATCGCGCGGTTGAGGTCGATCATCGCCCGCGGGGCATGAGCGATCAGCAGCGCCGCGTCGGTTTCGCGCGCGACCGCTTCGGCCAGCTTGTCGACGTAGCGATCCTCGAGCTTGAGCGCCGCCTGGCGCGGCGCGCGCATGTACTCGACCAGTCGTTGCGGATAGTGCCTGCCGGCATGCGGCACCGCGATCAGGATGGGGATCGGCGAAGCCTCGCGCCGCAGCAGGGTGAAGGCGGGGACGCCGCCGCTGGCGGGAATCGTCCCTCCGCTCACGCCGCGAGAATCGCCCGGCTTTGGGCCGCTGCCTGTCATGGCCGGACGCTGGCCCGTAATCGCTGCCCTGTCCAGCGTGGCAGCCTCGTAACCACCGGCGCCGACGCTGTCTCAATCGGGGCCAGTCGCAATTCGGCAAGGGACTTTGTAAACCCCTGCGCGGTAAGGGGCCGGCACGAGCAGCGAGGGAGGTACCCGCTCATGATCCGGATTTTGCTGGCTGAAGACGAGGATGCGATGCGCGCCCACCTGAAGCGCGCCCTCGAGCAGGCCGGCTACGAGGTCATGGCGGTCGATCGCGGCACCGCGGCGCTGCCGTTCCTCGAAGAGTACCATTTCGACCTGCTGCTGTCGGATATCGTGATGCCGGAGATGGACGGGATCGAACTCGCGCAACGCTGCGCGGAGATCAGTCCCAACACCCGGGTGATGTTCATCACCGGGTTCGCGGCGGTGTCGCTCAAGGCGAGCCGCGATGCGCCGCGCACGAAAGTCCTGTCGAAGCCGTTCCATCTCAAGGACCTGGTGCTCGAGGTCGAACGGATGTTCGAAGAACAGGCCGCCGCCTCGCTTTAATGATCTTGATTGCGGGCGGGACGCTCGCTAGATGGCGCGCCTGCCCTCCGGGGCGGCCAATGGTGCGGGCGTATAGCTCAGTGGTAGAGCACTATGTTGACATCGTAGGGGTCGCAAGTTCAATCCTTGCTACGCCCACCATTTGGAACCGAGCAAGGCGTCGCGAGAGCGGCGCCTTTTCTCTGTCCGCGGCCGCCTTGCCCTGACGCCCTCACCTGCTAAGAGCGCGGCACTTCAGACACACGGGTAACAGGATAGACAATGGCGAAGATCAAGGTCGTAACCCCGCTCGTCGAGATCGACGGCGACGAAATGACGCGGATCATCTGGCAGTGGATCCGCGAACGGCTGATCCTCCCCTACCTCGACATTGACCTGAAATACTACGATCTCGGCATCGAGAAGCGCGACGAGACGCGTGACCAGATCACCGTCGACGCTGCCGAGGCGATCAAGCAGTACGGCGTCGGCGTGAAGTGCGCGACGATCACGCCCGACGAGGCGCGGGTCGAGGAATTCCATCTCCACGAGATGTACAAGTCGCCCAACGGCACGATCCGCAACATCCTCGGCGGCACCATCTTCCGCGAGCCGATCGTGATCCAGAACGTGCCGCGCCTGATCCCCGGCTGGACCGACCCCATCGTGGTCGGCCGCCATGCTTTCGGCGACCAGTACCGCGCGACCGACTTCCTCGTCCCTGGCGCGGGCAAGCTGCGGCTCATCTGGGAAGGCGAGAACGGCGAGACGATCGATCGCGAGGTCTATCAGTTCAAGGCGCCCGGCGTGGCGATGTCGATGTACAACCTCGACGATTCGATCCGCGATTTCGCTCGCGCGAGCTTCAACTACGGGCTCGATCGCGGCTGGCCGGTCTATCTCAGCACCAAGAACACGATCATCAAGGCCTATGACGGGCGCTTCAAGGACCTGTTCCAGCAGGTGTTCGAAACCGAAGGCTTCAAGGAAAAGTTCGCCAAGGCCGGCATCACCTACGAGCACCGCCTGATCGACGACATGGTGGCAAGCGCGCTCAAGTGGAGCGGCAAGTTCATCTGGGCGTGCAAGAACTACGACGGCGACGTGCAGTCGGACCAGGTGGCGCAGGGCTTCGGCAGCCTCGGCCTGATGACCAGCGTGCTGATGACGCCGGACGGCAAGACCGTCGAGGCCGAGGCCGCCCACGGCACCGTCACCCGCCACTTCCGCCAGCACGAGCAGGGCAAGGCGACCAGCACCAACCCGATTGCCAGCATCTTCGCCTGGACCCGGGGCCTGATCTACCGTGGCCGGTTCGACAATACGCCAGATGTCGAGAAGTTCGCCCACGCGCTCGAGAAGGTGTGCATCAGCACCGTCGAGAGCGGCAAGATGACCAAGGACCTCGCGCTGCTGATCGGCCCCGACCAGCCGTGGATGACCACCGAGCAGTTCTTCGAAGCGATCGTGACCAACCTCGAAGCCGAAATGGCGAGCTGGGCCTGAGCGGCGCCTATCGGTTCTCCTTGATGTATTGCAGCTCGGACTCCGCAATCTTGTTGCCGGGCTCGATCTCAAGGCTGTCCCGATAGGCCTTCTCGGCCTCGTCCCAGTTCTTCCGCTCGGCGTGGATCCAGCCGATACCGCGGAGACTTAGCGCTTTCCACGTCTTCGTGCGATCGCCCACGGACTCAGCGTGCCGGATGGCGGAGTGGTAGGCTTCCATCGCCTCGTCGAGCTGGCCCATGCTGCGGAGTACGAAGCCGCGCTCGATCTCGTAGTGCGAATTGAGCGGTGCGACCGCTATGGCCTGATCGAGCGCTTCGAGGGCGCCCGCAGTGTCACCCAACTCGACGTCGGAGTAGGCGAGGTAGAATAGTGCCTCGCACCACTCCGGCCCGAGCACGTCGACCGCGATCGGCTCCGTCACATGAAGCACGGCGTAGAACTGCGCCTCGTTGGCCCCGCTCGCACAATAGTAGCGTTGCCCGTCAGACTGCACATGCCGCGCCGAGAAGGCATCGGCGATCGAGCGGAACGCAACCGCCGATCGCGCGAAATCCTTGTCATTGAACTGCTCGAGCGCACTGTTGAATTCGGCAGAAAAATCCTGTGCATCAGCAGGGGCCGACGCCGGCAGCGAGAGCGCGACCATCGCGAGAACAATGATTGTCTTAGGAAACTTCATGCGCCCTCCCCCCGGAAGCCGCGCCGGATCAGATCGCCCGGTCGCCCGCTTCACCGACCGATTGGATATCGCGGCCGACGCCTTTGACGGTGTTGCACGCGGAAAGGCCGACCAGCGACAGAACGATGACAGCCAAAGCGGCTTTGCGAAGCATATCGTAAACTCCCGAATCCAGGACGGCGCTCTTACAAGGACGCCGCCGGGCTTTCCACCCGTTCGCGCCGCACGCCCAGGCCGATGATCCGGCCAGGAATACGCCGCAGCAGCGGCACCCTGTCGAGCAACCGCACGATCAGCGGCGCGCGCGTAATTGGCGCGCCCGAGAGCACGGTGCCGATGATCCGGTCCTGCGCCAGCTTCTGCCCTGCCTGGATCACCCGCGTGGGAAATTCGCGCCGCTCCTGCACCTTGTGCAGCAACGGATCGGCAGCCTGCCCTTCCGCGAGCGGCCCGGCGAGCGCGTTAGCCGCAGCCACCGCATCCTGAATCGCGAGGTTGATGCCGATCCCGCCGATCGGGCTCATCGCGTGCGCCGCGTCCCCGATCGCGAGCAGGCCCGGCCGGTGCCAACGCGTCAGCCGGTCGAGCGCGACCGAGAGCAGGTGCAGGTCCTCGGCGCTGCCCAGCCCGCCCTTGAAATCGAGCTCCGGAAACAGCGCATGCATCTGTTCGCGTATCCAGTCGGTTCCGCGTGCCTTCACCTCCTCCGCCGCTCCCTTGGGGATGAGGAACGCCGTCTGCCAATAAGTGCGCCGGTCGATCAGCACCGCCATGCGGCCGGTATCGATCGCGCCGCGCAGGGCCTCGCCCGCGTTGTCGTTCTTGGGCAGATGGAACCAGAGCACATCCATCGGCGCGCCGATCTGCAACACCGGCAGCAGTGCCAGCTTGCGCACCAGCGACGAGCGCCCGTCCGCCGCGATCACCAGCTTGCTCGCGCGCAGCTCCCGCCCGTCGGCAACATGTATGCCTGCGATGCGCCCCCCTTCCTCGATGAACGCCTCCGCCTCTGCTTCCATTTCGAGCGTAAACGCGGGCAGCGCCGCAGCGGCATCTCGCAAGAAATCGAGGAAATGCCACTGCGGCATCATCGCGATAAACGGCGCGGGCGTATCGAGGTGCGAAAGATCGCCGATTGTGTAATCGACTCCGGCAATCCGAATCTCGGCACTTTCCACCCGGTCGTGCGGGCGCGTCAGGAACGCCGCCAGCAGCCCGAGTTGGTCGAGCACTTCCATCGTGGAGGGATGGACGGTGTCGCCGCGGAAATCGCGGAAGAAATCGGCGTGCTTCTCTAGCACCCGTACCGAAACCCCTGCGCGCGCGAACAGGTAGCCGGCCATCATCCCAGCCGGCCCGCCGCCAACAACGACCACATCGGTTGTTGTGTCGCTCATGCTCCGTCTGACATAGGCTAACCACGATGCACGGCGAAAGCATTTCCCCCTTCCTGTCCGACGCGCTGGTGATCCTGGGCGCCGCGGGATTAGTGATTCCGCTGTTCGCGCGGTTGCGCATAACACCGGTGATCGGGTTCATCCTGGTCGGCGTGCTGGTCGGCCCCTATGGCCTCGGCTCGCAAGTCTATGCCAACGAGTGGTTGTTCTGGCTAACCATCACCGATCCGCAGTCGCTCGAGCCGTTCGCGGAATTCGGCATCATCTTGCTGCTATTCACGATCGGGCTGGAGCTGTCGTTCAATCGGTTGTGGCAATTGCGGCGGCTGGTGTTCGGCCTCGGCGCGCTGGAACTGCTCGTGATCGGGCTACTGCTGACGGCATTCCTGTCGATGATGGGGCAGTATTGGACGGGGGCGCTCGCCCTCGGCCTCGCGCTGGCGCTGTCGTCGACCGCACTGGTGCTACCGATCGCGGGGACACACACCCCGGTCGGGCGCGCAGCGCTGGCGATGCTTCTGTTCGAGGATATTGCGCTGGTGCCGATCATCTTCCTGCTCGGCGCGATGGCGCCGACCAGCGCCGACGAAGGGTGGTCCGGCCTGCTGCAGACCCTGTGGATCGGTGGGCTCGTGGTGATCGGCCTGCTGGTAATCGGCCGCTTCGCCTTGCCAATGCTGTTCGCTCAGGCGGCGCGGACCAAGAGCCCGGAGCTGTTCCTCGCCGCAAGCCTGCTGGTGGTGATCGGCGCCTCGCTTGCCACCGCCGCGGTCGGCCTCTCGCCGATCGTAGGTGCGTTGATCGCCGGACTGCTGATCGCAGAAACCGAATATCATACAGAAGTCGAAGGGATCGTGGCGCCATTCAAGGGCCTCGCACTCGGTGTGTTCCTGATCACCGTGGGCATGGGGGTCGATCTCATGTCCATCTGGGATAACCTCGGCCCGATCATGGCCGCGTTGGTGGGCGTGCTGGCAGTAAAGGCGATCGTGACCGGTGTGCTGCTGCGAGTGACGGGCGCGCGACGCTCGACGGCGACCGAGACCGGACTGCTCATGGCGAGCCCGTCCGAAACCACGCTGATCGTGCTCACCGCAGCGACCCAGGCTTTATTGATCCAGCCCGGCACTGCACAGTTCTGGCAGATCGTCACCGCGATCGGGCTCACGGTCACCCCGATACTGGCGCTGTTCGGACGACTGATCGGGCGGCGGGTCGATCCGCTGCCGCCACTGGCCGAGACGGATCCGGAAACGCCACGCGTGATCGTGGTCGGCTGCGGGCGCGTCGGGCGGCTGGTTGCTCAGATGCTGGACCGCCACGGCAAGGCATACGTCGCAATCGATTCCGATGCCGACATGGTCGTCCAGGCCAAACGTGAGGGCTTCCATGCGGAGTTCGGCAACGCTGCACGGGGCGACATGCTCGAGAAGCTCGGCGTCGGTCGCGCGCCGGCGGTGATCTTGACGATGGACGAGCCGGTGTTGGCCCAACGGCTCGTGCGCAAGCTGCGCGCGGCGCGGCCTTCGCTGCCGATCATTGCCCGCGCGCGCGACACTCGCCACGCGGCCGAACTCTATCGCAGCGGCGCGACCCATGCCGTGCCGGAGACGCTCGAAAGCTCGCTGCAACTCTCCGAAGCGGTGCTGGTCGAGATCGGCGTGCCGATGGGCCCGGTAATCGCCTCGATTCACGAGAAACGCGACGAGTTCCGCGACCGGATCAAGGAAGAGGGCGCGCTAGAATACCGGCCCAAGCTGCGCACCAGCGCGGCGATCAGTTGATCCACCCGGATATTCCCGCCCGCTCCCGCGTTGTTGGGGCGAAAGGAAATTTCCAATGAAGGACGGTAACGAGCCGCAGGACGCCACCACTGGAGCGAAGCCGCAGAACCAGCGGTCCGAGAGCGAGGGGCGCATCAAGAACGCCCAGCGTAACGGGCATTCAGCGAATGGCGGCCCTGATACGCCGCGTGGCAGCGAGCCGGAGACGCGCGCCGCGAGCTACCGCCGGGGTTAGGCCACCTTTTCACCTGCGAGCGCCGCCCGCACTACGGCGAGCGCGTCTTGCGCTTTCGACCCGTCGGGTCCGCCGCCTTGCGCCATGTCCGGCCTGCCACCGCCACCCTTGCCGCCGAGCGCTTCGACGCCCGCGCGGACCAGCTCGACCGCGTTAAAGCGGCCGATCAAGTCTTCGGTGACCGCGACGGCGAACGCCGCGCGCCCTTCGTTCACCGCGACCGCCGCGGCGATGCCCGAGCCGAGCCTCTGCTTCGCCTGATCGAGCAGGCCGCGCAGGTCTTTGGGATCTAGCCCATCGAGCACCTGGCCCGAGAACTTGACGCCCGCGATATCCTCGTCGGCCGATCCGGCGGTCTGGCCGCCGCCCCCCAGAGCCAGTGTTTTCTTCGCATCGGCCAGCTCGCGCTCGAGCCGCCTGCGTTCCTCGATCAGCGCGGCGACGCGGACTTCGACTTCTTCCGGCGCGGTCTTGAGTGCGGCGGCAACATGCTTGAGCGCGTCCTCGCGCGCGACCAGCCACTGCCGCGCGGCCTCCCCGGTCAGCGCTTCGATGCGGCGCACGCCCGATGACACCGCACCCTCCGAGACGATCCGAAACAGGCCGATGTCTCCGGTGGCGCGTACGTGGGTGCCGCCGCACAGCTCGACCGAGAAGTTGCGCCCTTCGCCTGAGCGGCGGCCCATCGACAGCACGCGAACTTCATCGCCGTACTTCTCGCCGAACAGCGCGAGCGCGCCTGCCTCGACCGCGTCGTCCGGGCTCATCAAGCGGGTGCCGACTTCCTCGTTGTGGCGAATCTCGGCGTTCACATCGGCCTCGACCCGCGCGATCTCCTCAGCCGTGAGCGGCTTGGGGTGCGAAAAATCGAACCGGAAGCGGCCTTCGGCGACGAGCGAGCCCTTCTGCGTCACGTGCCCGCCCAGCACGTTGCGCAGCGCGGCGTGCAGGAGGTGGGTGGCCGAATGGTTGGCGCGAATGCGGTCGCGCCGCTCAGCGTCGACCGCCAGGTGCACGGTGTCGCCCACCGCGATCGCGCCAGCCTCGACCGTGCCCTGCATCGCATGCAGCCGCCCGAGCGGCTTGGCGGTGTCACGCACCGAGATATTCAAGCCTTCGGGGGTAGAAATCGTCCCCGCGTCTCCGCTCTGGCCGCCGCTTTCGCCGTAGAACGGCGTCTGGTTGACCAGCACCGTGACCTCGGCGCCGGCGTCGGCACGCGCAACTTCCTTGCCGTCGACCACCAGCGCAACCACCCGACCCTCGCCTTCGGTCGAGCTGTAGCCGGTGAACTCGCTGGCGCCTTCGCGCTCGGCGATGTCGAACCACACTTCGCCCTCGGCCGCCCCGCCCGAGCCTTTCCACGCCGCGCGCGCCGCCGCCTTCTGCTCGGCCATCGCCGCATCGAAGCCCGCCTTGTCGACCCCGATGCCGCGGGCGCGCAGGGCGTCTTCGGTCAGATCGTACGGAAAGCCGAAGGTGTCGTAGAGCTTGAACGCAGTTGCGCCCGGCAGGCTGTCGCCCACGCTCAAGCCCTGGGTCGTCTCGTCGAGCAGCCGCAAGCCCTTGTCGAGCGTCTGGCGGAAGCGCGTTTCCTCGCGCTGGAGCGTCTCCTGGATCAGCGGCTGCGCGCGGATCAGCTCGGGGTACGCCTGGCCCATCTCTTCGATCAGCATCGGCACGAGCCGGTGCATCAGCGGGTCCTTCGCGCCGAGCAGGTGCGCGTGGCGCATCGCGCGGCGCATGATCCGCCGCAGCACGTAACCGCGCCCCTCGTTCGAGGGCAGCACGCCATCGGCGATCAGGAAGCTGGTCGAGCGCAAATGGTCCGCGATCACCCGATGGCTCGCGTCCATCTCCGGCGCATTGTTCGCAGTCAGCTCCTGCGAGGCCTGGATCAGTTCGCGGAACGTGTCGGTGTCGAACACGCTGCGCACGCCCTGGAGCACGGTCGCCATACGCTCGAGGCCCATGCCGGTATCGATCGACGGCCGCGGCAGGTCGCCGACGATCTGGTCCGCTTCCTGCAAGTGCTGCATGAACACCAGATTCCAGATTTCGACGTAGCGATCGCCGTCCTCATCGGGCGATCCCGGCGGGCCGCCGGGCACGTCCTGCCCGTGATCCCAGAATATCTCCGATGACGGCCCGCATGGCCCATCCGCGCCCATCGCCCAGAAGTTGTCCTTGGTGGCGATGCGGATGATCCGCTCCTCAGGGAGGCCCGAGATCTTGCGCCACAGGTCAAAGGCCTGGTCGTCCGTGTGATAGACGGTGGCGGTGAGGCGCTCAGCCGGCAACCCGAACTCGCGCGTGACGAGGTTCCACGCGAGCTCGATCGCGCGTTCCTTGAAATAGTCGCCGAAACTGAAGTTGCCGAGCATCTCGAACAGCGTCAGGTGCCGCGCGGTGTAACCGACATTGTCGAGATCGTTGTGCTTGCCGCCCGCGCGGACGCACTTCTGGCTCGACGCCGCGCGTGGAGCCGGCGGAGTCTCCAGCCCGGTGAACACGTTCTTGAACGGCACCATGCCCGCGTTGACGAACATCAACGTCGGATCGTTGTACGGCACCAGCGGCGCCGAGGGCACGACGAGATGGTCGTTGGCCGCGAAATATTCGAGGAATGCGCGGCGGATGTCGTTGGTCGACTGCATGGGTGCGAGTTAGGGGTTGGTCAGACGCGCGACAAGCGGATTACGCGGCTTACAGTGGGCGATTGTGGCGATTTTCGGGCATATGTTGCGCAGGTTCAACCCTTGCGCGCACCGACGATCCACGCGCCGCCGCGCAGAGCGATCGTGCCGTTCAGGATTCGCGGCTCGAGCATGCCGCGCACACGGGCGAACAAGCGTTCGCGCTCGGCCTCCCCCATCTGGCTCGCTGCCTCTGCAAGCGGGCCTATCGTCGAGAAGAATTCGACCGCGTCGCCCAGCGGATCGGGACCTGCGCCGACGACGGTGGCAAAATCGTGCGCTTCGAACGTGACGTCGTGCCAACCGGCGTTCTCAAGGATCGGGCGAACGTAATCCGGATCGGCGAACGCGAGCGGACCGGGCGCATGCGGATCAGGCGCCTTGGCGGGCGGCGGCAACAACTCGGCTATCCCCGCGATCATCTCGTTGACCTCCGGCCCGCGGAAGCATGAGAACAGCAGCCCCGCGCCGGGGCCTGCGATCTCACGCAGGTGCGCGAACGCCGTAGTCGGATCGTTGAAGAACATCACCCCGTGGCGGGAGATAAGGAAGTCCGGCGCGAAGTCTTCGTCCGGGCGCCATTGCGTCGCGTCGGCGACTTCGAAGCGGGCGTTGAGCAGGTGGCTGCCCCGTTCACGCGCCGCCTCGATCAACTGCGGCGAGATGTCGATCCCGACGATCTCGACCCGCGGCCGGCCGCGCGCCAGCGCGAGTGACAACTCACCCGCGCCGCACCCGACATCGAGCGCGCACTGGAACGCGAAGTCTCGGCTGCGCGAAAGCAGCCGCTCAGTCACGCCCGCGAAAATCCGGTCTGTGCGGCGCCACTCAGCCGCCCAAGCGGCGCCGGTGCGCCCCTGCCAGTCCATCGCCATCACAATCCCCTCAGGGCGACCCGCGGAGTGCGGCTCCATAGCCATGCAACGATGGGCATGCCAGCCCGAACGCATACGGAAAAGGCCGGCGCCAGCCCGCCATGGGGCGGAGAGCGCCGGCCTTCCGGTTGTCAGCGGCGCGCCCTGGGGTGGAGAGGCGGGCGCGTCGGGGTGAGGATCAGTCTTCGGATCCGTCGTCAGCGTCGTCGCTGCCGGGACCCGTCATCATCTCCTCGGCGACCGCGTCGGTTCGGCCGCGAATAGCGGCTTCCAACCGGTCGGAAACTTCGGGATTTTCCTTGAGGTACTGCTTGGCATTCTCGCGGCCCTGGCCGATGCGAATGCTGTCGTACGAGAACCAGCTGCCGGACTTCTCGACCAGCCCGGCCTTGACCCCGAGGTCGAGAATCTCGCCGACCTTGGAAATTCCCTGGCCGTACATGATGTCGAATTCTACCTGTTTGAACGGCGGCGAAACCTTGTTCTTCACAACCTTCACGCGGGTGGCGTTGCCGACGATCTCATCACGTTCCTTGATCTGCCCGGTGCGGCGGATGTCGAGCCGGACCGAAGCGTAGAACTTGAGCGCGTTGCCGCCGGTAGTGGTTTCCGGATTGCCGTACATCACGCCGATCTTCATGCGCAGCTGGTTGATGAAGATGACCATGCAGCGCGAGCGGCTGATCGAGCCGGTCAACTTGCGCAGCGACTGCGACATGAGACGCGCCTGGAGGCCGACGTGGCTGTCGCCCATCTCGCCTTCGATCTCGGCCCGTGGAACCAACGCGGCAACCGAATCGATCACCAGGACGTCGATCGCGTTCGAGCGTACAAGGGTATCGACAATCTCAAGCGCCTGCTCGCCGGTGTCGGGCTGCGACACGATCAGCTCGTCGATGTCGACGCCGAGCTTCTTGGCATATGCCGGATCGAGCGCGTGCTCGGCGTCGACGAAGGCGGCGGTGCCGCCGTTCTTCTGCGCCTCGGCGATGACGTGCAGCGCAAGAGTGGTCTTGCCCGAGCTTTCGGGCCCGTAAACCTCGATCACCCGGCCGCGCGGCAGGCCGCCGACGCCGAGCGCGATATCGAGCCCGAGCGACCCGGTGGAGATCGCCTCGATCTCCATCGCCTGACGGCTGCCCAGCTTCATCGCAGAGCCTTTGCCGAATGCCCGATCGATCTGCGCGAGGGCGGCGTCGAGCGCCTTCTGACGGTCCAGATCCACGCCCTTACCTTCCACCAGTTTCAGATTCGCCGCCGCCATCGCATGGCCTCCCTTGCTTGCCTAGGGCCGGGACCTGACTTGAGCCCGGTTTCGCTGTGACAAGGGTGATGTATCTGGTTTGTTCTAATAGAACAAGTGGGGAACGAAAATTTTTCTCGCGGTGACGGGCTCGGCTAGTCGCTCGCCGTATCTGAAGCCCGGCGCACGTCCCACGCCACCACGCGGCGGCTGTTACCCGGGATCGTGACTTCCGCAATCGTCACCCCATCCTTCACCCGCGTCCGCTTGAGCCCGCGGAACTGCAAGTCGACCGGCGAGCCAAGTGCCACCCGGAGCATGACGGGCTGCGGGTTTGCGTTGCTGACAGTAGTCCGCATCGGCCGCCAGTTCGCGTTTTCGCCATCGTCCTCACCTTTGACGTCCGCCCGCTCGCACTGCGCAAACACCTGTCGGCTCTCGCCCAGCCCGAGCTCGACGTCCTGGCCCTCGGCATAATCACGCACCCGGTCTTCGGCGACGAGCTGATCGCCGTACGCGGATGGCTCGAACACTGTCACCCCGCCCATCGGCAGCGCCATGCCGAGGCCGTGGCGCTTGTCGTTGACGGTGGCGAGCAGGATGCTTGTCGGCTGCGGCTCGTCCTGTTCGTCCCACGGAGAACACGAGGTGCTATAGAGCAGCCGACCTTCGACATCGTTTTGATCGAGGAACGCGACCTGCTTGAGGCTTTGCGCAGCGATCGTCACCCGCTCGGGCACGCGATAGAGCTTGAGATCGCCGAGCGCCTCTTCCTGCGCCTTGTTGGCGATGCTCGATCCGGTCACGACGATGTCCTGTGCCTCCCGCGCCATCGCCATTATCGGAGCGGGCGGCGGCGGAGGCGGAGGCCGAAGGCCGCGAAACGCCATGTCCGCCACTTCCGCGCTTCCCCTCGCGGTGCTGCCGAGCGGATAACAGGTCAGGTACAGGCCCCGCGCTCTCGGCGGATCGGCCAGCGCCTCGAAATCGCTCACCACGTTGAGCCGGCCTGCAACCACCAGCAGCTCGGCATCGGGAAAGCTCTGGCCGTTGTCGTTGAGCAGGGTCAGCCAGCTCATCAGCTTCAGCCCGACCGCGCCACCCCGTCCGCGCTCATCGAGCGTCGCGACATAGTGCGCCTGCCAATCGAAACCCCAGGCGAGATATGTCAGTTCAACCGTGTAGGTGCCGCCCGCCGCATCGCGGGTGTCGATGCTGAACACCGGTTGCGGCGAAAGCCCGGCGGGCACGCGGTCGAACGTCAGCTTCTCGGGCATGCCGGCGCAGCGCACCGCCTCGAAGCCCTCGCTGGTCTGCAGGACCAGGCCGCCGTCGGCGCGGGTGCGGACCACCGCGGATTCGCTCACCGCCACGCCGGTCGCCGGGTTCGTGCGCGTTACCATCACCCGGTTGCCGAGCGTGCCGTCGACCAGCGCCGCGGGGCTCAGCAGGTCGGCGTTGCGGTTCTTCTCGATCGTCCCGCCGGGCAGGCCGGTGACGATTGCGCTGACCGCGACCATCCCCTCAGCCACCCCTTCAAAGCGGACCGTCGATTCGCCCGGCGGCAGGGTGACGGTGCGCGTCTCGGTGATCATCGCGAAGCCGCGCGGCCACCGGCGATCCATTTCGTCGCCGATCCCGCGCGCGGGATCGCGGTACATTGTCACCGCCAGCGCGCTTGGCGCCGAGGCAGGCACCGCCTCGCGCGCGGCGAGCGGCGCGGTCCACGCTCCCGCGAGCAGCGCGATCAGCAAGACGGTGCGGCGCATGCCCCGCGCTCCCTAGTACCGCGTCTCGTAAGTGACGCGGACCTCGCGCTTGCCGTTGGCGGGAACGGTGATCACGTACTTGCGCCGGTCGGCGTTGACCTGGGTGCCGGGCACGTCCTCGCTGGTCACCCGATAATCGTTCCACCACCACCCGTGATCGAGGCCCGCCTGGACCAGTTCGACGTCGACCGGGGTCGGCTTGGCGTTGGTCAGGGTGTAGCGCATAGTCGTGCGCCAGTAGTCGACCGCGCGATCGATCTCGATGGTCTTCACTTCCTCGCCGTTGACCTTCACCCGGTAGCGGGAGCTGCGCTCGTACTCGTCGCTGGTGATCTTCTCGCGCTTCTCGACCTCGGCTTGCGCGAACACGTCGAACGCATCGCCCGTCGCAAGCGTCAACTCGCTGCCCATCGGCGTGTGGCCGATGGCGTTCTCGCCGATGAACTGTGGGTTGCCCGCTTTGTCGCGCTGATAGAACCGGACCGTCCCGGCAGGGAGGGCGTCGCCGAGGCCGCCGTTCCGCGAACTCGAGAAAGCGATCTGGCTCTGCGCGTTGACCGGTTGCGAATCGGTCGCCAGCCAGCCGACCGTGCGGCCATAGACCTTGCGCGCCGGCACACCCTGCACGTCGAGAAAGCTGACCTGCTTGGTCTGGGCGTTGGCGATCGTGGTCCGCTCGGCGATTGGATAGAGATAGAAATCGCCGAGCCGCTCGCGATCGGCGGTTTCGGTCCCGGGAACCATCTTGCGCCCCGGCGGGGGCGGCGGCACGTAGCGGCCGCGGCTAGGCTGGACATTGCCGGCGGAGTTGGGATTGCCCGCCACCAGCAGAGTGTCGGCCGCATGGAACGTGGTGCCGGTGTTGTTGGTCAGCGTCACCCAGCCCTGCATGTCGATGGTCCCCTTGGCCTCATCGTAAAGCGAGACGTAGTCCGCGGCCCAGCCGAGGCCGGGCGTGAGGTAGCGGATCGTTGCCGGGCGCGTGCCCCCGCGGGTGCTGTCGAGAGTGACTGACAGCGTGGGGCGCGCGCGCAGGTTGGGCGGCACGCGGTCGAAGATCACCCGCACCGGCAGCCCGTCATCGCGCAAGACTTCGATCCGCTCACCGATTCGGATCACCACGCCCCCGGAGGTCGAGAGCACGGTCGCCCGTTCACGCGTCTCCTGCCCTGTCGCCGGGTTGGTGCGCAACAGCGTCACGGTCTGGCCGATCGCCTTTTCCATCAGCTTGCCGGGCGAGAGCAGGTCGAAATCGAAGTTCTGCTCGACGATGCCGGTGTTTGCGGCCGAGAAGCTCAGTGTTTCCGGGCGGATCGAGGCCGAGACATCGGGAAACTCGATCCGGCTGCGGCCCTGTGCAATCGGCAGCTGGCGCACGTCCTGCACCAGTGCCTGACCGTTGTTGTAGATCGTCACCGCAAGATCGCCCTGCGCAGTTTCGCCGATCGGGTCCGTGTCTTGGGCCGAAGCCGGAGCTTGCGCCGCTAGAGCGGCCGCTCCGGCGATCGACAGGGTCCTGGTTAGTTTGTTCATGCGATCGCCTCCCCGCGTACGTGTTCAGCCTGACAGGCGCGGTTTACCGGAGGATGAACGAACCGCCTACCGCTGCACCCCGAGCACGTCGCTCACCTTGCCGGCGATCTGCTGCACGCTGAATGGCTTGGCGAGGAAGTGCATTTCGTCGAGGTCGATCTCGCGGCGCAGCTGCTCCTCCGCATAGCCCGACATGAACAGCACCGGCAGGCGTGGTTGAAGCTTCCTGATCTCTCGCGCCATCGCCGGCCCGTCCATGCTCGGCATGACCACGTCGCTGACAACCAGGTCGAACTCGCCGCCCGCACGGACCAGCTCGAGGCCCTCGTCGCCGTCGCTCGCGGTGGTGACGGTGTAGCCCTGTCGGGTCAGCGCCCGCTCAGCCACCGCGCGCACCGTGTCCTCGTCCTCGACCAGCAGGATACGCCCGCCCCCCGACCATTCGTTTGCAGGCTCGGCTTCGATGGCTTTGGGCGCCTCGCGCGGCGCATGGTGCACCGGCAGATAGATCGAGAACCGCGCGCCCTTCACGCGCCCGTCGGGGCCAGGCGCGTTGCTGACGAAGATGAACCCGCCCGATTGCTTGACGATGCCGTACACGGTCGAAAGGCCGAGTCCGGTGCCCTTGCCCATCTCCTTGGTGGTGAAGAACGGCTCGAAGATCTTGGACAGGTTCTCCGGCGGGATGCCGCCGCCGGTGTCCTCCGCGATCAGCGCGGTGTAATCGCCGATCGGGATGATCTCGCTGCTCATCCGGCGAATGTCGGACGCGACCACCCGGCGGGTGGTGAAGGTCACCGTGCCGCCGTTAAGCTCGCCCTTAGCCAGGATCGCATCGCGCGAATTGACCGCGAGGTTGATGATTACTTGCTCTAGCTGGCGCGGATCGGCCCGCACCGGGCCGAGGTTCCGGTCATGATGGACCTTGAGAGTGACCTTCGGCCCGAGCAGGCGCCGGAGGAGCTGAGTCACCTCGCTCACGACGTCGGGCAGCTGGAGGACTTCGGGCTGCAACGTCTGCTGGCGCGAGAACGCGAGCAGCTGGCGCGTGAGGCTGGCAGCGCGGTTCGAGTTCGCCTTGATCTGCTGGATATCGTCGTAATCGCTGTCGCCGGGCGTGTGCCGCAGCAACATCAGATCGCAATAGCCGATGATCGCGGTCAGCACGTTGTTGAAGTCGTGCGCCACGCCGCCTGCAAGCTGGCCGACCGCCTGCATCTTGGTCGCCTGCGCGACCTGCTTCTTGAGGCGCGTTTCCTCGGTGGTGTCGGCGAGGCTCAACAGCACGGCCGGTTCGCCGAGCCCGCGCACCCCGGCAATCCCGAGCGAGATCGGCTCGTCGGGGTCCGAGCGCAACCTCACCGCGACGTCGCCACTCGATGCCGGGCCCTGGCCGAAGCGCCGCACAAGGTCACTAAGCGCGGTCTTGTCCTCGGGCACCACCAGGTCCGATGGATAGGGCGGCAACCCGCGCTGCTCCGCGCCCGCGGCGCGCAGGAACGCCGGATTGGCGAACAGGAAGTGGCCGTCGCGGTCGGTCATTGCCAGGCCGAGCGGCAGCCGTTCGAGCAACGCTTCGAGTTGCGGCGTGCCGGCGTGCGTATCCTCCGGCCAGCCGCCGCCGACGCCGATCCCGGAATCGAGCAGCAGGATCAGCGAGGCCGCGGCGCGCGGATCGCCCGGATCGCCGGCGTCGGGGTCGAGGAGCGGGATCTGCACCAGCGTTTGCGGCGTGCCTTTGCGTCCTTCGCGCGCGAAGAAGATGCGCTCACGCTCGTCGGTGCGCAGCAGCCCGACGAAATCCTGCCCGGCAAGCGTCGCGCGCCCGTCGCCCATTGCCCGCTGCGCGAACCCCGCGTTGGCGGCGCGGATGGCCCCGTCGGGCCCGACCAGCGCGACCTCGATCCCCGCCTGGCTGAGGATGCGGCCGAACGGCCCGGCCATCTGCGCCACCAGCTGCGCGAGCGGGTTCGCCCGGCCGAGCTTGCTGAAGCGCCACACCAGGTAGTCCTCGCCGCGCCCAGCGCGCACCGCCTGGGCGCTCCAGGTGCCTTCCTCGTCGGCGATTTCCTCGCTGCCGCTCTCGCCGTCGCGCCACGCAGCGCGCGCGGCGCGGGCGAGCTTCTCGCCCGAGCTGCCATCGACGGGAAGGCCCGGAGGCGCATACGAAGAGCCAAACCACAGCTCGAAGGCGGCGTTGGCGCAGACGAGCCGATTGGCGCGGTCGGTGATGGCAACGGCGGTATCGGGGCGCTCGATCGCCGAGACGGTCACGGACCAGTCAGGCAACGCGGCGCCATCATCGAGCGCGGCGGCGGGGCGTGAGCGCACCGCGATCGCGGCGAGCAGCCCGATCACCACCACGCCGCCCGCATAAGACAACGCCACCGGCGGCGAACGGGTGATCAACCAGATCATCGCCACGCTGGCGACGACCGCGGCGGCGACAAACAGCGTGTCGATCAACCGGCGTGATTCGCGATCGCCGGCGAGCGTGCTCATTCCGCAGGCCCGTAGGTAATCTCCGGGACCGGCTCGAGCGTCTTGGTGAGCCGCCGCTTGCGCTTGCGGGCGACCAGCTCGCGCCACAGGAACGAGCTCGCGAGATAGCCGACCGCAGCGGAAACCACCGCGATCACGAACAGGCCAAGCACCAGCGCCGGGGCCGCGTCCGACAGCATCCAGCGAACCCATTCGGCCACCCCGGCATGCGTCTGATAGAGCGCACGGAACGAGGCGAGGTCCGCATGGAAGCCCAGCGAATCGCCCACGAACAGGGCGGCCGCCACCAGCAGCGGCGTCGTCGCCGGATTCGTCAGGAAAGTCATCGCCGCGGCGAGCGGGATGTTGCCGCGGAACGGCACGCACATCAGCGCCGCGCCGACGATCTGCACGCCGGGTATCAGCGCGAAAATGCCCACCAGCAACCCGATCGCGACCCCGCGCGGCACGGACCGGCGCGTGAACCGCCACAGCTCCTGCCGCCGCGCGAGCGGGCCGATCATGCGATGATCGGTCAGTTCCTCACGTCTCGGCATCTGCCGATGGAACCATTCAGAGAGCCGTCTCTTCATTCGCTACCCATACACTCCCGCGCGCGTCCGGACAGCCGCATGAAGCAAACCGCCTGAACGAACGGTTTAGTTTCTTCGATCAGCCGCGCTCACGCATGATCCTCGCCTTGTCCCGCTGCCAGTCGCGATCCTTGAGATAATCGCGCTTGTCCTTGGCCTGCCGCCCTTTGGCGAGCGCGAGCTCGACTTTCGCCCTGCCCGTCGAATTGAAGTAGACCGTCAGCGGCACCAGCGTCATGCCCTTGCGCTCGACCGCGCCCAGCAGCCGCTCGATCTCGCGCTGGTGGAGCAGCAGCTTGCGCGGCCGCTTGGGCTCATGGTTGAAGCGGTTGCCGTGGCTGAATTCGGGGATGTTGGCGTTGACCAGCCACGCCTGCCCGTCGCGGATCTCGGCATAGCTTTCGGCGATCGAGCCCTGGCCAGCGCGCAGGGCCTTCACCTCGGTGCCCTGGAGCTGGATCCCAGCCTCGAACTTGTCCTCGATCGCATAGTCGAACCGCGCGCGCCGGTTCTCGGCGACGATCTTCTGCTTGTCGAATGTCTCGGGTTTCGGGCGCGCCATGGTGGCGGGCATGTAAGCCGCGGCGCATCAAAAGCAAATCGCGCGCCCGCGCGCACGGGAACCGCGCGCCGATTCAGATGCTTGAGATGTCCGAAAGGAGCGGAGCCATGCCCCAAGGAGACAAGAGCAGCTATACCAACAAGCAGAAGCGCAAGGCCGAGCATATCGAGGAAGGCTACGAGAAGCGTGGCGTCTCCAAGAAGGAGGCCGAAAGCCGTGCCTGGGCCACCGTCAACAAGGACTCGGGCGGCGGCAACAAGTCCGGCTCCGGCCGCGGCAAGAAGGATACCAACGCCAGCGCGCGCAAGGGCGGCAAGAAGGGCGGCTCAGGCCAATCGAGCGTCAGCCGGTCGGCCGCAGCCAAGAAGGGCTGGGAAACCCGCCGCAAGAACGGCACCGGCTGACTTCGCGGGCTGAGTGCTTGGCGGATGCGCCGCCGCGCCCGTAAGCTCCCTTCCGTCCGGCGATTCGCCGGCGGGGGAGAGCCATGGCGGGGACCGCACCTGACGGCCTGACGGCCGAACGAATTCTCGACAACGTGCGCCGGCTCGGCCCGGCGATCGCGGCGCGCTCGACGGAGTTCGAGGAGCTGCGCAGGTTGCCCGACGACCTCGTAGCCGATCTGAAGGATGCAGGCGTGTTCCGCATGGCGCGCAGCCGAGCGAAAGGCGGCCCGCAGCTGACGCTGGTCGAGCAATTCGACGTGATCGAGGAGCTTGCCTATCACGATTCCTCGGTCGCCTGGTGCGTCAAGATCGGCGCCGACAGCGGTCTGATCGCCGAATACCTGCCGGACGAAACCAGTCGCGCGCTGCTGCCCCACCCGGACATGATCACCGCCGGCCAGTTCACCGCCGGGCACGGCAAGCTCGAGCCTGCCGACGGAGGCTACATTCTCACCGGTCGGTTCCCGTTCGGCAGCATCTCCAACCACGCCGACGTAATCATGAGCGGCGCCGTTGTCTGCGCCGACGGCCAGCCAGTGCCAGGCCCCAACGGCTTGCCGCAAGTGCGCCTCGCCTTCGCCCCGGCGACCGATTACGCGATCGAGGATACCTGGCGTACCCACGGCCTTCGAGGCACCGGCAGCAACCACTACCGGGCGGACGGCATCTTCATCCCCGAAGCGCAGGCGGTGGTGATCGACGACACGCTGTTCGCAGGGCGCGAGCCGCTCTACCGCTCAGGATTCAACTGGGTGACGACGATGGCCGCGGTCCCGCTCGGCATTGCCCGCCGGGCGACCGACGAGGCGCGCGCAATCATCCTCAAGCGCACTGCCGGCCAGCCGCCGCGACCGATGGCCGAGCTGCCGATCGTGCGGGATCGGATCGCCGAAATCGAGATGCGCCGCGCCTCCGCACACGCGTTCCTCTATTCAGCAGCGGAAGAGTTCTGGGCAGAACTTGAGGGGGGCGACGTTGCGATCGAAACCAAAGGCCGTCTCGCCCTCGCCAATGTCAATTCCTGTCGCATGGCCGCCGACGTCACACGCGCCCTGTTCGACCTCCTCGGCGCGCATGCGATCTTCGAAGGCCAGCCGCTCGAACGGCTGGTGCGCGACGCGCAAACCCTAAAGCAGCACATGATCGTCGCGCTGCCCGCGGTTGAGTCATACGGCGCGATGATGCTGGGAACGAAGCATCCGTCGGCACTCTATTAAATCAGATCAGATCAGCCCCGCGTGGACCAGCGCCTCGTCCACCGCCTTGCGCGAAGCTTCGGATGCGCGGCAGAGCGGCAGGCGTACGTCGTCCTCCATCCAGTCGTGAACCCGGCTCAGCGCGTACTTCACCGGCGCGGGGCTCGCGTCGGAGAACATCGCGTAGTGCAGCGGGTAGAGCTTGTCGTTCAGCTCCCGCGCCTTCGCCAGATCGTTGTCCGCGATCGCCGTGTGGAATTCCGCGCACAGCTTCGGTGCGACATTGGCGGTGACGGAAATGCACCCCACCCCGCCCACGGCGCTATGCGCGAGCCACAGCTCGTCGTCGCCGCATAGCTGGACGAAGCCTTCCGCCTGGATGCCCATGCGGTGATCGGTGACGCGCGACAGGTCCCCGCTCGCATCCTTGATGCCGACGATCCGCTCCGGGAAGCGGTTGACCAGTTCGCACACGGTGTCGGGCTTGATATCCGTCACGGTCCTGCCGGGCACGTTGTAGAGCACGATCGGAAGATCGCTATGTTCGGCGAGGTAGGAATAATGCGCGAGCAGCCCCTCCTGGCTCGGGCGGTTGTAATAGGGCGCGACGCACAGCCCGGCGGCGGCGCCGGTCTTGCGCGAGAAGCGCATGTGCAGCAGCGCGTTCATGGTGTCGTTGCTGCCGCACCCGGCGATCACCGGCACGCGACCGGCCGCCTGCTCGACGCACAGCTCGATCACGCGGTGGTGCTCGGCATTGCTGAGGGTCGAGGCCTCGCCGGTCGTGCCGCAGGGCACCAGCCCGCTCGATCCCTGCTCGATCTGCCAGTCGACCAGCCGGCGAAACGCTTTCTCGTCGAGCGTCCCGTCACGAAACGGCGTCACCAATGCGGGTATCGAACCGGAGAACATTTGCGCGAAGCCTTCATCTGGATATCATTGTGAAAGGGACGAGGAGGGTTCCCCGTTCAGCGCCTGATAAGGAGCCGAGGGCGAGAATGTCCAGCATGCCGCGCATTTCCCTGATTACACTCGCCCTTTCGACCGTGGTTACCGCCTCGGCTCCTCTTGCCGCGCAGGATCTGTCTGGCGAATGGGATCGCGCGCGCGCCAATCTCGTCGCCAGCGAGCCGGGCCAGATGGCCCAGGCGGTGGATCGCTGGCAGCAATTGCAGGCCTCGCAGAGCTTCGCCTTCTCCGATTATGCCGGTTTCCTGCTGCGTTATCCGGGCTTCCCCGATCAGGACAAGCTGCAGGCTTCAGCCGAGGCGCGGCTCGATAGCGAAATCATCGATTCGGCACGGCTGGTCGCCTATTTCGACCAGTTCCCCCCGGTGACCAATCCGGCCCGCGCCCAATACGCGCTCGCGCTCGCGGCGCTCGGCCGTCCGCAAGCCGGGCAAATGGCGCGCGAGGCGTGGCGCGGCGGCCAGACGAGCGATCTTGCCGCAGCGTCGCTTTATGGGATGTTCGGTTCGGGCTTCGTCCAGGCGGACAACGATGCGCGGATGGATGCCCTGCTGTGGCAGCGCAAGGCGGACCAGGCGGCGCGGCAGCTTTCGCGCACCTCGCCTTCGCGGATGGGCGTGTTCGCCGCCCGCCTGGCGATCCTGCAAGGTGGCGATGGCGCGACCGCAGATCCGTCCGCGCGGTCCGATCCTGGCTACCTCTATAACCGCAGCCGGGAGTTGCGCACCGAGGGCCGCGGTCCGGAAGCGATCGACCTGCTCGCCAACCGTCCGCCATTGGCGAGCCTGCCGTTCGACCAGCAGGCGTGGATCACCGAGCTGCTGGCCGTGGCGCGGATGGCCGGCGCGAGCCAGGCCGCCCGCATCGCCGCATCGGCCGACGATGCGTTCCCCCCTGGCACCGACATCAGCGTGCTCGGCTACAAGCTGCGTGACGATTACACATCGCTGGTCTGGCTCGGCGGAACCAAGGCCCTGTGGGACTTGCGCGATCCCCGCGCCGCCGCGCCGCTGTTCTACCGCTACGGCGCCGCAGCGCGCACGGGGCAGACCCGCTCGAAGGGATTCTACTGGGCCGGCGTCGCTTCGCAGGGCGTAGGCGATGCTTCTGCAGCACAGCGCTATTTCGAGATGGCCGCCGAATATCCGGAGCGCTTCTACGGTCAGCTCGCGCTCGAGAAGCTGGGCCGCAAGCTGCCCCAGCTCGGGACGAACTCTGCCGCCAAGCCCACTGCGGAGGAACGCGCTGCGTTCTACGCCAAGCCGATCACCGCCGCCGTGCGCGAGGCCAGCCGTGCGAGCACTCCGTGGCGCATCAAGAATCGTTTCTTCCGCGAGCTCGCCGATCAGGCGACCACAGAAGGCGAGCACGTGCTGGTCGAGGAACTGGCGCGCGACATCGGCCGCCGCGATCTCGCGGTGATCGCCGGCGAGGCCGCCGCGAGCGAAGGCATCCACACCTTCGGCACGCTGGCCTATCCCACGCTCGTCACCCCGCCCGGCACCAACTGGACGATGGTCCACGCAATCGGCCGGCAAGAGACTCAGTTCGCGCAGGACGCGGTGAGCCATGCGGGCGCGAGCGGGATCATGCAGCTGATGCCCGGCACCGCGCGCGAGGAAGCAGGCAAGGCTGGCATCGCCTACCTCTCTGCGTCGCTGATCAACGACCCCAGCTACAACATCCAGCTCGGCAACAACTACTTCGAGCGTCAGCTCGCCTATTACGGTGGCAGCTACCCGCTGGCGGTGGCGGCGTACAACGCCGGTCCGGGCAACGTAAACAAGTGGCTGAGGGCGAACGGCGATCCGCGCACCGGCGGGATTGGCTGGCAGGAATGGATCGAGCGCATTCCAATCTACGAGACCAAGAACTACGTCCAGCGAGTGCTCGAGAACGCCGTCGTCTACGAGGCGATGTACCCTTCAAAGAGCCCCTACGGTACTGCGCGCCCGCTGAGCCGCTTCCTGCGCTGAAGCGGTGGTAGGGGGCAGGCACAGCCGGGGATCGTTGCTGCTGCTTGCGGCGGTGGCGCTCGCCCTCCCCGCGTCGGCGGTCGCCAGGGACAGCCTCGGCGTGTTCGGCCAATGGGGCGCGTTCCGCGATCCCTCGGTGCCGCGTTGCTACGCCATCGCCAAGCCGTCCGAAACCGGGCGCGGGAACACCTACGCGCCGTTCGCCAGCATCGGCACCTGGCCCAAGCGGCAGGTGCGTGGGCAATTGCACGTCCGCCTGTCACGCAAGGTTTCGCCTGCTGGGACGATCACGCTGCGCCTCGGGGACCGGAGCTTCGAGCTTACCGGCGGCGGTGGCGACGCATGGGCGCAGGACAAGCGCATGGACGCGGCGGTCGTCGCCGCGATGCGATCGGCGGCGCGCATGACCGTGACCGCGCGCGACACCGCCGGAAGGGTATTCTCGGACAGCTATCAGCTCGATGGCGCCGCCACGGCGATGGACGCCGCCACGGTCGGCTGTGCGCGGATCAGATAAGCAAACGGGCCGGGGATCGCTCCCCGGCCCGCCTTTGGTGACGATCGCTGCGTTAGAAGCGCAGGCCCACGCCGACGACGCCCTGATGGCGATCAACGTCAACGTCGAAGTTGTCGCTCTCAAGGCCGCTCGGCGCCTGTACTTCGCCGTTCGTGTAGTTCGAGTAACGATACTCCGCCTTCACGAACGCGTTCTTGGTGATCGCGACTTCCACGCCCGCGCCCGCGCGCCAGCCGTCGAGATTGACGTTTGTGCGGGTGTCGGTCGTGCCGTCGCTCGCGAGCACGTTGTAACGGGCGTTGGTGTAGCCACCCTTCGCGTAGATCATCGCATTCGATCCGACCCGCGCGCCGATGCGGGCACCGGCGTAGAGGTCGCGCCCGGTCGAAAGATTGGCGATACCAAGACCGACGTCATCGTCGCCGCGATCGTACCGGGTGTCAGCCTCGGATTCCATCCACTCGCCCTCGACGCCGAGCACGAGGCCACCCATGGCGAAGTCGTAACCGACGCCCACGCCGTAATCGACGCCGCTGATGCCATCATGGAAATCGTCATCGGTCGAATCGTCGTCGACATCGCTGCCGGCGCGGCTGTTGTCATAGCCGACAAGACCGGCGACCCACGGGCCGGTGAAGTTCGCATCACCCGCGTCCTGTGCGTATGCCGGCGCGGCGAAACCGAGAGCCGAAACGGCAGCGAGAAGTGCAAGACCCTTTTTCATTAAAGTACTCCATCATCCACTTGAACCACGGCGAGAACGCCGCTTGGATGGCTCAAATGGTCACGACAGGAGCAAGTTTCCTGAACCTCAGATAACAGGACCGGTCTGTGACATTCATGTCACGCTTCGATGGTCGACCCGGGCGAATTCCGCGATAAACGGCCGCTTTGCGTTCGTTACCGCGCAACCTATATGCGCCTCCTATGGCCGACACCGCCCTGATGCCGATCCCCGGACCGATTGATCCGGTCCCCGTCGCGCGCGACGTCACGCCGCGCGCCGATGGGCGGGTGGATCTCATCGGCCTCGCACGCCCGCGCATCGCGGAACTGTTCGCCGAAGCGGGCCTCGACGCCGGGCAGGCCAGGCTGCGCGCCAAGCAAGTGTTCCACTGGCTCTATCATCGCGGCGTCACCGAGTTCGGGGCGATGACCGACATCGCCAAGTCCATGCGCCCGTGGCTCGCCGAACGGTTCGTGATCGGCCGGCCCGAGGTGGTCGAGGCGCAGCATTCCACCGACGGCACCCGCAAGTGGCTGCTGCGCACCGCGGACAGCCACGACTTCGAGATGGTGTTCATTCCCGACGCCGATCGCGGAACCCTGTGCGTCTCCAGCCAGGTCGGCTGCACGCTCAACTGTACGTTCTGCCATACCGGCACGATGCGGCTGGTGCGCAACCTGACGCCGGGCGAGATCGTCGGCCAGGTCATGCTCGCGCGTGATGCGCTGGGCGAATGGCCGAAGGGCCGGATGGACATGGCCGAAGAGGAAACCGAGGCCGAATACACCGCCGACGGCCGCCTGCTGACCAACATCGTGATGATGGGCATGGGGGAGCCGCTCTATAACTTCGACAATGTGCGCGACGCGCTTAAGCTGGTGATGGACGGGGACGGGCTCGGCCTTTCCCGGCGGCGGATTACGCTCTCGACCAGCGGGGTGGTGCCGATGATGGCGCGCGCGGGAGAGGAGATCGGGGTCAATCTCGCGGTCTCGCTGCACGCCACGAACAAGGAAGTGCGCGACGAGATCGTGCCGCTCAACCGCAAGTACGGCCTCGATCAGCTGCTCGAGGCCTGCGCCGCCTACCCGGGCGCATCGAACGCGCGGCGCATCACCTTCGAATACGTCATGCTGAAGGACAAAAACGACCGCGACGAGGATGCGCGCGAGCTTGTGCGGCTGATCCGCCAGTACAAACTGCCGGCCAAGGTCAACCTCATCCCGTTCAATCCGTGGCCCGGCGCGTCCTACGAGTGTTCGACACCGGAGCGGATCAGGCGCTTTTCCGAAATCGTGTTCGAAGCGGGCATCTCTGCCCCCGTGCGCACCCCGCGCGGGCGCGACATCGATGCCGCGTGCGGCCAGCTGAAAACCACCGCGGAAAAGAAAAGCCGCGCCCAACTGGACCGTGAAACGGCTGCCTGAGCCTGCCATTCACCGCTACAATTCCACCGCTCGTCGCAACTTTGCGGGGCAACCGCTCCGTTCATCTGGCGTTGCGGATCGCTGAACGAGGGTAGTCGTTGTCATCACCACAACGCTGCAACTTGAAAGGTTCGATCCATGAAAAAGATCATTCTGGCTCTTGCCACCGCCACCCTCCTGATCCCGGTGACCCCGTCGCTGGCCGAGCCTCCCCGTCACGGCCGTCACCACTATTCGAACGCCTACGATTCGCACGGCCGCTACCGTGAGCCGCGCCGCGTACACCGCGGCGACAACGTCTGGCGCGGGCGCGATGGCCGCTACTATTGCAAGCGCGACAACGGCACGACCGGATTGATCATCGGCGCCGCGGGCGGTGCACTGCTCGGCCGCGAAGTCGACACCCGCGGCGAGCGGACCACCGGCACGATCCTGGGCGCGGCGATCGGCGGCTTGCTGGGCCGCGAAATCGACCGCGGCGAGGCGCGCTGCCGCTAATCGCCGTTCACTTCCGGAACAGTCGGGGCCGCATGGCGTGTTTCGCCATGCGGCCCTTTTGCGTATGACAATGTCCGAATATCGGAGAATCTCATGATCGAAGCCGCCCTCGTCTCCTGCGACGACCATCTCGACCTCAACATGCTGCCCGCCGATATCTGGACCCGGCGCATGAGTGACCAGTGGGGTGAGCGCGCTCCGCACGTCGTCGAGCAGGAAAACGGCCCGGCCCTGTGGATCGCCAACGGAGAGAGCTGGGGCATGTGGTCCGGCCGCCCGAGCGGGTTCTCCGGCCCCAAGCCGATCCACACCGCATATGATCGCGGCGGGATCGAGGATCTCACCGAACTGCGCGCCGGCAACCCGGCCCTGCGCCTGCAGGACATGGATCGCGACGGGGTGTGGGGCCATCTCGTATTCGGCCCGGTCACCTCGATCAAGACCGGCGACGACGCGTTCATGCGCGCGTGCTATTCCGCCTATAACGACTGGCTCTACGAGGATTTCTGCGTCGCCGCGCCAGACCGCCTGATCGGCGTCGCGATGTTGCCGCCGACCCCCGAGGGGGCGTTCGACGAGTTGCAGCGCCTGGCCCGGAAATATCCGATGGGGCACGGCGGCGTCCGCCAGGCCAACCTGCAGATCGCCGTCGCCGAGCCGCGGCTCGAGGATCCACGGTGGGAGCCATTGTTCGACTTGCTCGAACAATCGGGCATCGTGCTCAGCTTCCACGTCACCGTGTTCCCGGGCGTGACCAAGGCGTTCGACAAGTACAAGGGATCGCCCGGCGCGACCTTCCTCCACGCCAAGATGTTCATTGACCAGTTCCTCGATCCGTTCGTCGATCTGTTCGCGTGGGGCATCCTGGAGCGTCACCCCAAGCTCAAGATCGTCATCGCCGAAAGCGGTGTGGGCTGGGTGCCGTGGGTGGTCGAGGAACTGGACTATCGCCACTGGCGCCTGTGGGAATGCAAGGAATTCTGGGACGACAAGGGCGGCATCCCGCACAAGATGAAGCCCAGCGAAGTGTTCCAGCGGCAGGTCTACGGCACCTTCCAGCAGAGCCCGACCGCGATGCGGCTGCTCGAGTTCTGGGGCGAAGGCAATATGCTGTGGGCGAGCGACTATCCGCATCCGGACAGCATCTGGCCCAATAGCCGGCGCATCATCGGCGAGACGATGGGCCACCTGCCGCCGGAGACGGTGCGCGGGCTGGTGGGTGAGAACGCGGCGAAGCTCTACGGGCTCGACCTGTCCAAGGCCACGGTCCTCGCCCAGCTCGACATCGGCTACGAGGCCGTCGCCGCGGAGTGACGCAGACCATGGGACATATCGGGCGACCGCTTTCCTACTCTCGTCCGATGTGCTCAGATGGGGCCATGCCCTGCCTTCTCGCCAACTGCAAAACTCGCGCGCCCGTCGCAGGTCCACCGCGAGGTCGATTTCTTTCCCTGGAACCGTGTCACACCTGTCACTTTCCTACAGGAGGAGTGGCGCAATGACCCGGCCGGCGGCTCTCGTCACCGGCGGTGCGAAGCGTATCGGGGCGGCGATTTCCCGGCGGTTTGGCGAGTCAGGCTGGCACGTCGTGATCCATTGCAACAACTCGCGCGCCGAAGCGGAGGCGCTGGCCGCCACCCTTCCCTCCGCCGAAGTGGTTCAGTGCGATCTGATCGACAGCGAGGCGGCGATCGCGATGATCGAACGCCTCGCCGCGCGGTTCGACGACTGGCGGGTGCTGGTGAACTCGGCCTCGATCTTCGTGCCCGACGAGGCGACCGGGCTCGACCCCGAAACCAGCCGCCTGTCGATGCGGATCAATGCGGTTTCGCCGGTACGGATGTCACAGGCGTTTCTCAAGCACGCGCGGTCCGCGCACGGACGCCGGGTGATCGACATCACCGATCAGAAGCTCGCCAACCCGAACCCCGATTTCTTCAGTTACACGATGAGCAAGCATGCCCTCGCCGCCACCGTGCCGATGCTGGCGATGACCGCGCGCGCCGATGACCGCATCCACGCCCTCGCCCCCGGTGCGATCCTCGCCAGCCATGATCAGGACGCCGAAGAGGCCGAGGTTTCCCACCGGATGAACCCGCTCGGTCGCAGGACCTCGCCGGAGGAAGTGGCGGATGCCGCGCTGTTCCTTGCCGAAGGACCGCTAGCCAGCGGGCAAACCCTGTTCGTCGATTCGGGGCAGCACCTGCTGTCCCAGCCACGCGACGTGATGTATCTGGCGCGTCAATGAAACGCCACGCGCTCAGCACCCGCATCTGGCACTGGCTCAATTTCGCCTGCCTGGCTGTGTTGTTTATGTCCGGTCTCAACATCTCCAACGCGCACCCGCGTCTCTATTGGGGCCAGTGGGGTTTCGAGGCGAAGGACGCATGGCTGTTCGTGCCGCGATTTCCCGGCTGGATGACGATCCCGTCGCACTACAGCCTCGGCGGCGCGCGTGACTGGCACGTGGTCACAGCGTGGGTCTTCGCCGTGGCGCTGCTGCTGTTCATGGTCGCGGCGCTCGCCAACCGGCATTTCCGCCGCGACATCGCGACTTCGCGGAAGGAATGGCGCGTGCGATCGATCTGGGCCGATGTGCGCGAACACGTGCGGCTCAACTTCGAAAGCCACGCGGGCAAGTACAACTTCCTGCAGAAAATGTCGTATTCGCTCGTGCTGTTCGTGCTGCTGCCGCTGATGATCGTTACCGGAATGGCGATCAGCCCGGGGATGGATGCGGCCTGGCCTTTCCTCACCGATGTGTTCGGGGGCCGCCAGAGCGCGCGCTCGATTCATTTCATCTGCGCCTGGGCGCTGGTGGCGTTCTTCGTCGTCCACGTGGTGCTGGTGTTGCTATCGAACCCGCTGCGGCAGTTGCGTGAGATGATCACCGGCGGAGGCGAGCGGTGAGGCGCCGCAGCCTTCTCGCCGGGCTCGTCGCGACATTCGCCACAGGCTGCTCGAAGATCGGCAAGTCGGACGCGTTCCAGGGCCTGGTCGATACGGCCGGGGACTGGCACCGCGCCGCTCATCGCGCGCTCGGCGGACGTGAGGCGCTGGCGCGCGAGTTCTCCCCGGCCGACCTCTCCCCGTTTTTTCGTGGCAACGGCAGCACCCAGATCGAGGACGCCGGTTATCGCGCGCACCTCGCCAGCGGTTTTGCGGACTGGCGGCTCGAGTTCACCGGCCTGTTCCATTCGCCGATGGCGCTGTCGCTCGCCCAGTTGAAGGCTCTCCCCCAGCGCACCCAGATCACTCGTCACGATTGCGTCGAGGGGTGGAGCGCAATCGGCCAGTGGACCGGGCCCGAGCTTGGCGCCCTGCTCGACATGGCGGGCGTGCAGCCCGAGGCAAAGTTCATCGTCTTCCGCTGCGCCGATACGCTCGATGGCGCGCCCTATTACGAGAGCGTCGATCTGGTCGACGCCTACCATCCCCAAACCATCGTCGCGCACAGCCTCAATGGGGCGCCCTTGCCAGAGGCCAACGGAGCCCCCCTGCGCATGCGCATCGAGCGGCAGCTCGGCTACAAGCACGCCAAGTTCCTGACCGGGGTCGAGGCGGTCGCCAGTCTCGACGATATCGCGGGGGGCAAAGGCGGCTACTGGGAGGACCGCGGCTACCAGTGGTACGCGGGCATCTAGGCCGGATAGCGCGCGAACGAGTTCCGCCAGCTCAGCGCGATCATCTGTTCGAGCACGGCGAGATCGATATCGGCGAGCTTGTTGACGTAGAGGCAACCCTTCCCGCGCGAATGCTTGCCGAGGCGCGCGAGGAGCGGTGCGAACTGGCGTTCCTCATCCGGGCTGCCGCACATCAGGTAGAGGGAGTGCCTGGCCTTGCGCGGACTGAAACCAACCCGGCACATGTCCCCCTCGTGCCCGCTGTCATAGCGGTAATGGTATTGGCCGTAGCCGACGATCGTCGGGCCCCACATCTTCGCGGGCTCGCCGGTTACCTTGTGGAACAGGCGCTCGAGGACCGTTCCGTCCTCACGCTTCGAGTCCGGCTCGACCGAGCCGATGAAAGCATCGACGCCGATTTCGGTCGGCTTTGTCTTCGTCTCGGCCATAGCCCGAACGTAACCCGCGATTGACTCGGAGCAAA
Organism: uncultured Sphingomonadaceae bacterium; assembly: GCA_964401045.1. Classification (GTDB taxonomy): domain Bacteria; phylum Pseudomonadota; class Alphaproteobacteria; order Sphingomonadales; family Sphingomonadaceae; genus CAYNXB01. The sequence goes on along the minus strand of CAYNXB010000016.1, from coordinate 2,238 downwards.
GCCCCTAGCAGTCTCGCTCTTTGGTGTGTGGAGAGGATTTGCTGCCAATGTGGCTACTCGATAAGTTTTTGCAGAAAGCAATCAAGCGCGATCGCCTAGTCGTCACCGATTACGATGGTAAAGTCTACGAATACGGCCCGGGCGGCGATGAGGAGATCCGCATCCGCCTGACCGACCGCAAGGCAGCGCGGCACATCGCAGCCTACCCGCAGGTCGGCGCTGGCGAGGCCTACATGTGGGGCTGGCTCGAGGTCGAGGAGCCGCACGACATCCGCGACATGGTGCTGTTCGTCACCCGGAACACCAAGCGCATTGGTGATTCCTCGCTCCAGCCGAAAGGCCCGCTGCGCAAGACGGTGCAGAAGCTGATAGCCAAGGCCGACAGCATCAACTTGAGGGGCAAGGCGCGGAAGAACGCCGAGCACACCTACAATCTCACTCGCCGGCTCTACGAACTGTTCCTCGACGAGGACCGGCAATATACGATGGGCTATTATCGCGATCCGGCGAACAGCCTCGAGAAGGCCCAGCTGGACAAGAAGGCGCACATCGCCGCCAAGCTCAACATTACGCTGGAGAGTGGGCCGAAGATGCGCGTGCTGGACATCGGTTGCGGCTGGGGCGGCCTCGCGCTCTACCTCCACCGGGTTTACGGCTGCGAGGTGCTCGGCGTGGCGCTGGCGCCCGACCAGATCCAGTTCTGCAAGGAACGCGCCGAGGCCGAGGGCGTGGCCGACAAGGTCAAGTTCGCGCTGATGGATTACCGCGACGTTCAGGGCGAGTTCGACCGCATCACCTCGGTAGGGCTGCTCGAGCACGTCGGCACACCGCACTACCCGCAGTTCTTCGAGCACACCGCCAAGCTGCTCAAATATGACGGGGTGATGTTCTCGCACTGCTGCGGCCGCGCGGGCCCTCCGGGCTTTACGGACGCGTGGACCCGCAAGTACATCTTCCCCGGCGGCTACATCCCGGCGCTGTCCGAGCTTGTCAGCCAGAGCGAGAAGTTCGGCTGGCAGGTGATGGACGTCGAAGCGATGCGCTTCCACTACAGCCACACGCTGGAGGAGTGGTACAACCGCACCGTCATGCACAAGGACGAGATCGTCGAGCTGTACGACGAGCGGTTCTACCGCATGTGGCTGTTCTACCTCGCGGGTGCCGAGCAGAGCTTCCGCCACGGCAAGATGGTCAACTGGCAACTCGTCTATGTGAAGGACCGCGAGGCGATCCCGATGACGCGCGATTTCATGTACGAGGAAAGCGAGCGGCTGCGTGAAAGCGAGGAACCGCCGATCTGGCATCTGGCGCAAGCCGCGGAATAGCGGGCGCGGTTCTTCTCACAGGTGAAGGCCGCGCTTGGCCGACCGCAAGCCATCTACGCTTGCGGCGGAGGCCAACCGGCCTTAACCGCGCGCCACTATGGACAGGGAAAGCATCAAGCGCGTCGTGCTCGCCTATTCGGGCGGTCTCGACACCAGCGTCATCCTCAAGTGGCTGCAGGTAACCTACGACTGCGAGGTCGTCACTTTCACCGCCGATCTCGGCCAGGGCGAAGAGCTCGATCCGGCGCGCGACAAGGCGCGGCTGATGGGCATTCCCGACAAGCACATTTACATCGACGATTTGCGCGAGGAGTTCGTGCGCGATTTCGTGTTCCCGATGATGCGCGCCAACGCCCGGTACGAGGGCGACTACCTGCTCGGGACCTCGATCGCGCGCCCGCTGATCTCCAAGCGGCTGATCGAGATCGCCCGTGAAACCGGCGCCGACGCGATTGCCCACGGCGCCACCGGCAAGGGCAACGACCAGGTCCGCTTCGAACTGTCCGCCTACGCGCTCGATCCGGACATCAAGATCATCGCGCCGTGGCGCGAATGGGACCTGACCAGCCGCACCGCGCTGATCGCATGGGCCGAGAGCCACCAGATCCCAGTGCCGAAGGACAAACGTGGCGAAAGCCCGTTCTCGACCGACGCCAACCTCCTCCACACCTCATCCGAAGGCAAAGTGCTCGAGGATCCGTGGGAAGAAGTGCCCGACTACGTCTATTCGCGCACCGCCAATCCCGAGGATGCGCCCGACGCGCCCGAATATATCACGATCGACTTCGCGAAGGGTGACGGCGTTGCGCTCAACGGCGAAACCCTGAGCCCCGCCGCGCTGCTCGCGGCACTCAACGATCTCGGCAAGAAGCACGGGATCGGCCGGCTCGACCTGGTCGAGAACCGCTTCGTC
>CAYNXB010000015.1:0-44112 GCA_964401045.1 uncultured Sphingomonadaceae bacterium | reverse complement strand
CCGTCGGCGACAACGGCCCACGCGCCCGCCGACTCATCGACGCTGTTTATTCCGCGCTCTGATCACCGGAATCGATGCGACAAAACACAAAGGGGCCAGATGATGGATCATGAACAACGCGCCGTGATCGAGGCTGAATGCGCGCGCCTGCCGCTGCTCTACGCCAAATATGCGGACAATGGTGACCACGCGGCGCTGGCTGGCTTGTTCGCGGAGAACGCCACCTATGGCCGGCCCTTTCAGCCCGACGATCCCCTTCGCGGGCGCGGAAGCATCCAGGCGATGTTCCGGGATCGCAAGCCGATCCTGGTGCGCCACATCGTCACCAACGTAATCGTCGAGGTGATCGACGAGCGCCACGCGAAGGGCACCAGCTATCTGACGATGCTGTCAAACCACGCCAGCACGCAGCCGCCGCAGGAAGCGGGCGGGCTTTATGTCGGCGATTTCGAGGATCAATACGTCAGGACCGACGAAGGGTGGAAGTTCGCCAGCCGGGGAGGAATGGTCATGCTCCACATCGGTGGCCAGTTGCCCACCCCTCCCTCTGCGCAAGACGCGTAACGCTACGCCATCGCCCTGCGCTCAGCCGGCCGCTTGCCGTTGCGCGCGCCCCACAACAGGTGGGCGCCGCTCCAGAGGTAGAGCAGGACGAAGATGGCGATGGCATAGCGCAGCCCCGCCGCCCCGGCGCTGGCGCATTGTGAACCCGCCACCTGCCCCGCCGCGCCAGCGCATTGCGTGGCGAAACTCGCCGATCCGAAAGTCGCCGCCGAAACCATGTCGCTGACGTAGCCTGCCAGCGGCGGCCCGAGCCCCTGCCCCACCAGATTGAGCATGAGCAGGAACAGCGCGGAGCCCGTCGCGCGACTCCGCGAGCCGAGCACGCTGTGCACGGCGGTGATCGCCGGCCCCATGACCATGAACAGGAAGAACGAGCCAAACAGCATGATGGGAAAAGCGACGTAGATGTTCGGCTGGAACAGCCCGATCACAAAGATCGGCGCGCCGACGATCGCCCCTACCCCCGGAAACGCGACCAGCCAGCGCTGGTCCCGCTTCGCCAGATATTCGGCGCCGAAACCGCCCAGGATGGTGCCAACGAGCGATCCGATCCCGGTCAGCAGCCCAAAAGCGAGCCCCGCCTCACCCGCTCCGAGCCCGAAATTGCGCGAAAAGAACGCCGGCAGGAAAGCCGAGAAACCGTAAGTTCCCAGCCCCATGACGCACACGCCGATGAGCAAGTGGCGCATGCAGCGATCGCGCGTCAGAATCATGAGCACTCCGACGATGCCGACACGGTCTTCCTTCACGGAAACGTCCACACGGGCAGGTTCGCGCACGAATATCATCGATACAAACGCGACCGCCACGCCAAGCGCCCCCACCGCCAAGAACGTGGCCCGCCAACCGTAGCTCTCGGCAATCGCGCCGCCCAGCGTCGAACCGATGACCGAAGCGATCGGAATGCCCAGCATCAGGATCGACATCGCGGAAGCCCGCTTGGCCGGCTCGTACATGTCCGACACCATCGAATGCGAAGGCGATTCCACCCCCGCAGTGCTGCCGGCGATGCCCATCCGCAGCACCAGCATCTGCACGAAGCTGGTGGTAAGAACACAGAGCGTGGCGAACACCGAAGCGATCATCAGCGCGCCGGTGGTGATGCACTTGCGTGAGTGCGTTTCGGCGAAGCGCGCGATCGGCAGTGCTGCGAGCGAGTTGGCGATGGCGAAGGCGGTGCCGGAGAGCAGCCCGATCTCCATATCGCTGATCGAGAAATCGGCCTTGAGCTGTTCTGCAGTGAGGGCGATCACCACCCGGTCGACGAAGCTGAACGAATATATCGTCGCCAGCAGCCCAAGCGCCGTCCTGCGAGCCGATGCGCCCATCTCCATCTCTCAGGCGGTCTGGTCGAATGTTTTTCTGTGACGCAGCGCGCCGCGATTCATCACCCGAAATCAACTGGATAGGGCTTGAGTTCGCCCGAAGCGTAGCGTTGCTCCAACCCGGGCGTACCGTTTTCCAGCACCATCAACATCGAGCGCTTGGGGGCGAACCCCTGGTGGCGGATGTCGGCCGGCATCGCACAAACGTCGCCCGCTTTCATCACCACCTTGCCGCGCGGCGCACCGGAGTTCTTGTCTGCGATGTTCCAGTGAATTTCATCGGTCAGCTGGATGAACCATTCGTTGCGGTCGTTGCCGTGGATCACCGGCAGCATGTGTTCCTCGGACGTCACGCAGCAGATATTCGCCCGGGTGACGGCGCTGATCGACGGGTTCCAGGTAACGTCGGAGCGCGCGATGTGTTCGAACAGGTCAATCGCATGAAGCTGGCCCTCGAAGCCAGGCTCGCATTCGATCCTCGGCCCGCTGAATTCCAGATCGGCGAACGCGCGGTTGATGCCATGTCCGGTGTCGTCGGAACGCACCGGCTTGTCACCATCGAGGCCCAGCATTCTTTCCGCCGCGATGAAGCTGCGCACCAACGGATCGCTGCGCTCCCTTCCTTTGGGCCCGAGCGGGCTGCCGGTTTCGAGCGGCGCGTTGAGAGGATCGTAGCCCTCGTTGATCCAGTCGCGCGCGATCGTCTCGAAAGCCTCCTTCACCGCTTCGGCGGAGAAGGTTTCCAGCAGGTCGATCCCGGCGTCCTTGCAGCCGGTGTCGTAGGCGCCCGCGAAGATATCGACCGTACCATAATGATTGGTCGTGCCGAAAATATCGTCGAAGAATATCCAGCCATAGAAAAAGCCCCAGCCAACGTCGCGCACCATCGCCCGCAGGAACCGGTCGATCTCTATGATGTGGCTGCCCTTGGGCCATTCGACGTGTGCGAAATATTCGTCGCGCCGAAAGGTGAAGCTGCCGAGTTGGAAGCTCGAATAGCCGGTGTCGGGATCGGTGCCGACCTTGGCGACCTGGGTATCGAGTACGGTCATTGGCCTGCTCCTTTTCCGAGTTCGCAAATTTCGGACCAGCGCTTCACCGTGACCGGTCCGTCGACGGTCTGCACGATCGCAACCGCGGGGGTCGGCGAGGCGAGCTGGTAAGCCGCCCCCTGCGGCAGCAGCACCTGGTGCCCGCGCCGCGCCACCACGCGCCCCATCACTGGGCCGTTGGGCATACCGCCGAGCTGCGCCGCCCCGCCTTCGTGGCTGGGCACCTGATCGTCGGCGAGCTTGACGAAGTTGAAGGTCACCTCGCCATCCATGACGATCGCAAATTCATCGTGCGGGGCGGCATACCACGGGGACTCGCCCTCGATCTTCACCACCTCGGCAACGTATTCAAGGTTCTGCACCACCGCGACCCGTTCGAACGGACGGGCGGCGCCGGCCACCTCGAAGATATTGGAAAACGCATATTTCCTGAGATCGTCATCCAGCTCGATGACGCCCTTTTGGTAATCATCGAGCGCGCCAACGTGGGTCTTGTAGGCCATCGTTCTCTCTCCCGCGTTCTTATGCCTATTCTTATGGCATTCAGCCGCGACGACAACCTATCCTTCGGAAGGAGGAGATGGCAATGTCGGCGCTTAACCCGGGGGGAGTGGCAATGGCGCGATCCGCCACCCATTTTCCCGCCGGACCGATGCCTTGTTGACGCCGGCCTGTGACGCCCTCAGGCTCGGCGCAGAACGAAAGAAGCTCTGGGAGATCCTGTGAAAGACGAGGCGCGCTTCTACATCGACGGGCAGTGGGCAGAACGTCCGGATGCTCCAAGGCTCGACGTCATCAACCCGGCGACCGAACAGGTAATCGGACGGATCGCCGCCGGCAGCGCGGCCGACGTCGATCTGGCGGCGGCTGCCGCGCGCCGCGCTTTTGACGATTTCTCCCGCACGCCGGTTGCCGAAAGGCAGGCGCTGCTGGCCCGCATCAGAGACCTGCTCGAGGAGCGGACCGAAGAATTCGCCCAGGCCATCGTGGCCGAAATGGGGGCGGCGATCAGCTTTGCCCGCGCAGGACAGGTCCATTTCGGCATCGAGCACGTGCGCGTCGCGATCGACGTGCTGAACGATTTCGAGTTCGAGACGCAGGTCAACGGCATCCACATCCGCAAGGAGCCGATCGGCGTTTGCGCGATGATCACGCCGTGGAACTGGCCGCTCTACCAGATCACCGCAAAAGTCGTCCCGGCGCTCGCCACCGGCTGCACGGTGGTGCTCAAGCCGAGCGAGCTGTCACCCTTCAGCGCCCTGTTGTTCGCGCAGGTCATGCACGATGCCGGGGTTCCACCGGGCGTGTTCAATCTCGTCAACGGAACCGGCGACGTGGTGGGTGCGGCACTGTCATCGCACCCCGATGTCGACATGGTGTCATTCACCGGATCGACCCGCGCGGGCGTGCTCGTGGCGCAATCCGCCGCGCCGACGATCAAGCGCGTGGTGCAGGAACTGGGCGGCAAGTCGCCCAATGTCTTCCTCCAGGATGCCGATTTCGGAACCGCGGTCGCGAAGGGCGTGCTGGGCGCGATGCGCAACGTGGGCCAGTCCTGCGCCGCCCCTACCAGGATGGTGGTTCCGGCCTCACGGCTTGCCGAAGTCGAGGCGCTCGCGGCCGAGGCCGCGAACGGCATCGTGGTGGCCGATCCGCTGGACGAGAGTGCCTTTATCGGACCGCTCGCCAACGCGCCGCAATTCTCGAAGGTGCAGGAACTGATCCAGTCGGGCATCGACCAAGGCGCCAAACTGGTTTGCGGTGGACTGGGCCGGCCCGACGGCCTTACCCACGGCTTTTTCGTGAAGCCGACGATCTTTTCCGAAGTCACCCCCGAGATGCGGATCGCGCAGGAGGAGATTTTCGGCCCGGTCATCGTCGTCATGCCTTACGAGGACGAGGCGGACGCCGTCCGGATCGCCAATGCGACGGTCTACGGCCTCAGCAGCCACGTCCAGTCTGCAGATCTGGATGCCGCCCGGCGCGTGGCCCGCCAGATCCGCGCGGGGCAAGTGCACATCAACTATCCCGCCTGGTCGGGCTACGCGCCATTCGGCGGCTACCGGCAATCGGGCAACGGCCGCGAATACGGAGCCTTCGCGCTGGAAGAATACCTCGAGACGAAGGCCATTCTTGGCTATTGATCCCGGGTCGGTTTCTCCGGAGCCCTAGCGGCGCGCCCGGTCCTATCTTTCGTCAGTAACGGGCCGCGCCCGGACGCCCTACCCGTTCTCGGGGATAACGAAGATCGGAGAGAGGCATGCCTTACGCGAACGTCAAGGGTCTCGACCTGTTCTATCACGATGACGACTTCACCAATCCGTGGGAGCCGTCGCAAACCATTCTGATCAATCATTACGGCGGGGGCGATTCCTCCCTCTACAACAAGTGGATTCCGCTACTCGCGCAGCATTACCGCGTGATCCGCTGGGACCGCCCGGGCCATGGCCGCTCCGAGAAGCCGGGCTTCGGCTATCGCCTGACACCCGAAAGCTTCGTCAGCGACATCGTGGAATTCATGGACGTACTCGGCCTCGAAAAGGTGCACTACGTGGGCGACAAGGTGGCGAGCGCGGCCGGGATCGCGCTGGCGGCCAGCAATCCCGAGCGTATCCAGACGTTGACGCTCGCGGTGTGCTTCCTGTCCGGCAAGCGCGTGCGGCAGGGCTTCCTCGACGGGGCGGAGAACGTGATCGCCAAGGGCAGCTGGATCGCGGCTTACGAAAGCCAGTCGGGCGGCAAGGCGCTCGGCGCTTCGGCCGATCCGCTGCAGGATCTTTATTACCGGCGAGTCCAGTCGCGCATTCCGGCGCATGTCCAGGCCGCAGCCTATCGCTGCGTCGCCGATCCCAGCTTCGACGTCGAGCCGCTGTTGGCGGATGTGCAGGCGCCGACCCTGCTGCTTTCGCCCGACGAGGAGACGCCACTTGTGACCAAGGCGGAGCAGGACCTGATCGTCGCCAGCATTCCTTCGTGCGAGCAGCGGGTGCTGCCGGGCTCCTCGATGCACTTCACCTTCACACATGGCGAATGGTGCGCGGAACAGCTCGGGCTTTTTCTCGATGAGCGAGGGTTCGGCCCCGCGCGCTGAAACGCGGCCAGCCACTACACGATTTGGCGGGAGGGAATTGATGCAGGAATTCGACGGCAAGGTGGCGTTCGTCACCGGCGCGGCAAGCGGAATCGGCCTTGGCATGGCGCGAGCCTTCGCCGAGGCGGGGATGAAAGTCGTCATCACCGATATCCGGGAAAGCGCGCTGGATGCCGCACTTGCCTCGTTCGGCGAACAGGTAGCCAACGTCCGGGCGATCATGCTCGATGTGACCGACCGCGAGGACTGGGTCCGCGCAGCGGACGAGGCGGAGCGCGCCTTCGGTCCGGTGCACGTGCTTTGCAACAATGCCGGGGTCAACATTTCCGGACGGATGCAAGACGCGACCTATTCCGATTGGGACTTCTGCCTGGGCGTCAATCTGGGTGGGGTGGTCAACGGGGTGCAGACCTTCGTTCCACGAATGCTGGCGCATGGTGAGGGCGGCCATGTCGTCAACACATCGTCAATGGGCGGACTATCCGCATCGAAGGGCGCGGGACTCTATTGCACCTCGAAATATGCAGTGGTGGGCCTGTCGGAAAGCCTGCGCGCGGACTTGATGGACCAGGACATCGGCGTGTCGGTCTATTGCCCTTCGGCAGTGCAATCGGAGCTGTTCGAAAGCACGGCCGTTGTCCGGCCCGCCGCGCTGGCGGACAGCGGCGCGGCTCCACCGCCGGCGCCCGATCTCGCCAGCCGCGCGGCAAGCCCGATCTTCGCGACGGCCATGACCGCCGAAGAGGCGGGCCAGCGTGTGCTGGCCGGAATCCGGCGCAACGACATGTACATCCTCACCCACCCCGAGATCCGCAAAATGCTCGAAACTCGGGCCCGGGCGATCATTGCAGCCCTGCCGGACGAACCGCCGAACCAGGCCCGGATCGCGGCAATGGGCGAGACGCGTCACCTGGCGCTCTACGAAGAACAGATCGCTAAGGCCCCGCCGACCGCGCCGTAGCTATCCAATCGGCTTGAGCAGGCTCTGATTGCGCCACTGCACCGTCCAGCGAGGATCGCTGCATAGCTTGCAATCCGCACCGACGAACCAACCGGCGGCTTCGGCGTTGCCGCGCGTTTGCCATTCCAGCCAGTGAACCACCGCTTCGGCGGCCCGCCCTCCATTGGGTTCTGCGTAAGTCCCGGCATGGGTCGCGTCGGTATCGATCCACACAACCGGCGCATTGCCGATCCGGCTGAAATCGTCGCGCGCAACGGTATAGGCGACGTCTTCCGGCCCGCCGGTGACGTAGAGGATCGGAACATCGATCTTGTCGAGCAGGCGCTTGCTAAGGCTCATGCCAGCCATCGGAATGTAATTCTCGGGAAAGATGCCGCTGTTCATGATCACGAAGCTGCTGACCCGCGGATCGCCCGCATATTTGAGCGCCTGGGTGCCGCCGCATGAATAGCCCGACATCACCACGCTGCGCGTATCGATCTTGCCATAGAACGGGCTGCCCTGGCGGTCGTTTTCGGCGATTGCCCAATCGATCGCTTTGCCTAGCAGCGCCGGATCGGCCTTGAAATCGTGGCTCATGATCGAGGCAGAGGTCATCTCGACGCCCGGCCCGCCAAAAAGCCCGCCCGGTGTAATCACGAGATAGCCGTGCGAAGCGATCTCGATCAGATGGTGCCGTGATTTGGTGGCGTCCGTGCTGCAAGCGCCGTTGCCGAAAAGGTAGACCGGCATCTTGGCATCGCCCAGCGCCGCAAGATCGGCCGGCCGATAGACCACCTCGTCCGGCAGATTATCCGGCACGTGCCGGACCACCCGGTAAGGCCCGGTGCCTGGGCTGTCGGGCACCTTGCCTTGGGCGATCATTCGCTGGTTCGCCGCTTCCAGCATTTCGGGCGTGGGCACATGCACGTCGACTGTCACGCCAACCTCCTTCTCCCTGGTAACACAGGCTGACAGCGCCACCGCTGAAGCGAGCAGGAGCGGGCCGCCGATCGCGCGCCTCATCGTCATGATTTCTCCCGTTCCTTCACCTTCACCCTGGCCTGCCGTTCACCCGAGGTCGGGACCGAACGGCCGATGTCTCCGGGCCCGCAGCGCCCTTTCAGACCGCAGCGGACCCGGCCCCACCCCTGGGATCAGAAGCTTCTTTTGACCGAAACGTAGAATTCGCGCGGACGTCCCACCCCTTTGGTTACCTTGGAGGTGTCGTTGTCGAATGCGGTGAAGTAGTAGTGCTTGTCCGACAGATTGGTCGCGCCGACTACCAGTTCCCAATTCGAGCTGGGCGCGGTGTAGGTGATGTTCGCGTTGAGCATCGTCCGGCTTGGAATGAAGTCGGTCGGCTTGTTCTCCGGCAGGGTATAGTAGTTGCCGGTGAAGTCCGCATAGAAGCGCGGTGTGATCGACGCCCCGCTCGCTAACGGAATCTCGTAGGCGACCTCTGCCGACCAGTTCCATTTCGTAGTGTAGGGCGTCGTGTTGTCGATACCCACGCCCGAACTCACCGCGTCCGCGGCCAGTTTGGTGTACTCGAAGTCGAGATAGCTGAGCGAACCCTTGAAGGTCAGCCCGTCGGTCGGCTCGATCGTCGTCTCGAACTCGAGTCCCTTCACATCCGCGTCGCCGGCGTTGAACGGCACCGCGGAGAGGAAGAAGAAGTTCGGATCGCCCGGCTTTCCTGGGGCACCGTTGGTGTCGATCAGGATGATGTCCTGGTACTTGTTGTAGAAGGCCGCCACATTCAGGCGGACCCTGTTATCCAGGAAATCGGACTTGAGGCCGACTTCGAACGCCTTGACCCGCTCGGGTGAGAACGAGACCGCCTGAGCCGGGGTGAACGGACGCGGGTTGGCGCCGCCACCCTTATAGCCGGTGGAGAAATTGGCATAAGCCATCAGGTGGTCACTGAAGCGATAGTCAACGCCCAGGCGGTAATCGAATGAGTGGCCATTATAGATGGCGCTCTTATCATTCAGGACACCGACGTTGAGCGGATCGTCCGCTCCGCTGAGCGGAAGACCGGTCACCGAATTGAGACGCCCGTAGGTGTAGGTTTTCCGGTCTTTCGTATAACGCGCGCCCGCGATGATCGTGAGGTTCTCCACCGGATGCAGCTCGGCATGGGCGAAGGCGGACTTGCTGGTGGTCTTGACCGGATCCCGGTTGATCCAGTTGAGTATCGGCCTGTCGTAAAGCCGTGCGCCCGAAATTCCCATGGAGTCGAAATAGAAGGCCCCGACGGTCAGATTGATCAGCCCGTCGCCGATGTCGCTGTTGAGACGCACTTCCTGGGTGAACTGGTGATAGGGTGAATAGTATCTCACCAGGTTCCGGCCGTCAGGCGTGCCCTCGTCCGTGACCCATCTCTGATAGAGATTCTCATAGGCAGTGATGGACGTCAGGGTGACCGTGTCGCTGGCGTTCCAGTCGATCCGGCCGGTGATCGATTCGAAGTTGCTCATGTTCTGGGGCTGTTCGCTCCAGCCCAGATCGCTCGTGTAGGTTCCGTAATAGACGTAGGGCCGGGGATTGCTGAAGCGCGGATCGATCCATTTCGTCAGTTCGACGGCCGGAGGCTCACTGTCGTCGCGAGTGAGCATCCCGCTGATGTTGACTTCGAGCGTATCGGAAGGCGTGTAGCGGAGCGCCGCGCGCAGGCCGAAACTCTTGATCCCGCCCAGCGTGCCGAGCTGGCACTTGCCCGCCTCGGTCGCCTGCGTAACCCAGGTATCGGTCGGCAACACCTCGTTCGGCCGGTCGCAGTTGAAGTCCAGCCGCTTTACATAACCGTCACGCCGCTTCGAGAAGCCCGAGATGCGCAAGGCCAGGTCCTCGGTCAGTCCGATATCGTAGGCCCCGCGAAGCTCGATCCGGTCCAGGCTGCCGTAAGTCGCAGTGAGGTAGCCCGACCCGTCGCCCTGCGGCTTTTGGGAAAACAGTTTCACCGCACCGCCGATCGAGTTCTTCCCGGCGAGCGTACCCTGCGGCCCGCGCAGGATTTCTACTCGGTCAAGGTCGAGCAGATCGAACAGCCCGCCCAGCAGCACCCCGTGATAGACGTCATCGATATAGAGACCGACGCCCTGTTCGTAAGCGAAACTGGAATCGTATTGCCCGATGCCCCGGATATAGATGGTCGGGGAGCCATAGGCGCCTTGCTGGTTCTGGATATTCACGTTGGGCGCCGATGACGCGATGTCTGCGATGCTCTGGAGCCCCTTGTTCGCGATGTCTTCGCCGGAAACCGCAGTGATCGCGATCGGAGTATCCTGCAGGCGCTGTTCGCGGAACTGCGCCGTCACGATGATGTCGCCCGCGTGGTCGCTGTCGCTCGTCGCAGTGCTGTTGGTATTTTGCTCCGTGCTGCCGGAACTCTGGGCGAGCGCTGGACTGGCCAGCGCGATTGCGCCGACTGATGCTGCTGAAAAAAACACAGCCCTCCCTAGGGCGCGTGTAGACCTATGTAGGATTCCCATGTCCTCTCCCTCCGTGTACGTTTATTGTCGTTGAATTCGGGATTCAGGTTCTCGCGTACGATTGTACCGCGAGCACGGCGGGTCCTTTACCTATCGAAAGATATGGGTTGGCTCGCGCGGCCAAATCTACCGCGGCGTGACTTGGCATTGTTTACAAGATGCGGGTGGGCAAGGCGGCTTGTCGTGCAGGCTTCTTGCCAATGCCTTCACACCTGGCCTCGCCGGCCCGGCAGTTCGTTTGATATCGCGGCGCGCTCCGCCAGTTTCTCAGACTTTACAGCCGCCTAAACGGCGATCTAGGCCGCGCGTGTCCGGCTGAGGGATGCGGCGAGAAAGCAGAGTCCGCCCACCAACGTACACAAGGCAGCCGTCAGCAGCGAATAGCGGATCGCCGCTTCGCCGTAGGATCCGGCCAGCGCGTCGTTCAGCATGCCCACGGCAAGCGGGCCAAAAATCTGCCCCGCCAGCCCTGAGCACAGCACCGGGATCGAGATCGAGATTGCCCGCATGCCCTCCGGCGCGAGCGACAGCACCGCCGCGTAGATCGGCCCTTGGTAGGCACCCTGCAATGCAAAGACCACGGCCAGCCCGCCGGCCCAGACGAGCCACGTGTCTGCCAGAAGAAAAGCAAAATAGCCGGGCACGCAAATGAAGCAGACCAGTGCCGGGACCCACAGCCGCCAGCGTGGATCGCGGCGCCCGAGCCGATCGGCGAACCAGCCAGCCCCGATGATCCCGATCAACCCCGCGACGCCACCGAGCGGTGTGACGATCGAGGCCACCTCCACGATGCTCAACCCATGAACCCGGACCAGCATGGCGGTCATCCAGGTGGCCATCGCATAGAGCGCGCCGCCCATGGATGCGGCGCCCACCAGCAGCCACCGGTAGGCCGTCTTCGCCAGCAGCGCGCGGACCGCGCGGGCAATCGGCACCGCCGCCACGCTCTCACGGCCATCCGCGCGCCGCGCGGGTTCCTGCACGGTCAGGAAGAATACGGCCGCGAGCACAATTCCCACCGCCCCGGAAACGTGAAACGCCGCGCGCCAGCCGTAGGTGCTGGCGATCCAGCCCGCGACAGGCATGAATAGCAAGCTGCTGATCGCGGTAGAGGAGGTGAAGATCGAAATGGCCAGTGGCCGCTTTTCCTCGGAGAAGCGCGCAGCGATAATCGCTTGCGATGGCGCCGAGCCCGCCGCCTCGCCCGCGCCCATCAGGAAGCGGCAGGCGGCCAATTGCCAACCCGTTGCCACCCACCCGGTCAACGCAGTCATCAGGCTCCAGAACGCAAACCCGATGGCCACGATGTTGCGGCGGTTCGATCGGTCGGCAAGGCTGGCGATCGGCACACCCAGCAGCGAATTGAACAACGCGAAGGCCAGCCCCGATATAAGCCCCAGCGCAGTGTCGGACAGATTAAGGTCCGCCTTGATCAGCGGAAGAACCAGCCCGAGCAACGAGCGGTCGAGGAAATTGAACATCGAGATGAGGGTCAGGAAGCCCAGCGTCCAGCATAGGGATGCCGTCCACCGGTCGCCGGTCTGCGCTTCGATCGGGGCGTTACCCTGTGCTGGCATGCGTCCTCTCCCTGGCCCGCCTCATAAGCACATTCGCCGCGATACGCCGCCTATCTAACGTCAGTATCCGATCTGGCACGCATCGCTTACGCGATATCGCGGTAGCCGGTGATCGTCCAAACGGAGTGCAGAATGCCCTACGCGAACGTCAGAGGTCTCGACCTGTTCTATTACGACGATGACTTCACGAACCCCTGGGAAGCGTCGGAGGTCATCCTTCTGAACCATTATGGCGCCGGCGATTCCACTCTCTACAATCGATGGATTCCACATCTGGCGAGCAAATACCGCGTCATCCGCTGGGACCGCCCCGGCTATGGACGCTCGCAGGTGCCGGGCTTCGATTACAAGCTGACGACGCAGAGCTTCCTGGACGAAATAGCGGAATTCATGGACGCACTGGGTCTGGAGAAGGTCCACTACATCGGGGACAAGGCCACGACTGCCGCGGGCATCGCCTTCGCGGCGGCCTATCCTGAGCGGATCCGAAGCCTGACACTGGCCGTCTGCGTTCTGACCGCACAGCCAGTGCGTCAGTTGTTCCTTGATGCCGCCGATGCCGTGATCGCTAAGGGAAGCTGGATCAGCGCCTTCGAATCCAAAGGCGAAGGGCGAGATCTGGACTCGGCGATCTCGCCCCTTCAGGATCTCTACTACAGGGATACCCAGGCGCGCATCCCGGCGCACATCCAGGCCGCAGCGTTCCGTTGTGTCGCAGACCCGTCTTTCGACGTGCGGAAATTCCTGAAGGACGTTCAGGCGCCGACCTTGCTGCTATCGCCCGATATCTATCCCGAAGGGCCTACGCTCACCACCAAGGCCGAGCACGAGCTGATCTGCCGCACCATCCCCTCGTGCGAGCAACGCGTGCTGCCGGGCTCCTCAATGCATTTCCCCTTTACGGACGGGGAATGGTGCGCGGAACAGGTCCTGTCGTTTCTGGACGCGATCCCGGCGCGCTCGGCTTAACCGTGGCCCCGCACCGGTCGCGGTTCTAAGTCCCGCTCGCTGGATTGAGGGGTAGGTCGATCCGCGAGCCCGACTCGCCGCCTCGCCTGATGAAGATGTGCGGCGGCGGGTCCTGCCTGATCTGGGCCAGGTTCCGTTGGCGCGGATCGGCGCCGGTTACGAGGAAGCGCAAACGCGCGCCCGGGGTTATCCGGTGCGACAGCGGCATCATCGGGATCGACAGCGCTGCCGTCTCGCCGACGGAAAGCCCCGAAACCTCGGACTGGCGGCCGGAATGCCAGGGAACGCCCAGGTTGTCCCAAGGCGCCTGAGCGACCGCCCGATGAGAGATTTTCAACCTACCGAACGACAGCACCTCGACCTTGCCGCCGGGATCGACCTGCTCGAGATAGACGAACACGTCGGCATCCGTGCGATCGGCGCCGACTTCGATATGAGCGACCGGATAACCGAGCAGGTCGACCGGCTCACGGAAGGGTTCGGTGGTGTAGAACAGGCCATGCCCGTCCAATGAGTTTGGCCAGAATGCGAAGTAATCATCGGTGGCGACGTTATAGTCCACGGTGAGGCTGTCGCTGCCCGATGGCCCGGCCCCGGCAGCGAGCCGGAGAGCGCCTTTTGCGTCCCTCGCCGGGCCGGACAGGTAGTAGCTGCGCGACAGAGCCCCACTGCCCGGTATGCTTTCGCTGCGTATGTACCGGCTCTTGCCGGCGCCCTCATCGGACCAATAGGTCACGCGCGGCTGCCTGGAGAAGCCATCATCGATCCCCTTGAGGTGGTAGTCGAAGAACCGGCGCACCTCGCTCGTGAAGTCGAAACCCGGCGGAGGGACGCAATGGGAGCCGGGCCCCACCAGAAGGCGGCTGTCGAGATTGCGGGCTGCGATCAATACGTCGCTGGTAGGTTCGTCCTTCCAGTTGCCCCATAAGTAAGTGGCGATGCCCGCATGGCGGATTGCGTCGGTGTAGCGCCATATCGCAACTTCATCCCAAAAGGCATTGCCGGTCAGGGCGGAAACGCTGTCGCGGTATGGCATCGAGTACCATAGCCCGGCCATGGGCGTGTTCGCGGCGTGCTGCGCCACTGCCTCGCGCAGCAGGACACCATCTGGGTCCTCGTCGACCGGAAGGGTCGCAAGGTCGACGGAGGGCGGCTCGTCCGGGCGGGTGTTGAATTGTGCAGTGATGCCGCCCCGGCGCACGAAGGCGTACTTGTCCCAGTCCGTGGCCCCGGCGAAGATCGCGCGGAGCGACGGCGGCGCGGTGCTCGCGGTGTGCATGGTCGTGCCGCCAAGGTAGGAGCAGCCCATCATCCCGACCTTGCCGGTCGAGAACTGCTGATGCGCCAGCCATTCCACGAGATCGTAGCCGTCGCGGGCCTCGGTACGGTCTTGGAAACCTCGCCGCGCGCCGAACGATGCGCCCTTGCCGCGGATGTCGGCGACGGCGACGACGTAGCCCGCGCGCAGCAGCGTGCGCAGCGCCAGCTGGTCGGTCAACGCAACTTCCTGGACCACACCGTTCTCATCGAGATACCGGGCGCGGTACGGCGTGAACGCGAAGATGACCGGCAGCCGCTCCTTCACCACGCCCCGAGCATCGGCTGGGCGATAGATGCTCACGGCGAGCCGGGTTCCGTCGCGAACCGGCACGTACAACGACTCACGCTCGAAAGCCGGATAGTCCTGCGCTTGCAAGGCGGAGAGAGGCAGCAGGAGAGCGAAGATAACCCAGAGTTGGCGCAGCCGTTTCATCGTTGCTCCGCTCCCTTGTCCTCAGCTGGCTTTGCGGTCAGGATCGAGCGAGGCGAGCCACTGCAGAATTTCCTCGCGGTTCTCGTCCAGACGCGGCGGTGCCTGGGTAGTGCCGGGGGAACCGGGCTCCATCCTGAAGCCGGCGTTCGGCACAGAAACACCTGGGGCTCCGGGCCAGTCAGCCTGATCGATATCCAGGATCGCATCCTTGCCGCACAAATCAGTTGCTTCGCTGACATGGCGGATCTTGCCGCAGGGAATGCCTGCCCGGCTCAATTCGGCTTCCCACTCGTCGGCGTCGCGGGTGGCGAAGATCGTCTCGAGCTCCGCGAACATCGCGTCGAAATTCGCCCGGCGCGCATCGGGCGTGGCGAAGCGAACGTCCTGCAACCATTCCTCGCGTCCGACATGGCGCGCGAGCGAAACGAACTGGTTTTCCTGCACGACCCCGAGAGAGACGTGACGGCCATCCCTGGTCTTGAACAGGGCCGCAGTCGGCAGGCCGCTGTATCCGGTGTTGCCGAGCCGCTTGAGCCGCCTTCCGGTGACGAGGAACGGGGTGACCGCCGAAGTCATGAACGCGAGCGACGCATCGAGCATCGAGACGTCGATGAAGGCGCCCTCCCCCGTCCGCTCGCGCTGGAGCAACGCGGCGAGGATCGCGAACGCTGCCGTCTGACCGGTCAGCGTATCGACGATCGGAAAACCGATGCGGATCGGCGGATCGCCCTCCGCGCCGCTGAGCATCATCATCCCGCTGGTGGCCTGGACGATGTTGTCTATGGCCGGCCAGTCCCGATAAGGACTGTTCTGCCCGTAGCCCGACACCGAGCAATAGACGATCCCCGGGTTCGAGCCCTTCACCTCTTCGTACCCGAAACCCAGCCGCGCGATGACGCCGGGCCGGAAGTTCTCGATCACCACATCACTATTGGCCACGATCTGGCGGGCGATCTCCTGCTCCTCAGGGTCCTTCAGATTCAGCGCGATCGACTTCTTGCCAATGTTCGCCGCAATGAACGCCGGGCTCATCCCGTCATATTGCCGATCGGCGCCGTAATTGCGGAACTGATCCCCGGTAGCAGGCTCGATCTTGATCACTTCCGCACCCATCAGGCGCAGCAGGTGGCTGGCGAAAGGCCCGGCCATGACGTGGCTGAAATCAGCCACCCTTATACCCGCCAATGGCTGGCTCACGATACGCCTCCGCATTTAATGCTGTCGCGTCCAACCACGCTGTTACGGGCAAGCCTGAATGCCGCGGGCCCGTCGATGCCGAACCGCTGCAGGCGGCGCGCGTTCACCGCGGCATCCTTCAGGTAGACCTCATCGAACCGCTGCTGCTCGACCGGATCAGGCAGCGAGAACGTTATCTTGCCTTTGCCCGCCTCGCGCCCGACCGCTTCGGACCGACGGATTTCATCCGCGAGCGCTGCCTCCCAGACCGGCTTGCTGCGCTGAAGCAGCGCTTGCTGCCATTCTTCCAGCGATCGCCATCGTTTCGCACTCATCGCGCGCGCGGGATAGGCGCCTCGCGGCACTCTGAGTTCGTAGAAATAGTTGGCAACCTCCACCAGATGCAGCGCCCGCAGCGTGTCCGGCGGGGCAACGACACCGTCGATCACGCCCTTTGCGAGCGCCGAATAGACCTCGCCCATCGGCATGTTGACCGGATCGGCTCCCAGGCCGCTTAACACAGCGAGCAACTCGGTCGGCGCCCGGATGCGCATTCCGCGGAGATCGGCCAGCTTTCGAACCGGCTTTGAACGGGTCAGGACGCCCGGCAGCAGCCCACCCTGTACCGCCAGGATCACCAGGCCATCCATTTCGTGCCGCATCTCCGGCAGTCGATCGACAAGGCACTGGTAGAGCGCGAGCTGGGATTCGATTGAATCCGCACCACTGTAGAATCCCGACTGGATGCGCGTGAGATGCGTCCCGCCACGTGTGTAGATCGGCGTGATAAGGCCGATGTCGGCAACGCCATGGCGCAGCTCCTCCAGCGACATGTCCGAAGAAAGCAGCGCGCCCGACCACACCGGACGGATTTTGAGGCGATCGCCCGACTCTCGCTCGACGAATTCGATCCAGCGCTGGTCCGCTTTGCTGAACGGATGCGACGGCGGATAGGGAGTGGCATATGTCAGCACCGTGACGCCTTCCGGCGCAGGGCGCGCGCAAGCCGCCAGCAGCAAGCTCGCGATCAAGGCGAGCAGCACCTTCACGCCAGCCCCTTCTGGGCCAGGAAAGCGGCGACCATCGAAACCATCCGGTCATGATCCCAGGTCTTCGCGTCGACCATATCGGCGTCCATCATCAGCACCGGCACCCCGGCGGCTTCCAGCGCAGCCGCGGTCAGCTTGGTGCCCGACTGCGACAGCCGGTTGTCCGGGGGCAGCAGAATGATTGCGGCGTCGATCCCGCAGCGCTCCGCTTCCGACGTCATCCAGCCGCTCATCCACGGAGGCAGATGCAGGGTCTCGTTCATCGATGCCACGCGGCTCGCGAGCGCTTCCATCGGCCGACCTTGAAGGTCTCGGATGTACGCGGGCCCCGCAAAGGGCATGTACATCGACCACACGAAGACCGCGCCATGGCTCTCTTCGAGTGATTGGTAGAACCCGGGATCGTGCCAGACGCCGGCGCCGATCCACATGAGGCGCACCTTTTCGTTCGCCGAGGCGCCTTGCCCGGCGGCGATGCGCTCCATCACCTCGTCACGAAAGCGCTTGGCATGGGCCACCGCCCAATCGGACCCGCGGTGCCACTGCGGGATCATCGTGTTGGGCATCTGCTCGGCGATCGAGACGGGGCACGGCCGCGTATCGCCTATCGCCTGTGCGGCTTCCCAGATGTAGCCTTCCTGCACGTTGATCTGTTCCATCAGGTGGTGGAACTTCGCCTCGTCGAACACGCGCCCGGTGCGGTTCTCGAGCAAGGCGATGAGATCCCTCATCTCGCCGACCATCTGCGCCACGCGATCCGGCTGGAACACCCGCTCCCAATCGGACTTGGTGTGCGCGAACCACTGCCGGTCCTTGTCCACCCACGCCGGGGCTTCCATCGGGAAGAACTCCGACCCCAAGGCATCGGCCCACTGGCCGAACACATGCTGGATGCAGTCGCAGGTCAACCGGGCGACCAGCACGGTGGGCCGGGGCAATCCGCCCCACGGCGCGGTTTCCGGATCGTTGGCGAGCGTGCAGGCGAAGCCGAGCGAGCAATACTTGCAGCTGTTGGCGGGATAGCCAGCTTCCACCATGACATCGAAGTACCCGGCCGAAAGCTGCTTCGCCGAGATGTAGGCTGACCACCACTGATTGGTGATGATCGGGATATCCATCGCGTGGAAGATCTCATGTGGCGTATCTGCCTGGACGATCGCGAACGGTTCCTGGTCATTGACCACGCGGCGGCGCAGATCCTGGCCGAACTGCTTCTGAAACGCGGTCGCCTCAGTGGTGCAGGCGAGCGACTTGCGGCTGCGCTGGTTGGCGGAGGCGGTCAATGAAATGCTCCTTGTTCTTGCAGCAGCGCGATCTCCGCCTCGCCCAGACGGCAGATCGTGCGCGCGATCTCATGGCTGTGCTCTCCCATGGCGGGCGAGCGGAACGGCTCAAAACCGTCGCGGGAAAAACGAAGCGGGGTGTTCACGTGCCTGAATGCGCCGAGCGCCGGGTGATCGAGCACGACCAGCGCATCCCGCCCGGCCATCTGCGGGTCACGTTCGAGCAGGTCCTCGCAATCCTGAAGCGTTCCCGCGGCAATGCCGTGGCCCTGAAGCAGCTCGGCGATGACGCGATCCTCGCGCACCGAAGTCCACGCCTCGATGTCGGCGCCTGTGATCGACAGGAGCTTCTCCCGGTCAGCTTCGGAGAAAAGGCTGATCGCCACCCACCGGTCGTCCCCGGCTGCGGGAAAGACGTCCTGGAAAAGCACCGACGGTTCCGCGTTGCCGAGACGCTGCGGGCGCTCACCTGCCTTCGCAGCGGCGAGGAAATCGCGCATCTGCTGCACGCAGATCTCATACATGCTGGCATCGATGTGGCACCCACAGCCGGTGTCGCGCCGATGTTGGAGCGCGGCCGCGGCGCCGGCCGCCATCACGAACGGCACGATCACGTCGCCGTATGGTACGGCACCGGGGATGACCGGATCGCCATCGGGATACCCGGTGAGGAACGTGCGGCCGGATAGCGCGCCACCCGTGCCATCGACGCCCCATTCCTGCGCAAGCGGCCCTGTCTGGCCATAGACGCTTCCCGACAGCATGATCAGGCCCGGGTTGCGCCGGACCAGATCATCGTAGCCCAGCCCGAGCCTGGCCATAGTTCCGGGCGAGAAGTTCTCGACCACGAGATCCGCCCAATCGATCAACGGATCGAGCACTTTGCGCGACGAGGGCTCTTTCAGATTGAGCGTGAGGCTGCGCTTGGACGTGTTGAGATGGGCGAACCAGGGTTTGTCATCGAGGCTCGTCGCGGTGGAAGCGGACACCTGCACGTCGAGCCGCGCGAGATCGGGGCGATTGCGGGTTTCGATCTTCACGACCTCTGCCCCCAGGTCCCCCAGCGTCTTGGTCGTGATAGAACCGACCAGCGCCCACGCGAAATCGAGCACCTTCACGCCCGAAAGCGGACCGGGACGCTCACCGGAGTGGATTGCCGGCGCCTGCACAGCAGATCCTTCGCTCAGCACGGCAAAGCGTTCGGGCAGCCCGGAAGGCGTGTCGAGAAACCCGCGTGCCGCCAGGTGGGCATCCACCAGCACGTCGGCGGGCTCGTTTACGACGCAGGCGTTGATGCCGCGCCGGCGCCCCTCATCCGCGATCTCGGCTTTGGTGCGCGTAGCGAAGAACGCGGCCATGGCCGCCTCCCATTCGGCGCGTGTCGCGGGCGCGAGAGTGGAGCGGTTGTAGGCCAGCCAATCGACCTCCCGCATGGGGTTGTCGAACCCGGCCTCGTCCATCCACGCGGACAGGCCCTGGTTCGCCGGAGCTCCCAGCCGGCCGGTCATCAGGGCATGGAAGCACCACCCGTCCGCCAGCTTCCACAGCACCCGCACTTTCGCCTTGCCGTATGCCAGCCGGCCGCCAGCGCGATCGAGCTTGCGCCGATCGAACTGCCAGACCAGCACGCCGTTCACATTGCGGCTGAGCGCGACCTGCTGGATCGAGACATCTACGTGCTGCCCGGCCCCGTGCCTGCCGCGCGCGAAATGCGCGGCCAATGCGCCCGCCGCGGCCACCATGTCGGCGTGGAAGGTACAGGCGTCGCCCGCTTCCTTGACCGGCTTCTGCCCCGGCTCCCCGGTCAATCGCAGCGCGCCGCCCGTCGCCGAGGCGACCAGCTCGCCGCCGCGCCAATGCGACCGCGGCCCCCCGGAACCGAAGGGGGTGACGGAAACGTGAATCGCGTTCTCCGGTATCTGCACGCGCTTGACCGCTTCGTCGCGCCCGAGATCGTCGATCACGAACGATGCGCCGTCCACCGGTCCGCCGAGCTCGGCGCCGAGGGAAACGAGAAACCGCGCAAGCGGCCGCTCGGCCATGCCGCCGAGGCACGCGACGCGGTGACCAGCCAACGGCGTCATGCGTTTGCTCGCGAGAGAAACTCGACGATCTCCACCGGCGCTCCATCGCGGGCGCGCCAATCTCGCCGGGTGAGCACCAGATGTGGAAGGCCCGAATTCTCGAGCACGCGCCGCTGCGCCGGAAGCTGCCAGCTCTGCGCCTCGTCCTCCTCGATCTGCCACACGATCACCGCCTTCGCGCCTACAGCCGCGATGCGTGCCGCGAGCCGGGCGCCGGGATCGGCGAAACTGCGCGACCCGGACGTGCTCTCATGCACCTGACGGCCGACCGCCGCGGCTGGATCGCCGGTGCGCTCCTCGATCGTATCACCAAGATCCATCCACTCGTCGACCAGTGTCTGGCCGACGGGTTCGAAGCCCGCCGAGGTTATCGCGCGATGCAGCCGGCCGTCGGGAACGGAGGTTCCAGCGAGCAAGCAGACGCGCTCGCCGTTCCCAGCGGGGGCCTGAGCCCGCGTGCGGTTCGAGGCCGCGATTGCCTCTTCGATAGCCGCGTCGCTCACATCCAGCTCCCGGGCCAGATCGCGGGCCTTGGCGATGGTTCGTTCGGCACTGGCGGTCCGGGGAATCTTCGCCACGTCGAAGATCGTCGCTTTCGGCCCCGCTATCAGGCCCCGCGCCTGCAACTCGCACACGTAATAATAGAGCCGCTGCGAATTGTCTTCCGCACGGCTGAAGAGGACCCGCTCGAGGTCGTCATATTCGCCCTCTGCCCATGCCTCGAGCAACGCGAAAGCCCAGGGAGCGAACTTGCTCTCCAACCACTCGCCTGCGCGCGGCGTCTCCCTGTCCGGCACGATCGGCAACGGCCCTGCATAGCGGCCGGACGCCTGCAGGATTTCAAGCGGTAGGTTCGGACCGGCGATCGCTATCATGGTCAGGTTCCAAGCACGGCCGGCAACCACAGGATGATCGCCGGAAAGAGGATGAGCAGGATGAGGTGAACGAAGTCACTCGCGAGGAACGGCAGCACACCCCTGAAGATGCGGTTGATCGAGACGTTCTTCGCGACCCCCTGCATGATGTAGAGATTCATGCCCAACGGCGGATGCACGAAGCCGATTTCCATCGCCCGAGTAATGAAGATGCCGAACCAGATAGCGGTGAGCCCGGTGGTTTCCACGATCGGAAGGAGGATCGGCGTGGTCAGCAGCATCAGTGCCAGACCGTCCAGAACTGATCCCAGGATCAGGAGCAACAGCGCGATAAGGATCAGCGTGCCGAAGCGCCCCAGCCCCAAAGCTTCGACCTGCTGGCCTGCCGCGTCCGCAAGGCCCGTGACGCCGACAAAGACCGAGAAGATCAGCGCGCCGATAATGATGAGGTAGATCAGACCGCTGGTTCGCAGCGTTTCGTGGAACGCGGTGAACAGCGCGGCGCGGGTCAGTTTGCGGCGCAGGGTCGCGATGAGGAGGGCGCCGGTCGCCCCGATAGCCGCAGCTTCCGCCGGGCTGATCCAGCCGAGGGAGATGCCTCCGATCACCAAGGCCATGAGCAGCACGATTTCCCAGATCCGCGCGAGCGAATGCCATCGCTCACGCCAAGAGGCCCGCTCTCCGGCCGGTGCCAGCTCCGGCTTCCACCGCACGAGCACGAACACGACCAGGGCGTAGAGCAGAGCCTGGGTCACCCCCGGGATGATCGCCGCCGTAAACAGCGTTCCGATCGACGTTTCGGCGATAATGCCAAAGACGATCAGGGCCCCCGATGGCGGGATCATCTGGCCCAGCGTTCCGCCTGCGGCGATCGTGCCTGTCGCAAGCCTGTCGTCGTAGCCCCGCCGACGCATCTCCGGATAGGCGACCAGCCCGACGGTGGCGGTGGTCGCAAGGCTCGAGCCGTTGATGGTGCCGAAGCCGGCGCACCCGGCGATCGAGGCATAGGCAAGGCCGCCTCGGCGGTGGCCTAGCAATTTCGCGGCTGCGTCGAACAAATCCCGGCTGGCATCGATCGAAAAAAAGACGTGCGCCATGAACAGGAACAGCGGCAGCGTGCCCAACTCGTACCGCGTAAGGGTGTCGATCACCACGACGCCGCCCTTGATCAGCGCGGCCTCTGGCCCGAGCGTCAGCGCCAGTCCACCGAGCCCCACGAGCCCCAGCACCGCACCAATGCGACCGCCCAGAAGAAGCAGGGTAAGGAGAACCAGGACCCCGATCAGGCCCGTCGAGGGAGTAGCCAGTTCGGTCATGAGCGCTTCCCGAACACGCGCCGGAGCAGGACCAGCGACGCCGCCAGCAGGCAGATGTTCGCGATCAGGCGCAGCAACCGCCAGGGAACGCCGAGCCATTCGCTCTGCTCGCTGCCGTTCCACAGGTCAGCGGCCAGCCAGGCCGATCCGGCCAGGAGCGCGAGATAGAACAGCATGGTCAATGCGCTCGACAGCCGATCCGCCATGTCGCGCCAGTTCCCGGATAGCTTGTCAACCAACAGGCGGACCCGGGCGTGGGACTGGTCGACGGTTGCCACTACAAGGCTAAGCGCCCCGGAGACGAGAATGACCGCCTGCATCAGTTCGATCGAGCCGGTGAGCGGGAGCCCCACGTGGCGGCCGATCACCGCGATGGTGTCGATCGCTACCGCGAGCAGCAAGGCCAGACCACCCAGCCAGATGATGACGATCATCGGCTTGCTCACTGGCGTGGCTCCGCTCTGCCATCGTCGTGAATGCGGATCGCCGGCAGCCCCGCCATGGCGGTGACGCGCTCGACGTAATCGGAGATGCCTCGCGCCTGCGGCCCGCGGGCAAGGACCGGCCGTCCCGGCGGCTCGACGAATACCGGGACGATCCATGCCTGCGGCAGCTTACCGGCTGCGAAGACGATCTTGCCGATAAATGCGTTCACCGCTTCCGGATGGAACGGGGCGAGCCGATAGGCGGGATCGGGCTCGAAACCGAACAGTTCCTTGCGCCGCTGCGCCCATTCGCTGCGCGCCGGATGATCCTGATCGGGCGACAGGGCGCTGGTGACGACGCACCCGTTGCCCAGCCCGTGGAATATCGGCCGTCCGTTGTGAAACTCTATTCCGCGTACGATGTGGGCGTGGTGCGAGATAACCGCATCCGCGCCGCATTCGACCGCAAGATGCGCGACCTCCCGCTCGTAAGGTGCGAGCTTCGCAGGGGTGTGCACGATGCCTTTATGAAGCGCCACGAGGACAAAATCCGCTTCGAGGCGGGCCGACGCAATGTCCTCACGCAGCATATTCACCGCTTCCGGAGCGACCCGTTCGAGCGGCGCGGTCGGTGAGACCGGCGAACCGTCCGCGGTGACGATCGGCAAATAAGCGCAACCTGCCCGATGGGGGCCGGCCCAGCCCGTCTGCGGCCCGACGCAGTTGTAGCTGAGCACGGCGAGACGCAGCCCTTCCGCGTCCGCCAGGGCGGGCGCGCGCGCCGCCGCGAGGTCGGGTCCTGCGCCAGAATGGCGAATGCCGTGCCGGTCCAGTTCGCGCACGGTGTCCGCGATGCCTTCCGGGCCGCAATCGGCGATATGGTTGCCCGCCAGGGTGACGATATCGAACCCCGCGGGCGACAGGGCGGCCAGGTTTTCGGGAGGAGCGCCGGGCGCCGGCACATCGCCGCCGGCTTCCACCAGCGAGGCCGTATGTGGCACCTCGAGGTGACCGATGGTCACGTCTGCAGCACGCAACGCGGGGGCGATGCCCGAAAGCCAGTAGCCAGCGTCCGGTTCATCCAGAACCAGGTCGCCGGTGACCGCCACGCATAGGGCGCCGCCCTGGCTCATTCCCTGCTCACCGCCAACCAATCACGCAATCACCCCTCGCATTCTTGCTGGCTACGACTGGCGACAATATTGTCAACAATATTGTCTGATGGCCTTTCGTCCAGAAGAAGAATGACCTGACGCCTCGATCGGTAGCCCCGTTTGCCGCGACGCCTTGGTCACCATATTGTTGACAATCTTGTGCGCAACGTACAAATCGCCTCCACAAGGCGATTGAATCGCCCGCTCTCCGGGGGGAGTAATGATGAACAACACTGATCGGTTTGTTGGCCTACTGCTTGGTGCAAGCGCAATCACGGCGATCCTGCCGGCAGCGGTGCATGCGCAGGAGACGGGTGAGAACACCTCCCCCGCCACCGATGCGACTGCGATTGTCGTCACCGGAAGCCGCCTTCGCGGGACCGCGCCGGTAGGCTCGGCCGTCACGGCACTGGGACGGGATCAAATCGCTGCTTCGGGCGCGGTGACCGTCGACCGGATCATCAAGGAAATCCCCCAGGTCTTCGACCTCGGCGTCAGCGAAAGCTCGCGCGGCCAATCGGGCGGCAACGGCAATATCACGTTTGGCAACAGCGTGAACCTGCGCGGGATTGGGCCCTATGCCACGCTCGTTCTCGTCGATGGCCACCGCGCGATCAGCAACAGCCGCTCCATCGATCCTTCGATCCTGCCGTCGCTCGGCGTCGACCGTATCGAGGTCATCGCGGACGGCGCATCGGCCATCTACGGTTCCGATGCAATCGCAGGCGTCGTCAATCTCATCCCCCGGCGCAGCCTGGACGGCGGCGAAGTGCTGGCGCGTTACGGTATTTCAGACGATGGTGATTTCGACGAATGGCAGGCGGGCGCGGCACTGGGCAAAGTGTGGGACGGCGGCCAGATTATGGTGGCCTATGAACACGTCTATCGATCGAACCTTTCTGGCGACGATCGCGACTTCTTCACCAGCGATCAGCGGGAATTCGGCGGCAACGACTATCGCGTCAATCGCTGCGCGCCCGGCACCATCGTTGCCGGCGGCGTAAGCTATGCGATTCCGGCAGCGGGCGTCACTCCCGCCACCGCCGGCTTGCTTGTGCCCGGGACGCGAAACCTGTGTGATGACATCGTCGGCCAGGACCTGTTTCCGACGCAGGAATACGACACCGTAAATGGGACCGGGACGCTGGCGATCGGCGACCGGGTAGAGCTCTTCTTCGACGGGTTCTGGAGCCGGCGCGAATTTACCCGCCGAAGCGCGGCGAGCTCCGCGACCCTCACCGTCCCACAGACCAATGCCTTCTTCGTGCGTCCCGCCGGGTTCGCCGGCAGCAGCTACACCCTGGCGTACAAGTTCATAGACGACGTGCATTCGGACGACGCGTTCGGCTCCGCGAAGAGCTGGGAGATCACCCCGGGCGCGCGGGTCCAGTTGTTCGGCGACTGGCAGTTCGAGGCGCTTTACACGCACGGCGAGAACAAGGACGTCTCGGATCAGCATTTCGGCATCAACAACGCGGCCCTCGCCACCGCGCTCGCCAGCGGCGACCCGACAACAGCTTTCGATCCTTACGGGCTCGGGCGCACATCGCCCGCAACGCTTGCGCTCATCTCCAACCAGATCTTCTACGCGCCCACCCTCAACCGGTTTGATGGCTACGAAGCCCGGTTGACGGGTACGTTGTTCGAACTGCCGGGCGGTGCGGTAAAGCTGGCGGCCGGATACGAAGGGCAGGAGATCGAGGTCGATCTGGGCATCGCCCGCGGAAATCCCGATACGCCGCTTACCTATCGCAACTTCTCCCGGCGCGTGGACTCGGCTTACGGGGAGCTGCTCATCCCGCTGTTCGGGCCAGGCAACGCCACCGCCGGGCTTCAGCGGCTCGTGGTCGACGCGGCGGTTCGCTACGATCACTACGACGACGTCGGCAGCACGACCAACCCCAAGGTCGGCGTCGACTGGTCGCCGGTCGATGGGCTGACGCTGCGGGGAAGCTATGGCACATCGTTCCGCGCGCCGCTGATCTCGCAGATTTACGGCAACAGCAACGCGCTGTTCGGACAGAGCTACCAGAACCCCGCCGGCGGAGCGCCGCTGCAGGGCTTCGCGCTGTCCGCTCCGAACCTCGACCTGGGGCCGGAGACTGCCACGACGTGGTCGTTCGGTTTTGAATATACGCCGACCTCATCGCTGAGGATCGGCGCGACCTACTGGAATGTCGAATACAAGAACCAGGTCGAAACCTACCTGGCGGACCTGGCGATCCTGAACCGCGAAGACCAGTTCGCAGGAACGGGCATCATTCTGCACGGGGCGAATGCGGCGGCGCGGGTGCTCGAACTGCTCGACCAGGGGATCACCCTGGCGCGCGGATCCTTCCCGGGGGGCGATCCCAACAACGTAACCCTGTTCGTCGATGGCCGTAACAACAACCTCGGCCGCTCCAAGACGAAGGGGATCGACTTCTTCGTCTCCTACGCAATTCCGACGGAAACGGCAGGCACCTTCACCCTCGACGGGTCGGCCACATATCTGCTCGATTACAAAGTCTCGATCACCCCGGAGGGGACTCTGCGGGACCGGCGCAACTTCCTGTTCCAGCCGCTCACCTTCAAGGCCCGCGGCAGCCTCGCCTGGGAAATGAGCGACCTCGATGCGCGGCTCACGATTACCCATGCCGGCGGCTACACCAACGACGCCATCACTCCCAACGAGAAGGTCGACAGCTACACGCCGATCGACCTCAGTCTCGCCTGGACGCCGGGCCGCACAAACGAGGGCTTCCTGGGCGGAGGCCTTACCTTGGGTGTCGAGGTCCGCAATCTGTTCGACGTCGGTCCGCCCTATGTGAACCTGGCGCCGGGGGTGAATGGCAACGGCGGTTATGACGCCACCGCGGCGAGCCCGATCGGGCGGACATTTGCCGCCAGCGCTCGCCTGAGGTGGTGAAAAACTGCCGGCTAGCCCGCGAAGTGGGAGTCGATCTCTGACAAGGCGTCGAGGCCGTTGTCGATGTGCTGGCGCATCGCGGCCTCCGCTTCGTCGGGATTGCCGTCGCAGATAGCTTGCGTGATCCGGCGGTGATCGGCGTTGGCGCCGTCGATCCGCGTGGTGTTGTAGAACGTCGAGAACAGCAGCCGGTAGACCGGGATCACCAGCCTTTCGAGAAAGGCGCCGACATATTCGTTTCCAGATCCGGCCACGATCAGCCGGTGCCAATCGCCGTTGAGCCGTGCGAAGCGATCGTGATCGCCCGTGCTTTCCCAGCGGTTCATCTCTTCCTGTATTTCGGCCAGTTGGCGCTTGCGTTCCGGATCGTCCGCCAACGCGAATTCGCGCGCCGCCAGGCCTTCCAGCGCCATGCGCGCGCGATAAATCTGGCGAACCTCATCCCAGGTGATCCGCTTGACGCTTGCGCCGCGGAATTCCTCGATCTCGATCAGGCCCTCGGTCTCGAGACGCCGCAATGCTTCGCGCACCCGCGAGCGAGGCGCGCCGGTGTCCCGGGTAATGTCCGCTTCGACGAGCCGCTGCCCGGGGACGAAAATCCCAAGCCTGATGCGCTCCCGGAGCCAGTTGCACAACTGGTGGATGCCGACTGATGTATCTGGGGTTTCTCGAGCCGGCATTGCCACTCCAACGGTAATTGAGTGTCCTCCCCATTGTCGAAGAATTTGTCAACGAACTGCGGGAGGGAATACGCCAGCGGACCGGACTTTAGCGCCGCGCCGCCCCCTACAGGGATCCCGGCGAATAACTTGGAAAATACCGCCAGTCGGCTGTCGGCGGCAAACGTGCCGTCTCCGACACTCTTCGCAACGGGCGGGTCGCATGCGGCATCTGCAACACCGCCAACCTCGACGCTACCGCTTCGCGCTCAGCGCTTTTTCGCTTGGGGTCGTATGGATTACAGGCTTGTCATCTTGTGGCCATCCGCCGCCATGGAGCGCGATGCTATGACGTCCGGATGGATGCCAGCCCCCGCCCCTCTACGGCCGTGCTGCTCGCCGTCCTGGCAGTGGTGGTGGCGGGAGCGCTGTTGCTCAATCCGGCACCGCTTCGACATCGGCACAACCAGCTGTCGGGCCTGACTTATGAAATTCGTCCAGCCAGTCATCGCGGGCCGGTCACCCTGATCGTCACGAGCGTCGCGGACGAAGGCGCGGCGGCGCGGGTGGGCATCACCGCCGGCGACGTCATCGACAGGATCGATCACCGCCCGATCCCATCACCTGCCGCGATCGCCGTGGCGGCGCGGCACGACGGCAATAGGGGTATCCTGCTTCGTATTCGCCATGGCGGCGAGAACCGCTATACATATCTGCCCGTAGAGCGCGGGACCGGCCTGGGGGCGGCGCATGTCGCAGAAAATACTCGTCGTCGAGGATGACCCGGCCACGGCCGATTTCATCCTCAAAAGCCTGACCGGACAGGGTTTCGTCGTCGACCACGCCGGCGACGGGCGGGACGGCCTGTATCACGCGACCGACGGCAGCTACGATGCAATCGTTCTCGATCGGATGCTGCCGGGGATGGACGGTATGGCGGTACTTGCCGCGTTGCGTGCGGCGAAGATCGCAACTCCGGTGATCATTCTCTCGTCATTGGGAGCGGTGGATGCGCGCGTCGAGGGGCTGACTTCGGGCGCCAACGACTATCTGACCAAGCCCTTTGCCTTTTCCGAGCTGCTCGCCCGACTGAAACTCTTGATCGCCCGGCCCTCTGGCGGAACGCAGGTCGAAACATCGCTAGCGTGCGAGGACCTGGAGATGAACCTGCTCAACCGCCGTGTGACCCGCGCGGGGCGGCGCATCGAGTTGCAACCGCGCGAGTTCCGGCTGCTCGAATATCTGCTGCGACATCAGGATCAGGTGGTCACCCGCACGATGATGCTCGAGGGCGTCTGGGAATATCATTTCGACCCGGGCACCAATGTCGTCGATGTCCATGTCAGCCGGCTGCGGCGCAAGGTCGACGACGGCTTCGACAAGCCGCTGGTCCATACGATCCGCGGCGTGGGATATATTCTGGGAACCCCCGGCTAGCTCCGATGCGGCGCGGCTTCCTGAACGGCACGATCGCCCGGCTCACACTGATGCTCGTGCTGGCGCAGGTCGCCGCGCTCGCGCTGGGCCTGACGATCATCCACCGCTTCACCGAAGCGACGATTCTTTCCGATGCCCGCATCGCCGCGGAAGTCGCACGCGACGATCTCGTCGGCGATTATCGGGAAGAGGGTTTCCGGGGAATGCTCATGGCCATCGAAGACCGCCTCGCGGCGAAGGATGATCGCAATTTCATCCTGTTTCTGAAGGCGCCCGACGGTCACAAGGTCGTCGGAAATTTGCGCGACTGGCCGCCGACCCTTGGCGACGCCGAACGCTGGCGCGAAATCCGGCTGTTCCGGCAGGGCGCCAGCGCCGCGCTCCCGATGGGCCTTGTGACGACGCGGTTGCCTGACGGGCATGTCCTGCTCACCGGCGAGATACTCGAAGCGCAGGGCCAGTTGGCACGCGCCAGCGAGGCAGCGTTTCTCTATTCGCTGATCGTCGGCGTGGTGATTGCAGCCCTGATGGCGGCATTGGTCGCGTGGATCCTGGCGCGCCGCATCGACGTGTTTTCGCGTGCTGCGGGAGAATTCGTCAGCGGCAAGCTCGATGTCCGGGTCGAACGCGACGACACCGGCGATGCCTTCGACCGGCTGGCGACGACGATCAACGTGATGTTCCGCCGTATCGAAGGCCTGGTGCGCGAGTTGCGCATGATCACCGATTCGATGGCGCACGACTTGCGCTCTCCGGTGGCGCGGATGAAGGCGCGGCTCGAACAAGGATTGGGCCAGACGCAGGACAAGGGCGCACGCGGTGCGCTCGGCGCGGCCATCGATGAAGCCGATAGCCTCCAGCGGCTGCTAGACACCGCGTTGGAGATCAGTCGCGCCGAGGCTGGTATCGGCCGTGACCAGTTCACCAGCTTTGCCCTGCCACCGATGCTTCACGATCTGGCGGAGGTCTATAGCCCGCTCGCGGAGGATCAGGGCTTCGAGATCGTCGTCGATGCGCCGCCCGGGCTCGACATCGTTGCGCACCGCGAATTGTTGATGCGCGCGCTGTCGAACCTCGTCGACAATGCCCTCAAATATGCGGGCGGGGGGACGGCGATCCGGATCGCCGCCCATGGGGCAGCCGACAATGTCGTCGAACTTGCCGTGGCCGACGATGGCCCGGGCCTCTCGGAAAGCGAGACAGACGACGCGACGCGGCGCTTTGTTCGTCTCGATCCTGCTCGCGGCGGCAGCGGCGCCGGGCTTGGCCTGTCGCTCGTCGAGACAATCGCTCATCTTCACGGCGGATCGATGACGCTTGAACCCGTTTCCCCGCATGGGCTGCGCGTTCGTCTGATGTTGCCAATCGGTGCCAAGGCATAGGTGATCGCGAAGCAGGTGCTTACGCATTTGCTTATGTCCAACCCAAATCGGCTGGGCTGGAGAAGCTTACCGGGTTCCGGTCAGCCGCCTTGCCAACATGCAAGGCGTCACGCTGCGGGCCTCCATGTCCGGCTGGGCGGTTCTGGCCATGGTGACGCTGCTCGTCTTCCGGATCGAGACGACATCGATCGCGGTGCCAGGACCTACTTTTTGGCGAATGCCAGATCGTAAGTGGATGTCATTGGCTTGCCACTTTTGGAAATGAGCTTGGCGCTGTCGCACCTGGCGATGACTAACAACTCCGGATCGGCCGAGGCCCTGGCAGAGGCAAGGTCGCTTCGCGCCTGGTAATATTGGTAGCCCTTCTTCGAGAGATACTGACCAACCATCGGTTCGCTGGCGGGGCCCTTTACGATCGTGACCGTGCCGACGTAGCTCTCGGAAGCTGCGGGCCCGCCGAGCGCGGCCAGCGGAATGCTGAAGTGTACGGCGGGCGATTGATCGTCGCCGGAGAGACTGCAATTGGCCGCGCCAGGATCAGAGGGGGCCTTGATGGCGCCGCAGGGCTGAGCCGCTGCGCGGCCGTTGCTGGCGCCGGTGCCCTTGGTGTTGATCGCGTGGGCGGTGATTGTTGGAACGCCACCATCGCCAGATACGACAGTAAGATCGACGCCGCCGTCCGCGCTGGCGTCGAACGATACCGTTCCGGTGCCAGTGACTGCTGCCGTCGAACCGGGCGTCAGCGCGCACGCGAAGCTTTGGAAGTTCGCGACCATCCATGCTTTTTGCTTTTGACCGAGTTTGGCGGCGTCACCCTGCGTGAGGCCCGCGCTGGGCACCATTAACAGCGCGGCGGTCATCGCGAACTTCAAGTTGCGCATATTCCCTCTCCCGACGCGGGCACGAGATCGCACCCGGCGCTGTCAATTACCATGAAACGCGGCGTATGCGTAACTCGACAGACAAGTCTGGCGGCCTCCCGGGGTCGTCAGCCGTCGGTCAGCTACGGCTCACTGGCTCGACCATTTGACCCAGATGTCCACCGGGGCTGCGAACTTCCCCGGAAGAGGTCGGCCAATATCGATCCGTTCAGCCGTGACGAGTTCGCCGGTGGATAGATTGAAGCTGGACCAGGGCTTCGGCATGCGTTCGAAGGTCATGCGCTGGATCGGAAGCCCGGTTACAGTGTTCATAATCGTCGCGGTAATAGCCATGAGAGGCCGCTAGGCTGTTGCGGCTTGTGCCGTCCAGCCGACGCCGGGCCGCTTCAACAATTTTTGCACTTATGTCATTGCGGTGCCTAAGGGCGCTTCAAAGCGGAGACATCCTCGATGAGCGTAGCGTTCCGCCGTGAAAGTGACGAGGAGCACCTGGAGCCTAAATTCGAGCTGCCAATACCGGCCGGCCCGAACCTCGTCACACCGCGGGGCCTGACTCTCATCCAGAACCGTGTCGCCGAACTCGAGGCCGAACTGGAGCGTTGCGCGGATGAAGCGGCTGCCGCCATGCTCAGGCGCGACCTGAGGTATTGGCAAACCCGCCAGATTACAGCGGAGCTGGCGCCGATCCCTACCGGCGACAAGGTCGAGATAGGCGTCCAGGTGCGAGTCCTGCTCAACGGCACACCAAAAACTTTCGAGATCGTGGGTGCCGATGAGGCTGATCCCGCGAGAGGTCTGCTCTCCTTTACCGCGCCACTGGCCCGGGCGATGATCGGTGCAGAAGTGGGAGAGATCCTTCCGATCAATGGCACCGATGACCTCGAGGTTCTCGAGATCCACACCAGGGCGCAATAACGGGCCAGAACCCCTCTTCACGGACCGGCCGCAATGCATTGCGGCTGCTGCTCGCGAGCGCGCAGCGGACGCTTCCCCGCACATCCGACGTCTGAGATTGTAGCTTGGCCTGAGTCGCGGCGCTGTCAGGCTAACCGCAACTTATCTCCAATCGCGGCTTCTGCTGAACGGCACATGCTCACGACATGGCGGTTAGCCAAATCGCGCAGCGAGCTTGCAGGATAACTGACGACGAGACACTCAAGGAAGGGGTCCCGTGACGCGCGACGACTGGAAGGTAGGCGTGCCTTCACGTGACGACGCCGCGCTCACCGTGTCGGCTTCCCAGCCGCACCGATCCCATCAGACTGCAGCCCGCGAGCGAAGTAGGCCAGCAGGAGCACGCCGAGGACGACGCCCCCGAGGCACAGCGCGGTAAATGTGTATCCACCCATCGCCCCTTCACGCCCGGCGAGGAACCGCGCGCCGAAAATCGGCGCGGCGACGGCGGCGAACTTGGCGACGAAGCTCGCCCATCCGCCACCCGTGGCGCGCACGGTGCTGGGGTAATAGACGCTGGTGATCGAAATGACGGCGGCGTGACCGGCCCCGATCATCACCGTGGCGCCGAGCAGCGCCGGAACGAAAGCCGGGCCGCCGACCGCGATGCCGGTGCCGACCAGCAGCACCAGCGGCACGCCCAGGAGCGGGGCGAGCGCGATCCATCCTGGTCCGCGCCGTTCTGTCATCGCCAGCAGGGCGACCCCGGCCAGCGCGCCCAGCATGGCTCCGATGGATCCGAGCCATGCAGCATTCTGCCGTGCGATTCCGAGGTTCTCCATGAAGATCACCCCGTATGCGCTGCCGAGGTAGATCGCGAAGCTCGAGCAAAAATACGCCCCCCAGATCAGCGGGGTCACCACGGCAAGCGGCCCTGCGAACAGCTCGCGCAGCTTGTGGATAGGGCTCGCGCCGCCACCGGCCTCGCGCTCATCCGAGAGAGTGAACCGTTGAAAGTCGCGCAGCGCCGCGCCCGGGCTGAAGCGGACGAGCAGAGGTACGATCCGCTCGCGCGGCTTTTGCGTCGCGACAAGCCAGCGCGCGCTCTCGGGCAGCATGAAGAACAGGATCAGCGCGAACGCGCCGGTCATGACGCCGCACACCCAGAAGATGCCCTCCCAGCCCAGGATCGGGGCAATCCAGTTAGCGATCGGCCCGGCCGAGGCTGTGCCGAATGAAAAACCCATCATGATGATCGTCACGCTGGTCGCCCGGATGGCGCGCGGCATGCTTTCGATGCTGAGCGCCCAGACTGGCGCAAGCAGCCCGCCTATGGTCAGACCGCTCACGAAACGGAGGGCGATCAGCTGTTCGGGCGATCCGGCGAAACCCACCGCGAAAGTCATGACGGCGCTGCAAATCGTGCAAAAGACGATCACCGGCCTTCGGCCAAAGATATCGCCCACATGGGAGCCGAGCAGCGAGCCGATCATCTGGCCCAGGAAAGCGGCGGAACTCACGTAGCCGGTCATCTGGTCCGAGATGCCCATGTCGTCCCGAATGTAGGGCAAGGCATAGGCAAGCGCGGCGAAGTCCTGCCCGTCGAAAAAGGTGACAAGACTGCACAGAACCAGGATCAGCAGGTGATAACGAGAGAAGCGCAGGCCGTGCAGGAACTGCGCAACGTCAAGCGTGTCGCTCTGGTTCAACTTACCGGCACCGCTGCGTTTCGTGACTGCGCCACCGCCTGATCGTCTGACAGATGCGCGCCCTGCGAGCGCAGCACCGAACGCACCTCATCCACATCGACGTCGCGCGGCTGCACTCCGCGATTGGCCGCGACCGCCGCGCCGACACCGGCGGCGTGGCCCGTCAGCCAGCATTGCGGAATCTCGCGCATGAAGCCGTGACTGTTGGCGTCACAGCTGACGTGGCGGCCGGCGGCGAGCAGGCCGTCCAGCGCGCGCGGGACGAGGCTGCCGTAGGGTACGGAGACGACCGGGAACTTGGGACTGATCGACGGGCTCACGCCCACCTCGTCCGGGCGGGCTCCGCCGATGGGCCAATCCTTGCGCTCAATCCGGGAGACGCCGGCGAGGCGGCGGGTGTGGCGAACGCCAAGCTGGCTCGCGCTCTGCAGGCTATAGGCGTTCTCGAATCCCGGCGCATGTTCGCGAAAGAATCGGGTGTGCCCCTCCATCAGCCGGTGGCTGCGGATCTCGACCTCGGTCATGTCGTCGACATCGAGCGCCGAGAGGCCCGATTGGCGCGGCCCGAGCCACATGGCGATATCGGGCCGCCACGTGACGTAGGGCGTCTGGAAAAACCCGAGCTCCTCGCGGCCTCGCTCTAGCAGCTGGCGCAACTGTTCAGGGTACAGTGTCTTCCAGTTGATCCAGCGGTTCATATCGACCCCGCCCGCGACCCAGGCCGTGTTCATCGAGTGGTGAACGTCGCCTTCCTCGATGTCGGTATCGAACTCGGCTCCCGCGCGGGCGAACATGTCGCCATCGCCGCTGGTGTCGACCACTACCTTGGCCATCAGCGCCTGACGCCCGGCCTTGCTTTCGAACACGACGCCCTTGGCGGTGCCGTGCTCGACGATCGGTCGCGCGGCCCAGGCGTGGAACACGATCCGCACGCCCGCCTGGAGCAGCATCTCCTGGTTGTTGAGCTTCATCCGCTCCGGATCGAGCGTCGGCGCCCACTGAACGATGCCGTGGAAGGCGGTGGTGCGCTGGCTCCAATAGCCGACCTTGAGCGGGTCCTGCGTGCCCCAATCCTCACGCGGCGGTCCGGCGACCGCTTCGGGCGGCATGCGCTCGATGAATTCGCGCGCGAAGCCCTGGATCACGTGCTCGCCCTGCCAGTCGGTCATCCGGTCGATCCACATGACCAGTCCGCCGGTAGAGAGCCCGCCGAGGTGGTTGTAGCGTTCGACCAGCGTCACGTCCGCGCCGGCCTTGGCCGCTGCCCACGCCGCAGCGCAGCCCGCCGGGCCGCCGCCGATCACCACCACATCGCACTGGTGGTAGATGTCGACCTCGCGAGCGTCCTCGGTGATGGTGCCGCCCCGGCGCGGCGGAGGCAGTGTATGGCGGCTGCTCTCGAAGATGTCCGAGCCGAGGAAACGCTCTTCGGAATGGCCCTCTACCTTCTGCAGCTTAGGGGAATCGTCCCCGCGAGCCTTGTCATTCACCGAGGTATTTCCTTCCTTCGCGCATTGCAGTCCTGAAGCGTCGACTGCCTAGGGGCGGCCGCCCTTCCACACGGAAACGATTCCCTGGTCGGCGTCGATCCGCACCCAGTCGCCGGTTTCGATCTGGTCGAGCGGGTCGCTGTCGAAATCGGTCAGGGTGGGAACGCGCAGCACCACCGCGCCGAGAGCCGCCTTGGTCGTCGTGATATTGTAGAGCAGGCCGAGCGGGGCGTGGCCGGTCAGGCGCGTGGTGTGAAAGGCCGCCGACCAACCGGACGAGCCTTTGGCACCCGGAAACACCAGCACCTTACCCCCGAAACTCTGGCCGCGCAGCTCATGGTGAGTCTCGATGATCTCACCTTTCATCGCGTTGACCCCGCCCCAGCCCGATATCGCCTCGCGCGTCACGAGCGCTTCCCCTTCGCACGCGCCGCCAACGACCTTTCGGCCGCGAATGAGGACGTCGGGAGCTCTGGTTGCCACGGTTGCCATCAGTTGAGCCTTCCCTCCCAGCGTCCGGTGCAGGCCGCCTCGATGCACTCCCGGGTGGTGCCGAACCAGCCCTCGATGCCCATGATCGCCGGGAGGTAGTGCGTCTGCTTGGCGCTGTCGAATGCGGCGACTTTGGTGCCGGGCGGCACCGCCTGACTGATGGCCGAGCATGTGTCCGTCATGAGATGTGCGCCGGCCTTGCGGATCATATCGACGTAGCCGCTGGCGAGCGCCGTCGCCTTCACTGCACGGCTGGTAAAGATCCACAGGTTGCTGTTCTGGTGGACCTGACGACCGTCGAGCATGGCCGCAACCTCCGCCAGCTGGTCGATCGAATAGTGCGGGCAGCCGAGCATGACGTAGTCCACGTCCCGGCTTTCGCCGATGCTGTTCAGCCGTTCGTAGGTCTCACGCCGTTCCTTGACGCCATAGGTGTACCGCTCCCCACGAGGAGCGCCTCCGAATGCGGTCTCGATGCTCGGCGCCTCGGGCGTGATGCCGGTCATGTGGTACATCTCGACGCCGCCGGACGATGCGGCGGCCGCGCCGAAGTGCTTGTGCTTGATCAGCGCCGGGTTCGAGATCGCGCCATCCAGCACGGGAATTGCGTCTTCCACCGCTGAGCCGGTGTAATAACCGAGCAGACCCCACTCGAAGATGGAATCCACTGGCGTCTCCACGCGGATCAGGTGCTGCCCCTTGCGGAAGCCGTCGGTGTGGAAGCCCCAGTTGGGGACGCGCTTGGCGAGCATCGCCGCGCTGGTGGATTCGCGCCCTTCGCAATTGGTACGGCCGCCGATGACCGAGTTGCAGAACACCACCGCGCTGGATTCCATCCATGCGCAGTGCTCGCCCATCACGGGCACGTTGCCGGCAAGATAGGGCGTGCAGGTCTTGAGCACCTGGATTCCGTGATCGGCCACTTCCTGCTCATCGGAGCGGAAATTGGCGAAGGCCTCCTCGCTCATGCCTTGCTCGCGCCAGAGCTCGGGATCCATCCCGCCCTGCAGATGACAGCTGAAGCCGCTTATGCGCGGGACGTCCACGACCTCGTCGGAATCGAGGTCGAAGCGGGAGAACACTGCCCGGTAGTCGCCGCCGTCTTCGGCGTAGTAGTCCTTGACCCATTGCGGGGACGAACCCGGGACGCCTGCGATATTGTCGGTATAGACGAAATCCTCCGCGCCCAACGCCTCCCCGTAGCGAATGAGCAGGTCCATCGCCTTCGCCACCGCCGGACCATGCGCCCCATCGCGCATCGCCTTTTCCTCGTCAGTCAGTTGCATGGCCCTGCCTACTCCGATTCGGGCACCAGCACACCACCGGTGCTCATATCGCGCACGTCGTGGCGGAAGGTGTCGAGATAGCCGCTCGCGGGGACGAGGAAGCCCGGCCCGTTGCGGCGGGCGAGTTCGTCGGCCGGCACATCGATGTCGAGCGAGCGGTTGGCAACGGAGATGCGTATCACATCGCCATCGCGGATCTTGCCGATCGGGCCTCCGGTCGCCGCTTCAGGGTGAACTTCGGCCACGGTCAGGCCCTTGAGGCACAAGCCCGAGAGCTGGCCGTCGGTGACGAACGCGGTAGTCTTGGCAAGCCCTGCCGCGTCGAGTGCGAACAGGATCAGGCTGGCGCCGCCGCCCATCGCCGGCCCACCCTTGAGGCCCTGGTTGCGGCTAACGACCACGTCGCCCGGCTGGACCACCCGGTCCTCGATCGCCTGCATGCACTCTTCGGTCGTCTCGAACACCCGTGCGGGGCCCGTGAACTCCTCGGGCCGCGAACCGTCGCGGATGCCCAGGCGAACCACCGCGGTGTCGGCGAAACTGCCGGACAGGATGGCGATCGCCGGTCCCGGACCCACCGGATCGTCGATGGGGCGGATCACCTCCGGGCCGGGGATTTCGTAGCCCGCAAGGTTCTCGGCCAGGGTCTTGCCGGTGCAGGTGAGCACCGAAGTGTCGATCCGGCCTTCCAGCCGCTTCAGGATCGCCCGCGCGCCGCCGGCATCCTCGAACTGCTCGATCCGCACGTCGCCGGTCGGGCGCACCGCGGAGAGCACCGGCACGTCGCTCATCTCCTCCCACAGAGCGAACACGTCGAGCCCGTTGTGCGCTTCGATCGCGGTCGCCTGCAGGTGCTTGATCGCGTTGATCGAGCCTGACACCGCGAGCACCGTCGCCACGGCGTTCTTGAACGCGCCGTGCGTCAGGATGTCGCGCGGCTTGAGGTCTTCATTGACCATCTCGACGATCCGCCGACCCGCCGCGCGGGCATTGGCCTTCATCTTCGGGCTGTTCGCGCGAACCGGCGCGTGGCCGGGCAGCGCCATGCCCAGCGCCTCGACCACCGAATGCATGGTGTTGGCGGTCGCCATCCCGGCGCACACGCCCGGGCCCATGATCGCATGCTCAGCCATCTGCTCGACCGGGAACTTGGGCTTCGCCCCGAAGCGCTCGCCGATCGAGCCACCCCAGACATCCTCGACGTCAACCGGTTCGCCATCGATCTCTCCGGCCTGCTGGTAGCCGCCGATGACCAGAATCGTCGGGATGTTCAGGCGCGCCGCGGCCATCAGATGCCCCGGCGGCGTCTTGTCGCAGCTCGTCAGGCAGATCATGCCGTCGAGCAGCGCCGCCTCGACCTGAACTTCGATGTCGTTGGCAATGATGTCGCGCCCGGCAAGAATGTATGAGCCCTGCCGCGCCGCGCCGGTGATGAAGTCCGACGGGGCCGCAGTGCGGACCTCGAACGGCACGCCGCCCGCCGCGCGGATTTCCTCCTTCACGATCTTCGCGATGCCATCGAGGTGCGCATAGCAGATCGCCAACTCGCTCGAGGAGTTCACCACCGCGATCTTGGGCTTCTCCATATCCTCCTTGCTGAGGCCGAGTGCACGCCAGTTGGCGCGGCGGCTGGAGGAATTTGCGGCGAGACTGCGAAGCGGCATGTGGTGCCCTTTCTCAAGAATCCGGTCGCGCGGGATCGGGGCGGGTCAAGCTGCCTCCCCGGCGCGAGTTAGCTGCGATTGACGGGGTCAGGGAACCGGCGGGGAGCAATCCTCCGGTTCCCTGAACCCCTAGAAGGTGGCGCGTGCACCCATCTTGAACATGCGGCCAACCGGATTGAACAAGATGTTGTTGCCGCTACCGTTCGCACCCGGGAACCGCGGAGGATCCTGGTTGAACACGTTGTCGACACCGCCGTAGATTTCAAACCCCTTCGCCCACGGCAGCCGCACGGTGGCGAGCATGTCCACGAAGATTCTCGAGGGCACCGAATTCGTGTTCACGCTGTTGGGATTCGAGAACGAGAAGTTCGGATCGCCCTCTTCGATAAAGGTCGGGAAGAAGAAGCCCTTATTGATCCACCGCGCATGGGTCGTGAACGAGAACATCTCTCCAAGATCGAGACGCGCGCTGGCATCGACTGTCCAGTCTGGAATTCCCGGAGGCGTGCCGCCGCGCAGACCGGTCTGGCCCGCGCGATCGGTCGGCCCCACCGAATCGATTGTGATCAGATCCTTCACGTAGTTCGCCAGCACCACGAACGAGAGGTTGTTGTCGCCGCCCAGTGGCTGGCTGTAATCCAGCTCGAAATCGACACCCCGGGCGATCAGCTTATTCACATTCTGGATCGTGTCCTGGATGTTGGTCACGTTGTTATTCGCATCGCGGGTAATCAGCGAACAGCTCAACACATCGCCGGCCACGCAGCGATTGACGATATTCTGCTGGCCGAGCGTGCTGATCGCGTCGTCGATCTGAATGTCATACCAATCAACCGAAGCGCGGAACCGGCCGAGGAACCCCCCGATTGGTTGCAGCACGACGCCAGCCGTGAAAGTGTCCGCTTTTTCGGGATTCAGGCTGGGGTTGGCGCCGGTGGTAATCGGCACGATCACCTGGACGCCGCCATTGCCGGT
The DNA here is from genome assembly GCA_964401045.1 of uncultured Sphingomonadaceae bacterium. Taxonomy (GTDB): domain Bacteria; phylum Pseudomonadota; class Alphaproteobacteria; order Sphingomonadales; family Sphingomonadaceae; genus CAYNXB01. Next base: position 4,205 of record CAYNXB010000015.1, on the reverse strand, counting down.
ATCGGTGAGAATGCCCGTGCCGGTCGTCTGCGGACCGAACAGCTCCGACACGTTTGGCGCCCGGATATCGCGTGACCGCGTGGCCCGGAACCGGATGGCATCGATTGGCGCCCAGACGCCGCCGATCTTCCAGGTCGTTGCATTGACCGTGCTGGTCGGATGGAACTCGCTGGAGCGGTTGTAATGCGTCCGGCGCGCGGCGCCGTTGAGGCTCAGCTCGCGGGCGAACGCCATGTCGCGCAGCACCGGGATTTCGACTTCGCCGTAAACCTCGCTCACCGCGATCTGTCCGGAGATCAGCGATCCGTTACCGGTGTTGAAGAAGCCGCCCCTCTGGGAAATGGCGTCGGTATCACCCGTGACCTTGTCGTTGCGGTACTCCGCGCCCACCGCGACGCCCAACGGGCCGGCGGGCAGATCGATGAGGTTGCCCGAGATGTTGGCCGCCACCACATGCTCGTTGGTGACGTTGGTCTGGAACCCTTCCCCAGTCACGTAATCCTTCGCTGCGTCGAACGTCGACCCATTGGCATAGCCGAACGGATTTAGCGGAACGCAACTGGGATCGTCGTTGGTCGTGCTCAGGTCTGCATTGACGCGGCAGACGGGTTGCCCGTTGAGCGTCGTCGCATCCAGAGCGCGCGTGATGTTCGCGGTGATGGTGTTGTTGGTCAGGTCGCTGCGGAATTTGTTGTGACCATACTGGTAGTAGAAGTCGGCGTTCCAGCCTCCGCCGATGTCGTACTTGGCCGAAGTGACGACCCGGAAGAGGTTGTCCTTCACTTCAATTTGCGCCGGGCCAATGTCGGCAAATCCTTTGCCCAGCGTGAAGCTGGTCAATCCGCTGTTCGCGAGAATGGTCGGGATATCGAGCGTCGGATCGCTCGAGCGCGGGATGAAGGGGTTGTCGCTCCTGATCGTAATCGCATTGCTGCGGTAAGACGCGCTCCGGTGGTGACCCGAGCTTTTGCCGACGTTGACGCCGACTTCGAGAGTGAGGTCCGGGGTGGCATCCCAGGTGAGATAGCCCATCGTGCTGTAGCGTTCGGTGGGCGAGACGATGGGGAAATCGAAATAGGGGTTGTTTTCCGCCGGGCCGCCGCCTTCGCCGCCGGCCATCCAAATTGAATTCACAAGCGTGCCGAACTGGAAGCGGCGGGGCGTGCCGTCGGGTTCGAACGCGATGCCGTCGATCGGCCTCAACAGCGGCACGTCACGGCCGACATAGGCGCTCGACGGCGGCGTGGTGACGCCGCTGAACCGTGCGCTCCACGTGTTGGCGTTGGGCAGGATGTTGCTTGCGGGAATCGTGGGGACCTGGCCCGGCGCGAGGGCATTGCGGCCGACGATGATAAGCCCATCGGCGCACCAGTCGCGCTCGCGGCAAGCGTCGATACCGTCGGACTTTTCCCACTCGCCGCCCACAACGAGATGGAGGTTGGAGCCGAAATCCCAACCGGCCGCAGCGCCGAACTGGCGGGTGAAGTTGTCACCTTCGTTAGAGAGGCCGAGCTCACCGTTGAATTTGTATCCGGTGAACTTCTTGTCGATCAGCAGGTTGACCACGCCGGCCACCGCATCTGACCCGTAAACCGCGGAGGCGCCGCCGGTTACGACTTCCGCCCGCGAAAGCAGGATGGAGGGAATCATGTTGGTGTCGACCGTTGCCTGGGTCGTCGCCGGCACGAACCGCTTGCCGTCCACGAGCGTAAGCGTCCTTACGGCGCCAAGCCCGCGCAAATCCAGGATACGCCCGCCGATGTTCTGGCCCGGCGATGCATTGAGCCCGGAGGTCGCCGGAGTTTGGGTCGAACGGAACGCGGGCAGCTCGTTCAGCGCGTCACCGACGTTGGTGAGTCCGCGATCCTTGAGGCGCTCCGCCCCGAGGATCGTGACAGGCGTGGGCCGATCGAAGCTCGACTGGATGCGCGACCCGGTTACGAGGATTTCGCCGGCCGCGTTATCGGCCGTTGCAGTTGCCGGCGCGCCGGCCTCAGGCGCAGCTTCCGCCTGCGGTTTGGTGTTGGCATCCTGCGCGCTGGCAGCCCCGCAACCGAGCGCGGATGTCGCGATGGCTAACGCCCAAATCGAAACACGCACGCCTGTGATGGAATGTATCATGACCACTCTCCCCGCGGATCGCCTTATCTCTGGCTCAATCTCGGATTGCCGATTAAGTGAAGCGACATGTGTCGAGAATAGCGCTTAATGCGACGTCACCATTCTCGATTCGAGAACAATGGATCATCTTCTAAACGTTCGCACTTTTCTGACAGCAGCGCGGTTAGGCAGCTTCGCCGCCGCCGCGCGGTCGTTCGGAATCGCCCCATCCGTGGTGTCCAAACGAATCAGCCAGCTGGAGCACGAGTTCCGGGTCATCCTGTTCCATCGCTCGACCAGGGACCTGCGCCTGACCGAAGACGGAGCGCGCCTTCTGCCCCGGTGCATGAAGGTGCTGACCGAATACGATGAAATGCGCGATGTCGCGGCGACGGCGGAAATAAGCGGCCTATTGCGCGTCGACGCGCCCGGATCGGTCACCGCCCTGATCCTCGGGCCTATCTTCTGCGATTTCCTCGCCGAGTATCCCTCGATCGACCTCGACCTTCGGCTGACCGACCGGCTCGACAATCCCCTCGCCCGAAATTGCGATCTCACGATCGGAACGCGTCCCTCCACTGATGAGAACATTCGCGATTACCCGCTGATGCCCTATCCGTGCGCGGCCTACGCCAGCAGTACCTACCTGGAGGAGCGCGGATGCCCGAGCCATCCGCGGGATTTGGCCGAGCACGATTGCCTGGTTTCGCTGCTCCACGGAAAGACGTGGCATTTCTACAGCGATCAGGGGGACGTCGGCCTGACTGTCAGGCCACGCCTTACCGTGAACGACACCATAATCCTGCGCGAAGCCGTCCGGCGAGGTCTGGGCATAGCGATCCTACCTTCGTTTCTTGCCGAAGCTGACCAGTCGGACGGCACGCTTCGGCACGTGCTCCCCGGGTTTCGTCCGCCTCCCATGTGGATAAAGGCCCAGATACCCATCCAGAAAGTCGCTAAACCAAGCGTCAACGCCCTTCTCGAATTTCTTAGCGGCACGCTGCTTGCGCCCCGTACGGCAGGCGAGAGTGAGCCGGGCGGATCGACGACAGGACCGCCCGACGACAGCCAGACGGTGTGCGATGCAACCGCATCGGCGGCCGCGCTCCGGCCCATCACACGCGAGCCAAACTTCTGAAGGCGGAGCGGAGGGGGCTAGGTCGGAAGACGACTTCTCTCCAAGCCGCTCAGAAGGAAATCTCCAAGCCCGCCCGCACCGACCGGGGTTTGAGAGGCGTAATCTGGTCCCCATCTCTGATCTGGAATGGCGAACCGAGCGCGAAGCGGTTGCCGCGCGCATCGAACAGATTGCTTAGCGACAGGCTCCACCGCGTCGCGCCGAGCGTAATGCCAGCCTCGAGACCTGTATCCAGGTAGTCGCCTTGCGGTTGCCCGAGGATCGGCCCCACACCGAGGATCGATTTCCCGACGTAGCGACCAAAGCCGGCGAGCTCCAGTTCCGCCCGGTCACTCACTGGCATTCGATACGTAAAACCGAGTCGTCCGGTCGCATCGGCAATGTTGGGCAGGCGATCGAACGAGTCGGCATTCACGTTGTCGCTGATCATGCTCAGGATCGCCGACCTTTCGGTAACCTCGCTGTCGTTGAGGTAGACCGCGGCTTCGAGTTCCAGGCCATCGAGCGGGCGCCATGTCGCGGCAGCGCCGAGCGAAACCACCCGCCCATCACCGACATTCGCGGTGGTGGGAAAGCCATAGCCATCGATAAGATCGGCCTGGATGTTGCGCCAGTTGGTCAACGATGCGCTCGCTTCGATCTGAAACGCCGGGCCGATATATCGCGCGCCCGCTTCCCAGGCCGCCACGCGGTCGCTCGCGTAGCGCTGGATGAAGTCCTGCCGCACGGCGATCCCGCCGGGGCGGAAGCCCTCCTGGTAGCGAGCGAACAATGTCAGGTCATCACTCGCCCGGTAGGCAAGGGCCAGTGAGGGAATGAACTTGGTTTCAGTCCGGCTCGCCGCAGCCAACGGATCGAAGCGGAATGCCACCGCCTCGATCACGTCCTGGGACGTGCCGGACAGGCGCGAATGGGTGAGCCTGCCCCCCAGTGTGAGGTTCAGGCGCCGCGCCGCTTCGAAGGTCGC
>CAYNXB010000014.1:0-44153 GCA_964401045.1 uncultured Sphingomonadaceae bacterium | reverse complement strand
GACAGGCCGTTGTGGCCGCCTGCGAGCCACGGGTCCTCGTACACCACCGCCGTCATCAGCTCGGACACCTTGTGGTACGACCGCTTCCACAGCGCCCGGAACGCCCGCGCCGAGCTGATGATCGGGAGGTAACCGACGTTGAACCGCGCGGCGATCTCGGCCAGCTTGTAGGGCATGCCGGCGCCGCAAGTGACGCCGGTGACGAGTCCGCGGGTCCGTTCGAGCACACCTTCGAGCACTGCCTGTGCGCCGCCCATTTCCCACAGCACGTTGATATTGATCGCGCCGCGTCCGCTGCCGATTTCGAACGCGCGCCTCACCTGCTCGACCGCCCCGTCGATCGCGTAGCGGATCAACTGCTCATGCCGCTCCTTGCGGGTGAGCGCATCGTAGATTTGCGGAATGATCTTGCCTTCGGCGTCGTAGCTGTCGGCGTTCACCGCGCTAACGGTGCCAATGCCGCCCGCGGCGGCCCAGGCCCCCGAGCTGGCGTGGTTGGTGGCAGACACGCCCTTGCCGCCTTCGATCAGCGGCCACACTTCGCGCCCGCCATAAAGTATCGGCTTTAGTCCCTTGAAGCTCATGTGTTTCCTTGTAGCGACCCGTTAAAGTGCCGCTTCTCCTTTCCCGCTGCCGGCTTGGCGGCAGGGCTCGATCTCTTCCGGCGCGGGGCGTTTCCCCTGCGCTTCGAACTGAGCATAATAGCCTTGCAATTCCGGCTTACGTTCAAATCCGACCAAGCGAAAGCCCAGCTGTGCGAATTCACAGAACAGCATGCGCGGCGGAATGCCGTGCTGGTCGGTCGGTCGGTCCACATCGACTACAATAACGCGCCCGCCCGCGCGCAGTGCCGGGCGCAGCCGCCACAGGAACGCGTAAGGCTCGCTGACCTCGTGATACATGTGGACGAGAAAGATGCGGTCGAAGCTGTTAACCGGTAGCCGCGGATCGTCGGGTGCACCCAGCTTGATCGAGACATTATCGAGCCGCTCGCGCTCCACGCGCAGGCCCAGCCGCTGCACCGCGCCCTCGTCGATGTCCTGTGCCAGAACGCGGCCCTTGGCTCCGACCCGCTCGGCCAGCCGCACCGTGTAGTAGCCCTCGCCCGCGCCGATGTCGGCCACGGTCATCCCCGGCTCGATCGCGGCCAGTTCCATCACCGTGGTGGCTTCGTTGCGGTCGTCGCGCGCTTCCTCCGTGGAAACGGAGTTGCTCCCGAGCGCCGAGACCGGGCGATAGGCGCGGGGGAAATCGCGCGAGGTCTCCGGCCGGTCGGCGTCGGGATCGGCACGCTGGCACGCCGGGGCGGCCAGCGCGATCGCGGCAGCCAGGGCAAGCCGCGCGCGGATCACTCGACATCCTCCACATCCACAGTCTCGCCCGTCACCCGCTGGGCGAGCGCGGCGGCGATGAACGGATCGATCGCGCCGTCGAGCACGTCGCCCGGCGCGGTCGATGTCTCGCCGGTGCGCAAGTCCTTGACCAGCTGGTATGGCTGCAGGACGTAGCTGCGGATTTGGTGGCCCCACCCGATCTCGCTCTTTTCCTGATATTCGCCGCTCGCTTCCGCCTCACGCTTGGCGAGCTCGGCTTCGTACATCCGCGCCTTGAGCATGCTCATCGCGGTGGCGCGGTTCTTGTGCTGGCTGCGGTCGTTCTGGCTGGCGACGACGATTCCGGTGGGGATGTGGGTGATGCGCACCGCGCTGTCGGTCGTGTTGACGTGCTGCCCGCCCGCACCACTCGCGCGGTAGGTATCTATCTTGAGGTCGCCCTCGTTGATCTCGATCGCGATGTCGTCGTCGATCACCGGATAGACCCACACGCTCGAAAAGCTGGTGTGCCGGCGGGCGGAGGAATCGTATGGGCTGATCCGCACCAGCCGGTGCACCCCGCTCTCGGTCTTGCCGTACCCGTACGCGTTCTCGCCCTTGACCAACAGCGTTGCGGACTTGATGCCCGCCTGCTCGCCGGCGTGGTATTCGATCAGCTCGACCTTGTAGCCGCGCCGCTCGGCCCAGCGGGTGTACATCCGCTGGAGCATCTCGGCCCAATCCTGGCTCTCCGTGCCGCCGGCTCCTGCATGGATTTCGATATAGGCGTCGTTCGCATCAGCCTCGCCGGCGAGCAGCGCCTGGACCTTGTCCGCGTCGGCCCGTACGGCGAGTTTTTCCAGCGTCGCCAAGCCTTCAGCGACCACGGCCGCGTCACCCTCGGCATCGCCCAGCTCGACGAATTCGATCGCATCGGCCATCTCGCCGCTGATCTCGTTTACCGTACCGACGGCCGCTTCGAGCCTCCGCCGCTCACGCATCACTTCTTCGGCGGCCTTGGGATCGTCCCACAGCTTCGGATCCTCGACCCGGGCATTGAGCTCATCGAGCCGGCGCAGCGCGCGTTCCCAATCGAGCGACTGACGCACCAGCGCCAACGCCGCTTCGATCCGGTCGATATGGGCCTGCCCCTCGGCACGCATGGAAAGCTCCTGACAAATGCGGCCTCGCGTTAGCGAAGCCGCGCGCAATGCGAAAGTGGAGTGGTTTGGCGCCGGCGCAAGGCTGGGCCGGGTGCGCTAGTGCTTCAGCGCCTTCACCGCCGCCAGGCTGCGTGCGATGTGCTCGTCCGGCTTGAGGTCCGAGAACGCCATCGCGATGCGACCGTCCTGGCCGATAACGTAGGTCGTGCGGTCGGTCAGGCCGGTGGACTTGCCGTCCCTCGCCAGATCAACGTCGTACGCCTTGATCACTTGCGGGCTGGCGATCGCCACCGGGAACTTGTCTCGGCACGCTTCGGTCGAGAACTTCTTGAGCGTGTCGAGATCGTCAGCCGACATGCCGATGACGGTCGCGCCTTCCTTGTGGAAATCGTCCATCGCCTCGGCAAAGGCGTGCGCCTCGGCGGTGCAGCCCTGGGTGAACGCCTTGGGGTAGAAATAGAGCACCACCGGCCCCTTCGCGAGCGCCGAGGTAAGGTTGAAGGCGAACGCCTTGCCCGCTTCCGCGCCTTGTGTGGCGAAGGTGGGCGCCTTCGCGCCTTTCGCCAGCTGGGCCGAGGCCGGATTGGCGACAGCGAGCGCACAAAGCGCTGCGGCGAACGGGAGGAGGCGCCTGATCATGTGCGCAAACTAGCTATTCACCATGGCCCTGTCGAGCCGCATCGCGGACCTTCTGGCACGGCCTCAGTAGATGCCGCCCTGCTCCTCGACGAAGTCCCCCGGCTCGTCGATCGCCTGGTCGACCGCCGAAGAGTTGCCCGCCTGCTCCTTGCGCCGGAGTTGGGCAAGGATCAGGTCGCGCATTGCGTCGATCTCGTCCTGGCGGCCACCGCGCCGTGGTTCGGTGTCGGGCTTGAACGCTTCCCAGATCACTGGCGCCTTGGGATCGTCGGTCGGCCAGGCGTCGAACACCCGCTTGCCGCTACGGCGATCGATCCGCACCATCCTGACGCCGGGCGGCGCAAGAAACGGCCGGCCGTCCCACCGATCGCGACTCTCCTGGACGAATTGCTTGAAGATCGGCGCCGCGATGCGCCCGCCTTGCGCCCAGCCGCCGAGATTCCGCGGCTTGTCGTAGCCGACGTAGACTCCGGCGATGATATCGGGCGAGCCGCCTACGAACCACACGTCAGTCGGGCCGTTGGTGGTTCCGGTCTTGCCGAACAGCGGCAGGTCGAGATCACGCAGGACGACAGCGGTGCCCCGCTGGACCACGCCTTCGAGCATATGCAGCACCTGATAGGCGGTGCGCGGATCGAGTACCTGCTTGCCGCGCGACTTGAGGCGCGGCATCGGCTTGCCGTCCCACTGTTCCATGTTGCAGCGCGCGCAGGCCCGCTCGTCGGCGCGCCAGATCACCTTGCCGCGGCGGTCCTGGATGTAGTCGATCACCGTTGCCGGCGCCTGGACGCCCTGATTGACCAGCGACGAATAGGCGCGGACCATCCGCGCCACCGTCGTCTCCCCGGCGCCGAGCGCGAACGAGAGATAGGGCTGGTACTGGCCGATGCCCACGCGAGAGAAGGTGCGCGTCACGTTCTCCATTCCGGCGTCATTGGCGATGTGGACCGTCATCAGGTTGCGCGATTGCTCGAGGCCCCAGCGCATGGTGTGCTCCCCGCCACCTTCGCCGCCAAAGTTGCGGAAGCATTTCTGGCCGAGATTGGCGCCTTGCCACACGCAGAACGTGCCATCGAGCACCATGGTCGCCGGAGTCATACCCTGGTCGAGACCGGTGGCATAGACGAACGGCTTGATGGTCGATCCGGGCTGTCGATTGGCCTGGGTTGCGCGGTTGAAATCGGACAGGCGCGCGTCGAAGCCGCCCTGCATCGCGAGAATGCGGCCGGTATTCGGATTCTCCGCCAGGAAGCCACCAGAGACTTCCGGCACCGAGCGCACTGCCCACGCATTGCCGCTCGGTGCGGCGACGATCACGTCGCCGGCCTTGAGCGTATCTGGCAAGCTGGTGAGCGGAGCCTCTTTGCCGTCGGAGAAACCGATCGTGCCGCTGGCGCCGCTGCGCGCGGTGACCACGCCGACGCGCCAGTTTTCGTAATTGATGCCGAGGCTCGAGCTTTGCAGTTGCCCCCGCCAGCTGCCTTTGCTCAGGTCGATCGTCGCGATCGGCCCGGTCCAGCGCCCGCCACCGAACCGCAGCAGCCCGGCGCGCAGCGACTTGCGCGCCGCGGCCTGGAGCTTCGTGTCGAGCGAGGTGCGCACCCACAGCCCGCCCGCGTAGACGCTGTTGGGGCCGTCTTCAGCCTGCTCGCCGTACTTGTCGATCAACTGACGGCGGACTTCCTCGAGGAAGTAGCCGGCATCGGCGGCGCGGTACTTGCTGCCCGCCTGCGCCACAAGCCCGAGCGGCATGGCCTTGGCCGCGTCGGCCTCTTCAGGAGTGATGAAATCGTTGCTGGCCATCTGGTCGAGCACGAAGTTTCGCCGCTCGATCGCCTGTGCGCGATTGGCGGCACGGCCGTAGCGTTCGGGCGCTTTGGGCAGGATCGCCAGGAACGCCATCTCGTGCAGCTTGAGCTGGTCGACGTCCTTGTCGAAATAGGCGCGCGCGGCTGCCTGCACACCATAAGAGCGGCGGCCGAGCGGAATCTCGTTGAGGTAAAGGGTAATGATCTCCTGTTTGCTCAGCACGCTTTCGATGCGGCGGGCGAGGACCATTTCCTTCAGCTTACGGGTGATCGAATACTCGTCACCGAGGAGGATGTTCTTGGCAACTTGTTGGGTGATGGTCGATCCGCCGACCGCCCGCTCACCCGAACCGATCTTGCTTACATAGTCGAACACCGCGCCGGCGAAGCCGCCGAAGTCGATCCCCCCGTGAGTCCAAAAGGTCTTGTCCTCGGCGGCGAGGAAGGCGTTGATCAGCGGGCGCGGGAAATCCTGGAACTGCAGCTGCACGCGCCGTTCACGCGCGTATGTGCCGACGACCTCTCCATCGACGCCGCGCACCATCGTCGGCAGCGGCGGCTGGTATTCGAGCAACGAACGGGCATCGGGCAGATCGCGCGTGAGCACCGCCCAGACCGCGGCCCACAGGAGCAGCAACCCCACGAGCGCAACGCTTGCCCAGCGGAACCAGCGCTTGCCGTGCCAGTTCTCGCGGAACCACGCGATCGCTCCACTGGCGTCGCGGCGGATACGGTAGCGGAAATAGTCGCGCGCGCTTTGATCGGTACCGGCCATGGCGGGCCTCTAGCATGAGCCTCGAAGCTCACGCTACCCAGAATGCCACGGCCTTCAGATCGCCGATTGGCGCGCGAAATAGACCCTGATCGCCTGCGCCAAAACGTCGGCGAACTCCGCCCGGCCCTGGGGCGAGGCGAGCCGCTTCGCTTCTTCGGGATTCGAGATGAAGCCGGATTCGTAGAGTACCGAGGGCACGTCCGGCGCGCGCAGCACCACCAGCGCCGCAGAGTGCAGCGGATGCGGATGAAAGGCCAGGCGGTCGCGCCCTTCGCGCAGGATCAGCCCGGCGAACTCGCTCGACTGCCCCTGGGTGCGGCGCTGCGAAAGATCGACCAGGATCGAGCTGACCGCGTCGCTGCGTCCCTCGAGGTTGACGCCGTTGACTTTATCGGCGCTGTTTTCCCGCGCGGCGAAGCGCGCCGAGGCCTCGTCCGAAGCCGAGGCCGACAGCGTGTAGATGCTCGCGCCGCTCACTCCGCTGCGATCCCCGGCGGAATCGGCGTGGATCGACAGAAACAGGTCCGCGCCGAGGCGCCGCGCGATCTCCGAACGTTCGTCGAGCACCAGGAACTTATCCTCGTCACGAGTCAGGGCAACGCGGATGCCGCCCTGTTCGATCAACCGGTCACGCAGCGCGCGTGCAAGGCCAAGGGCGAGCGTTTTCTCCTTGAAACCGTCCCCGCTCGCGCCCGGATCGTGCCCGCCATGGCCCGCGTCGATCACCACCAGTGGCCGGCTCAGGTCCTGCGGCCCGTCGACCCGCGGCAAGTTGAGCGAGGCCCCCGCGCGCGGCAATTCGACGCGTATGACGTATCCGCGCCCGACCACCGGCACGGGAATCGTGCGCCCGAATGCGTAGAGGCCTGCCACCAGCAGGACCGGCGCCAGAAACAGTACCGCAATCTGCACGCGAGGTGACATGGGCCAGCGTTAAGTGAAATTTGCCTTGTCGCGCAATATGGTTGCCCGGTTCATCCGCCGATGCTAGCACGCCGGCCAGCCGCGGCACTGTCTCGCAGCGGCGCCTCCCGGTCCGTTTCCGGGCCTGGAAATAACAGGTTGATGCCGACATGAAGAGCCGTACTTCGTCCCCAACGCCGCAGCTCAAGGGCTGCGCAGCGTCGCGGATGAATTCGGCGGTGCGTTCGGAAATCCCGCACAGCTTCGTTCCGGCAGTCACGACACCAGCCGCCGCCTCGCGTTTGACGAGCGGCATCCACTCCGCCGCACGCCTTGGGGCCACGCGCCCCCGGGCAGGCGGCATTCACACATATCGGCGCTTCATCCCGCACGGCCGCTCGCGGCTGCTCGCGGCACCGGGCGCCTGGAGAATAATCAATGTCAACGCGCATGCTAATCGATGCGCGCCACCCGGAAGAAACGCGGGTGGCGGTGCTCAAAGGCAACCGAATTGAAGAATTCGATTTCGAATCTGCCGATCACAAGCAGATCAAAGGCAATATCTATCTAGCCAAGGTTACACGGGTCGAACCGTCGCTGCAGGCGGCGTTTGTCGACTTCGGCGGCAATCGCCACGGCTTCCTGGCCTTCAGCGAGATCCATCCCGACTACTACCAGATCCCCAAGGAGGACCGAGAGGCCCTGCTGGCCGAGGAAGCTGCCCACGCCGAGGAAGAGGCCGCGTTGCGCGCCGCCGAGGACGAGGAAGATGACGAAGATGACAACGGTCATCACGAGGACCACGACCACGACGGGCTGAGCGACGATTTCGGCGACGACGGGGTCGAGGAAATCGACACCTCCGAAAAAGACGATGTCGCGACCATCGAGGATGGGCACGTCGACGCGCACGAGGATGAATCCGGCGACGGCCATGCCGACGGCGAGAATGAGGACGATCAGTCCTCGCGCGGCCGCGGTCGCGGGGGGCGCCGCGGGCGCCGCCAGGGTGGCGGTCGTGGCGGCCAATCACGCGCCAAGGAAGCCGATGAGCTGCGCGCCAAGCGCCTCGCGCTGCGCCGCCGCTACAAGATTCAGGACGTGATCCAGCGCCGCCAGGTGCTGCTGGTGCAGGTCGTAAAGGAAGAGCGTGGCAACAAAGGCGCGGCGCTGACCACCTATCTCAGCCTTGCCGGGCGCTACACCGTGCTGATGCCGAACAGCAGCCACGGCGGCGGCATTTCGCGCAAGATCTCGAGCGGGGCCGACCGCAAGCGGCTGAAGAGCATCGTTTCGGACCTTCAGCTGCCTCGCTCGATGGGCCTGATCGTGCGCACGGCCGGGCTCCAGCGGACCAAGACCGAGATCAAGCGCGACTTCGACTATCTCGCGCGGCTGTGGGACGGCATTCGCGAAAATACGCTCAAATCGAGCGCGCCGGCGATGATTCATTCGGATTCGGATCTCATCAAGCGTGCGATCCGCGACATCTACGGCAAGGAAATCGAGGAAGTCGTGGTCGAGGGGGACGAGGGCTACAAGTCCGCCCGCTCCTTCATGAAGCTGCTGATGCCGAGCCACGCCAAACGGGTGGTGCAATACGCCGATCCCGTGCCGCTGTTCCAGCGCTATGGCGCGGAAGACCAGCTCTCAGCGATGTATGACCCGATGGTGCAGCTCAAGTCCGGCGGCTACCTGGTGATCAACCCGACCGAGGCGCTCGTCTCAATCGATATCAACTCGGGCCGCTCGACCAAGGAGCACGGCATCGAGCAGACCGCGCTCAACACCAACCTCGAAGCCGCGCGCGAGATCGCCCGCCAGTTGCGCCTGCGCGACATGGCCGGCCTGGTAGTGATCGACTTCATCGACATGGAGTACAACTCCAACATCCGCAAAGTCGAAAAGGCGATGAAGGATGCCCTGAAGCACGACAGGGCGCGGATCCAGGTCGGCCGCATCTCCGGCTTCGGACTGATGGAGATGAGCCGCCAGCGGCTGCGCACCGGCGTGCTTGAGGCGACCACGCGGCAGTGCCCGCACTGCGACGGCACCGGCCTGGTGCGCACCGCCTCCTCCGCCGGCCTCTCGGCGCTGAGGATGATCGAGGATGAAGCGGCCAAGGGCCGGGGGACGATCATCTCGCTCTACGCTTCGACCGAAGCGGCGGTGTATCTCCTCAACGCCAAGCGCGCGGATCTCGCCGGCATCGAGGACCTATACGGGGTTCGTGTCGAAGTCCTGCCGGAAGGCGAGGAGGAAGGCGCCAAGATGCGCGTGCAGAGCTCGGGCCCGCGCCCGGCCGAAGCACCGCGCTTCGAGCCGATCGTCCACGAGCACGAGGAAGACGAGGAACTCGAGCCTGAAGACGAGGACGAGGAAGAAGAACGCTACGCCGAGGGTGACGACGACGAGCGCGGTTCGCAGCGCAAGCGCCGGCGGCGCCGTGGCGGCAAGGGCCGCAAGCGCCGCGACGAAGGCGTCGAAGGCGAGCGCGAGGCAAGCGACGAGGACCAGCATGAGGACGAGGAAGGCGATGCGCCGTCCGAACCCCCACATGAAGGCGAGCACGCCGAGGGCGACGACGAGGACCGGCCGCGCAAGCGCCGCCGTCGCGGCGGCCGGCGCAGGCGGCGGCGCGACGAAGACGGTCAGGTCGACGAGGAAGCAGTCGGGGAGACGCTCGACGAGGTCGCCGGTGAACTCGAAGAGGCCACCAGGCAACTCGACGACGACATCGCCGTGGTCGCCGAGCCTTCCGAGGACGAGAAGCCGAAGAAGCGCACTTCGCGCCGGGCCAAGAAGCCTGTCCCAAGCGAGGCCGAAGCGGTTGACGCGGAGCGCGTAGCGCCGGTCGTAGCTCCGGCGGAAGCCGCCGAAGTGGTCAAGCCCGCCCGTGGCCGCCGGAAGAAGGCCGCCCCGAGCGAAGTCGAAGTGGCCACGGAAGCTGCAGCTCCCGAGGAAGCGCCGCAGGAAGCTCCTGAGGCCGTGGAAGCCAAGCCCAAGCGCACGCGCCGCAAGAAAACCGACGCCGGCACCGAGGCAGCGGTCGCAGAAGCTGCCCCGCAGATAACGCCCGAACCGTCCGCGGCCAACGACGCAAATGGCGACGAGGAAGCGGCCAAAGCCGAGCCGCGCCGCGGCGGCTGGTGGCAGCGCACGTTCGGCGAATGAGATGACCGGGGCTCCCGCCATTTGTTGGCGGGAGCGCCCGGGCTCTCCTCAGAGAAATTTCGCTACGAATGTGGCGCAGCCGATCCCCGCGAACACGAGGGTGACGAAACGCGACATGACGCTTCGCCCCAAGATCAGGATGGAAGCGCCTGTCTGCGCGCAGGCGAAAGGTGTGAATGACCTGGCGGCCGGATCAGTTGTCCGAAACGCCGCGAGATTTTCAGCCTAGCTTTTCCATCCCACGCCCCATTCGGTCCAGCCAGCCCAACGCGGCATCCCGGGGACGTATTGCTGGCCCATCGGTTCGACCGCGAAGCCCGCATCGCCCACCGCGCCGCTGACCGGGCGGGTCAGATGGCAGTTGCCCATCACCCTCTTCCACACCGGCTCGATCCGACGCTGCCATTTGGCCGGACCGCGGTCGGGCGCGTGGCCGTGCTCGAGGAACAGGATCTTGCCGCCGGGGCGCAGTATCCGGCGCAATTCGCCGAGCACCCGCCCCTGATCCGCGACCGAGCATAGGGTGTAGGTGCTCACGACCGTATCGAAGCTCTGGTCATCGGCGGGGATCGCCTCACCATGACCGTGACGAATGTCGGCGTCCCAGCCCTTCTCGCGTGCCGCCGCACGAGCGCGATCGAGCAGCTCTCCGCCGGGATCGATGCCGACGAACGCGGTGACGCGAGAACGATCGTAGAACTGCTGGTTGAGGCCGCCGCCAACACCGAGCTCGAACACCCGCCCCTCTGCGAGCGGAACGATCTGCGCGCGCAGCTCCATGATCTTCGGATCAGCGCAGGCGCACGTGATCATGCGCGAGAGAATCTTGTCCTCGTAGAAGCTCTTCAGACCCATGTGCCCTCCCCTGGCCCACGATGCGTGACTCAAGCTATCCTAAATCGGCGGCGGCGCAATTACCGGAAAGCACTAGGACGTTGACCCGGGGGCAAACCGTGAGCAGAGGATCGCGCCGCATGTCGCAAGTTCCACTTCCCCCCGTCACTGTGATCGTGCTCGCCGGCCAGCGCTTCGGCGTAGTCAATCCGCTCGCCGCGCGCGCCGGGGTGTCACACAAGTGTTTGGTGCCGATCTGCGGCAAGCCGCTGCTCGCCCATGTGCTCGATGCGCTGGCGGGGGTTCCCGATATCGCCAACGTGCGGGTCGCGCTCGAGGCCGCCGCCCATGCGGACCTCGCGCCCCTGCTCGCCGGCTATGAAGGGGTGGAGCTGATCGCAAGCTCGCCCAACATCGCCGACAGCGTGCTCGGCGCGGCCGAAGGCGTGTCCGGCCCGATCCTGATCACCACCGCAGACAACGTGTTGCTTACGCCGGGCGGGGTGGAGCAGGTCCGCCAGGCGATGGAGCGCGCGGATGCCGTGTTCGCCCTTGCCCGCAAGGCCAGCGTCATGGCCGCGCACCCGAACGGGCAGCGCAACTACTACAAGTTCAGCGACGACGAGTACGCCAACTGCAATATCTACGGGCTCTCCGGCTCCCGTGCGCTCAATGCGGTCGAGGTGTTCCGGGGCGGCGGGCAGTTCATGAAAAGCGTCAAGCGGATGATCGATTCGTTCGGCCTGCTCAACATTGTGATGATGCGCCTGGGTCTGATCTCACGCGAAGGCGCCACCCGGCGGCTTGGCCGCAAGCTCGGTCTTACCGTCGAGGCGACGGTGTTCGACGATGGCAGGCTGGCGATCGATGTGGATAACGAGCGCACCTTCGCGGTGTGCGAGGAATTGCTCTCGAAACGAGTGAATGCCACCCGCGGTTGACTGTGGCGTGCCGCCGAGAAAGCGCCTAAGGGGGCCGCGCAATGCACGGCGATATCGGACCGTTTCTTGTATAACTCCCTCTATTATCTGAAGAAGGGCTTTGCGCTCTATCCTGGCCGGACGGACCCGGTGTCGGCGAATTTCCTGGCCGACCACTACCGCGTTCGCCGTGGCCAGCGCAGCTCCCTGCGGGTCGGGCTGGACTGGCTGGTGGGCACCGCGTTCCAGGCATGGGTTCCTTTCCGCGCGCGGAGCGTGGCGCGGCGGTTCGGCCTCGGTAACGATTGGGTGCGCCGTGCCACCGCGATCGCTCGCGCGCGCTTCGCCGATCCCAACGATCTCGCGCTGTTCCGCATCGAAGCGCCCGACGAGCTCGACCAGTGGATGCGCCGCTACGAAAACGCGGCGATCAGCAAGTTGATCAACCCGCACAACTGGCGGCCCGACTGCGTGCTGGCCGACAAGATAGCGTTCGAGCGGCGCTGTTCGGAGCATGGCATCGCGCATCCGCCGCTGCTGGCGACCGTCCTCGGCGGACGGGTGACCGTTCGTGAGCGGCCGGCCGGCGGTGAGATCGTGCTCAAGCCGGCGGCGGGCGAAGGCGGCAGCGGCGTGCGCCTGCTCGATCTGCCTGACGCGGCCCGCAGCGAGCGCGGCGGCTTCGCCAAGTTCCTCGCCCGCCAGGCCGACGGTCTGCGCGGAGCGTGGATGGTCCAGCCGCGCATGATGAACCACCCGGACATGGCCGACATCGCGATCAACGCCCTCGCCACCGTGCGGCTGACCACGATGTTCAACGAACACGGCGAGCCCGAAGTGGTGACGTCGGTCCTGCGGTTCCCTTCGAGGGAGGATTCGCACGTCGATAACATCAAGGCCGGCGGGCTGATGGCGCCGGTCGATCCGCAGACCGGAGTGCTGGGTGCCGCTTGCCGCGGCCGCGGCGTGGAGGAATTCGAGCGCCATCCGGTGTCGGGCGCGCCGATCGCCGGCCGCGTGCTGCCGAGCTGGAGCGAGGCCGTGGCGCTTGCGCAGCGCGCGCATCGCGAAGCGTTCAGCGAATACACGCTGGTCGGGTGGGACATCGCCTTGACCGCCGACGGCCCGATGATCCTTGAAGGCAACGGCAAGCCGTGCCTGATCGTCGCGCAGCGCGCGGCCCGGCGCGGCATCGGCGCGACGCGTTTCGGTGAGCTGGTGCGCTATCATCTCGCCCAGGCCAACGGACACAGGTAGGCAATGCAGATCCTCAAGATTCCGGCCGCCGACAAAGCACGCCTGAAGGTCATGTTCCTGGCCAAGCACGCCAAGGCCAGCGGCGATCCCGACCCCGAGGATGGCAATCACGCGGTTTACCATCACGAGATGCGGGAGACGCTGCGCGAGATCGGGCTGAACGTGACCGTCGCGAACAGCTTCGACGCGATCTGCACTAAGCCGGACGCCGATTACGTCGTCACCCTGCTCAACCGCGGCGGCTTTCTCAATTCAGAGATGCTCGGACCGTTGATGCTCACGCGCCACGGTATTGCGTTCATGGGTGCGGCGCCGATCATCCGCGGGCTCGGGGACGACAAGCACCTGATGAAGCTCGCAGCGCAGGCGCGCGGCGTGCCGGTTACGCCGTGGACGATCATCCGCCGCGGGTCGGGCGTGGCGATCGAAGCGCCGCAGTGGGAGTGGGATCGGCTGGTGGTAAAGCCCAACGCCAGCTCCGCTTCATGGGGCGTGGGCATATTCGATCAGTGGGACGATGCCGCGATCCATATCCGGCAATTGCTCGGGGAAGGCCATGACGCCATCATCGAGCCGCACTTCGGCAACTACGATGCGGTGCTGCCGGTGGTTGGCGGCGACGGGGTCGTCATCCTCCCCGCGATGCGCTTCACCATGCCCGGGGAAGCGGACAACTTCCGCTCCTACGAAGAGAAGCGCGCGCTGGTGAACGCGCCCAAGGAAACGCTCGAACGGATTGCGGACGCCGAGCTGAACGCCAAGCTGGAGGAATACACCCGGCTGATGCTGCCCGAGCTGTGGCCGTTCGACTACGGCCGCTTCGAATACCGCCACGATGCCGCGAGCGGCGAGCTGCGGTTCATGGAAGTGAACCTGTCGTGCAACTTGTGGTCGAAGAAGACCGTATCGGGTGCTGCGCGCCTGCTCGGCGTCAGCCATGCCGAGCTGGTCGAGACGATCCTCGCCCATTCCATGCTGCGCCAGGGCGTGATCGACCGGGTCGAGAAAGCCGCGCCCGGCACCGCCGGCTGAAGGTCAGGCCGCCTCCTCGCGCCCGACACGGCGGAGCGCGTCCGCGATTTCGGCCATTCCGCGGGAAAGCTCATCGCGCAGCTCCGCGTCGGTCAGATGGGACCACGCGACCAACTGCGGCATAGACAGCCCCACGCGGAGCGTTCCCGCCCAGTGGCCCTCCGCCGTGCGCACGCTGCGCGCCGGTTGGCCGAGCCGCAAGCCATCGAGCGCGAGGCGATGGTGGAGTGCCTGCGCTTCGTCGAACGTCTGCGTCCCCGGCAGCCCGCTGACGTCGAGCGTCGTGAGCGTGCGCATTTCGATCGGGTGGGCACGGACCTGTCCCTCGCGCCCCGGCGCGCTGGGATCGACCCGGACCACGTCCAGTTCCGCGACGACGTGACGGTCGAGCGCCTCTTCGAACGCGCCGACGATGCGTTCGATCGCCGCGATCGGCAGGGCCTGGAAACGCTCGAGTTCGAACACCGACGCTTCCAGCCGGAGCCACAGGCCGGGATTGTCTTCGTCCGCGAGCTGGTCGCGGCCCGGCCAGTGCTGGGGCCATTCGGCGCGGCGAAACACGTCCGCGAGCCCGGCAGCGAGCGGCACCGCGCGCTTCGCCATTTGCCGGGGGACCAGTGCGAAGCCACTGAACGGCGGGCCGCCCATGAACTTCGACCCGGTGAGGAACACGATGGCGCCCCGCTCAAGATAGTCGCGCACCGCTTCGGCGGTGATGCGGCCCTGGCAGGCATCGACCACCAGCGAAAAGTTCCCCCCCTCCTCGTCTTCGAGACTGTCGAGCTCGATGGGCTGCGGCAGGATCATCCCGGTCTTGGAGCCGTGCACCACGTGAACCAGCGCCCGCCGGCCATTGGTGCGCGCGTTGCGAATCTCGAACAGAATGTCGGCCGCTACCGCCTCACTGCTCCGGGCAAGGCCGTTGGCCGATCGCACCGGAACATCGACCATGGTGACCTGGTCGAGCCCGGCGACAGGCGCGCCCGGCACTGTCGGCACGCCGCGCACGGTGGTCGCGGCAAAGTACATGCCGTGGGCGGACAGGCGGCAGCCGCTGCCGACCTCGTCCGCGCCGAGCAGGACATTGTGGATGCCGCCGCCAGCCTGATCCGCGACGGCGGCGAGCGCGACATATTCGAGGTCGGTCCCCGACGGCGCGAACACGATCTCGCAAGTGCCAGGCAGCCGGTAGGCGGCGCGAATGCGAACGCGCAGCCGCTCGAGCCGCTCATCGTAGCTTGCGCGGGGCGCGGCGGCGAGCTCGCTCACGTGCGCGAATGCAGCCGGCGACAGGTCGTTCGCGGTCGAAGAAGCATAGGCCGTGATGGGGCGCGGATAAGGGCTGGAATAGTAGCGGTTGAGCCCGGTCTCGGGATCGAGCACGATGCGTTCGTCGCCGCCGCTCGCCAGCAAGTCGATCACCGCCCGCGCAGCGGGGGCCAACTCCGGCTGAATGTTCGACAAGCCCAACGCTCCTAACAGCCTCAAGTCTCTTGGAAGCTGCGCTTGCCGCGCTTATGGCCATCGCAGATTGGACCAGAGGGAAATTCGTGAACGCCGCCATAACACCGCTCCGCATCGATCAGGCAACAAAAGATCGTCTCCGCTTGCTGTTTATTGCCAAGCATGCGCGATGGGGCGGAGGGCTGCACCCAGAGGACGGCAACCATGCGCTGTACCACATCGAAATCCGCACGATCCTGCAGGAGCTGGGCCTCAACCTGACGCTGGCGGACCGGTTCGAGGTGCTGTTCGAGAAGCCCGAGGTCGATTTCGTGTTTCCCCTGCTCAATCGTGCCGGGTTCGTGAATTCGGAGATGCTGGGCCCCCTCCTTTGCAACCGCCTCGGCCTGCCGTACATCGGGGCGAGCCCGATCCTGCGCGGGCTTGGCGACGACAAGCATCTCGCCAAGCGCGCCGCGCAGGACGCCGGCGTGCCGACCGCGCCGTGGGCTATCTATCGCCGCGGCGCTCCGATCGAGGAAAGCAAGTGCCCACCCGCGACGCGTTGGGTGATCAAGCCCAACGCCTCGTCCGCGAGCTGGGGCGTGCGCGATGCGACCGACTGGGCGGGCGTCAGGCAAGGCGTCGTCGAGCTCCACGAGGAAGGCCATGACGCCATCGTCGAACCGTTCCTGGTCGGCAGCGACATCGAAGTGCCCGTGATCACGATCGACGATCCGGTAATCCTGCCGATGATGATCTTCCGTCAGGGCGACCCCTCGCACCTGAGGACCTATTACGAGAAGCGCGACCTGGTCGATCGCAGCGCCAAGTATTCACTCGACGCGTTCGAGGACGATGCGGTCGCGGCGATCATTGCCGATTACACCCGCAAGCTGTGGGCCGAGTACAGGCCATTCGATTACGGCCGGTTCGAGTTCCGCCTCAACGAGGCGACTGGTGAGGTCAGCTTCGTGGAGGTCAATCTCAACTGCAACTTGTGGTCCGAGAAGGTATTCGGCCGCGCGGCCAAACTTGCCGGGCTTACCCATCCCCAGCTGATCGAGACGATCCTCGCAGGTTCGCTCCGCCGCCAGGGACTTATGGCGTGACTTGCCCGTCGCGTCCAAGCGAGTAGAGAGGCGCCCATGGTTGCTCTGACCCTCCCCAAAAACAGCAGGATCACCGGCGAAGGCCGCGCCCACCGCGCCGAGGGCGCGAAGCGGGTCAAGCGCTTCAAGATCTATCGCTGGGACCCCGAAGGCGGCGAGAATCCGCGCTACGACCGGTTCGAGATAGATCTCGACGCCTGCGGCCCGATGGTTCTCGACGCGCTGATCAAGATCAAGAACGAGGTCGACTCGAGCCTCACCTTCCGGCGCTCGTGCCGTGAGGGCATCTGCGGTTCGTGCTCGATGAACATGAACGGCAAGAACGGACTAGCCTGCACCACCTCGATCGAGGACTTGCCGGGCGAAATCCGCATCACGCCGCTGCCGCACATGAACGTGGTCAAGGACCTGGTGCCGGACTTCACCCATTTCTACGCCCAGTACGCCTCGATCCGCCCGTGGCTGCAGACCGTCACGCCCGCGCCCGCCGGCAAGGAGCGCCTGCAATCGCCCGAGCAGCGCGAGAAGCTCGACGGGCTCTACGAATGCATCCTGTGCGCGTGCTGCTCGACCGCGTGCCCGAGCTATTGGTGGAACGCCGACAAGTTCCTCGGCCCGGCAATCCTGCTCCAGGCGTACCGCTGGATCGCCGACAGCCGCGACGAAGCTTTGGGCGAACGGCTCGACGCGCTGGAAGACCCGTTCCGGCTCTACCGCTGCCACACGATCATGAACTGCGCCAACGCCTGCCCCAAGGGCCTCAACCCGGCCAAGGCGATCGCGGAGATCAAGAAGCTGCAAGTAGAGAAGCACGGCTGATGGTAGCCGAGGGGACTGTGCTCGAAGGCGGCTGTCTGTGCGGCGCCATTCGCTACCGCCTCACCGGCCCGAGCCTGTTCGTGTCCCAGTGCTGCTGCAAGGATTGCCAGAAGGCGACCGGCACCGGGCACACCACGATCGTCGGCATCCACAAGGACCAGCTGGCTATCGAGGGCACGCCGGCGACCTACACCAATGCCGGCGAAAGCGGCGGCAGCGTCACCCGGCATTTCTGCGGCACTTGCGCCGGCCGGCTCTACACTTCGGGTGATCTGCCGGGCGATTTCATCATGGTTCAGGCCGGATCGCTCGACGATCCGGGCGCAATCGCGCCGCAGAGCGTGATCTACCTGAAGGACGCAGTGAGCTGGGATCACTTCGACCCGGCCCTTCCGAAGTACCAGACGATGCAGCCGCGGACCAACCATACCCGCTGATGCCCGGGATGCTCACCCGTTATGAGTCGCTGATTGCGGCGAAAGAACTTCGTCCCGATCCCGAGCAGCGCGCCGCCGCCGAGCGGCTCGAACAACTCCAGCGGGATTTCGAACATACCCGCGGCATCAAGTCGTTCAGGCAGCTGTTCTCCAAGGGCAAAACCCCGCGCGGAGCCTATCTGTGGGGCGGGGTCGGGCGCGGCAAGTCCATGCTGATGGACCTGTTCCACGAGACGCTGGCGATCGAGCGCAAGCGGCGGGTGCACTTCCATTCCTTCATGCTGGAGGTTCACGCGCGGCTCTACGAAGCGCGCAAGAGCGAGAACGGAGATCCGATTCCCGTGGTCGCGGCAGGCATCGCCGAGAACGTCCGCTGCCTCGCGTTCGACGAGATGGTGGTCAACAACTCGGCCGATGCGATGATCATGAGCCGGCTGTTCCGCGCGCTGATCTGCGACGAGGGGGTGACTGTGGTCACCACTTCCAACCGCCCGCCGCGCGATCTCTACAAGGACGGGCTCAACCGTGAGCACTTCCTGCCATTTATCGCGCTGATCGAAAAAGAGCTCGACGTGCTCGCGCTCAACGGCCCGTTCGATTACCGGCTCGACCGTCTCGGCGGGATGGACACCTGGCACGTTCCCAACGGCCCCGAAGCCACCGCGCAACTGCGCGAGGCGTTCTTCCGCCTGACGGACTATTCGCCTGACGACGCAGCCAATGTCCCCTCGGCGGATCTCGATCTCGCGGGCGGCCGCAAGCTGCACGTCCCCAAGAGCCTCAAGGGCGTGGCGGTGTTCAGCTTCAAGCGACTGTGCGGCGAGCCGCGCGGCGCGGCCGACTACCTCGCGATCG
Source organism: uncultured Sphingomonadaceae bacterium (assembly GCA_964401045.1). Classification (GTDB taxonomy): domain Bacteria; phylum Pseudomonadota; class Alphaproteobacteria; order Sphingomonadales; family Sphingomonadaceae; genus CAYNXB01. The sequence continues at coordinate 25,669 of CAYNXB010000014.1, read as the reverse complement.
CCCACGCCTACCACACGGTCATCATCGTCGGCATCCCGGTAATGGGGCCCGAGATGCGCAACGAGGCCGCCCGGTTCGTCACCCTGATCGACTCGCTCTACGAGAACAACGTCAAGCTGCTGGCCGCCGCCGACGCCGAGCCGGAAGATCTCTACCCGAAGGGGGACGGCAACTTCGAATTCGAACGCACGGCCAGCCGGCTGGAGGAGATGCGCAGCGCTGAATACTTGGCGCACGGCCACGGGGCGGTGTAGGCTCAGGCCGCGGAGAGGGAGAGGCTCATGCTCGTTTCGACGACGGAGAATGTCGCGGGCTATCGCACGACCGAGACCATCGGCCAGGTATTCGGGGTGGTGGTGCGCAGCCGCGGGCTGGGCGGCAACATCATCGCCGGATTGCGCTCGGTGGTCGGCGGCGAGATCAAGGAATACACCGCGCTGGTGGAGGACACGCGCCGCCATGCGATCGACCGGCTGGTGATGAACGCCCAACTCATGGGCGCCGACGCAGTGGTGATGATGCGGTTCGATTCCGGCTCGATCGGGCAGACGATGAACGAGGTCGTCGCTTACGGCACCGCCGTGCGGCTCGAACGCGAATGAGCAACAACGCCCGCCTCGTCGCGCTGATCGCGGGGGTGGCGGCATTGCTCGGCGGCGGCGCGTTGATGGCGATGACCGGAGGCGGCGGCTTCCCGCTCGCGATCATCGGCCTGCTGGTTCTGGCGAGCCTGGTGTGGGAGCGCCGCTATGGCCGGCAAGGGCAACAGAAATCGGTCCCGCATTCGGATTGGCGGCTGACCGACGAGAAGTTCATCGACGACGAGACGGGCGAAGCGGTCGAGGTGTGGATCGACCCGCTCACCGGCGAACGGCGCTACGAGCCGCTCGGCAGCCACCCGCGTATCGCAGACCGTTCCACCCATCGTTGACCGGACTCTTCCGGGGCCTGTTGACGGAACGCGCGCAGTCCCCACATTTGGCTCAATTCCGGCGGCAACACCCCGCCGATGTGGGGAAATGGACATGATCGACGTTCGCCCTTTCGCTGGCCTGGCGCACCGCGACCACGGCTGGCTCGACACCCGTTACCACTTCTCGTTCTCCGACTATCACGACCCCGAGCGCATGGGCTGGGGCAAGATTCGAGTGTGGAACGATGACCGGATCGCGCCCAAGGCCGGCTTTCCCCCGCACGGCCACAACGACATGGAAATCATCACGTTCGTCCGCACGGGCGCGGTGAGCCACAAGGATTCGATGGGCAACGAGGGCCGCACCGGCGCCGGCGACGTGCAGGTGATGAGCGCCGGCAGCGGCGTGGTCCACGCGGAATACAACCTCGAGGACGAAGATACGACGCTGTTCCAGATCTGGATCCTCCCCGACCGCGCGGGCGGCGAACCCGATTGGGGCATGCGCGAGTTCCCGCGCGGCGAGCGTTCCGGCACGTGGGAGGTGCTCGCCAGTGGCGATCCCGAGGGCGATAACGCCCTGCCCTTGCGCAGCGATGCGCGCATTCTCGCAGCGACGCTCTCGGCGGGCGAACGGGTGACTTACGAGGCCACCCCATCGCGCCACCAGTACCTCGTCGCGGCAAGCGGCCGCATACGCGTCAACGGCGTGGAGGCCGAAACCCGCGACGGCGTGGCGATTACCGGCGAAGATGCGATCGAGGTCGAAGCGCTCGACGATGCCGAGCTGGTGCTGGTCGACGCGCGGTAGCGCCGATCAGGCGGCGTCGGCCAGTCGCGCCTGCGCCGCCGCCAGCCGGCTCATCACCTTCAGGTCCTGCTCGCGTAGCTTGAGCGCGGTCTGGGCCCACAGGTCCACGATACGCTTGAGTTCGTCGAGCGTGAGTCCCGCTGAGATCTTCATCGCCTTGCGCGCGGCGACAAGGCCAGCGTGCCTGCGGTCCGACTTGACGATGAAATCGCGGCAGGCGGCCAGGCCCTCACCCGGCTCCGCCAGGCGATGGACGAGGCCCATGTCGTACATCTGCTCAGCGGTGTAAGTCTCGTTCGAGACGATCAGCCTGTCGGCCATCGCGGTGCCGATCTTGCGGGACAACATCGCGTGCGCGCCCATGCCGGGGAACAGGCCGAACATGATCTCCGGCAAGCCGAAAGTCGCGCCGCGTTCGGCGATGATATAGTCGAATGACAGCAGCGCCTCGAACCCGCCACCCAGCGCCGCGCCTTCCACCAGCCCGACGGTGAGCATCGGCAGGTCGAGCGCGTGGAGGTTGCGGAACAGGATTTCGACGCAGCGATAACCGTATTCCTTGAGCGCGCGGCGATTGCCTTCGCGAATCAGGCGCTGGAACAGCTCCAGATCCCCACCGAAGCAGAACACCCCGGGCGCCCGGCTGCCGAGGACGAGGAACCGCAGCGGCACCTTGTCCGGCCCGAAACTCGCCGCGATCAGCCGCTGCCAGGTTTCGAAATCATGGAGCATCGCCGGGTTGAAGCTCGGCCGGCCCGCGGGATGCATATAGGTCCACAGCGTCTGGAGCTCGCCGTCGTAGAACACGTCGAGCTCGTTCAGTTTGAGCAGCTCCTCGGGAATGGCGAGGTGGCGCTTGCTGCGCTCGACCAGCCGTTCGTCATCATGTCCAAGTGGAAGAATGGGGTTATCGGCTGGGGGTGAGCCGCCCAGGTCCCGGTCTAGGTCATGCGCCGGCCGGTCCATCAAATGCCCCTCGTTACAACCCTCTGCCGACTGCGAAAAGTGTCGCGGTTGGTATGGATAATTCTATGTTAACACTGACTCCCTTGGCAATCCGGTATTTAGCTGATGTGCAAATCTCGGATTCCGATAAGTTAATCGTTATGGATAACGCCGAAAAAATCGACGTATTTCAGCCGATGCCGAGCTTCTGCAATGATCGGTCGAGCATGATGAGCTGCCACAGCACGCGTGACTGATCGCTGCGGCCGGCAATGTGCGCCTCGGCGATGTGGCCGATTTGCACCGGATCGAACCACCCGCTCCTCGCCAGCGGCGCGCTGTTTGAGATCGCCCGTGCAGCCCCTGCCAGCGGCCCGCGCAGCCACTGCGCGATGGGTGTCACGAAACCTTGCTTGGGCCGGTAGAGAATGTCGTCCGGCAAGTAGCGGCGCATGGTGCGCTTCATCAGCCATTTGCCCTGCCCGCCGCGCACCCGCATCCGTTCGGGAAGCGAGGCCGCGAACTCGACCAGGCGGTGATCGAGCAGCGGCTCGCGTGCCTCGAGGCTCACTGCCATGCTGGTGCGGTCGACCTTGGTGAGGATGTCTCCGGGGAGCCAGAACATCAGGTCGGCGTATTGCGCGCGATCGAGGCCCGAGCGCGCCTCGGCCCGCTGCATCGTCTCGATCCAGCGGTCTTCGCCGCGATAGGCACCGCGGCGGCGAAGGAATTCGGCCGAATAGAGCCGCTCGCGCAGTTCCGGCGAACACACCGCGACCGCGCGGGCGTAGCCTTCGTCCCCGCTGCCCGCGATCGCCCGCAGGGTGGCCTTGGCGCGCAGCGGACGCGGTGCCCAGTCGGCCTTGGGATAAATGTCCGCGAGCGTGCCGAGCGCGGCACGCCGGAACCCGGCCGGCAGCAGCGAGCGCACCCGCTCCTCACCGGCGTGGAACACCTGGCGGCGGTATCCGGCGAACGCTTCGTCCGCACCGTCGCCGGAGAGCGCGACCGTGACCGTCTCGCGCGCCAACTGGCACACCCGCAGCGTCGGTAGCGCCGAGGCGTCGGCAAACGGCTCATCGAAGATTTCCGCGAGCCGATCTACATCGGAAAAGTCGTCCGGATCGACGCGCCTGGCGCTGTGGCTGGTCGCGAACAGGTTCGCCACCCGCTCGGCGTAGCTGCTCTCGTCGAGCGCGGCTTCGTCGAATCCGATCGAGCAGGTGCGCACCCGCTCGCGGCTTGCCTCGGCCATCAACGCCACAACCGTCGAGCTGTCGACCCCGCCGGAGAGGAACGCGCCCAGCGGCACGTCGGAGATCATCCGGCTGGTCACCGCCTGGCGCAGGTGGTACAGCAGCTCTGCCTCGAGATCGGCATCCGATCCCTTGTGCCGCCCGGCGAAGCTCACGTCCCACCAGCGCACGGGCGCGCCCGGCGCGACGCCCTGCCTGAGCAGGAGATAATGGCCGGCGGGCAGCTTTTCGACGCCTTGCAGCAATGAGGCGTGGTCGGGGACATAGCCCCAGGTCATGTAATCCTCGACCGCTTTCACATCCGGCTCGCGGCGCAGCAGCGGGTGCGCGAGCAGGCCCTTGAGCTCCGAGGCGAACGCCAGGCTGCCGTCGCTCAACCGTGCCATGAGCAGCGGCTTCACCCCGAGCCGGTCGCGCGCCAGCAGCAAGGTGCGCCGGTCCAGATCGTAAAGCGCGAAGGCGAACATGCCGTGCAGCCGCGGCAGGCAATCGACGCCCCACTTCTGGTACGCAGCAAGGATTGTCTCGCCGTCGCCCTCGGTGCGGAAGACCGCCCCTCCTGCTTCCAGCTCGCGCCGCAGCTCGCGGAAATTGTAAATCTCGCCGTTGAACACCAGCACCGCGCGCCCGTCGGTCGAATGCATCGGCTGCGGCGAGCCCGCGAGATCGATGATCGACAACCGGCGGAACCCCAGCCCGATACCCGGCGCGGTCCAGATACCGGAGCCGTCGGGGCCGCGGTGATAAAGCGCTTCGGTCATCCGCTCGACCCGTGCAGGGTCGACCGGCTTGGGCGTGGTGAGGTGGAAGATGCCTGCGATCCCGCACATGGCAGGGCGCCTAGCTGCCGCGCGCGATGGCGTCCATCCACGCGGCGGTATCGCCTGCGGACGCGCGGAACGCTTCGACCGCCTGCGCGGCGTCATGGCCGGGCCGCGCTTCGGCGGACAGGATCAGCGCCGCCGTCGGATGCGCGGCGAGTGCGAGCCGGTCGCGCATGTTGGAGAGCTTTAGGCGCGCGTTGCTGCCGGTGAGCGTGCCGCCAGTTCGGTACCAGGTCACCGCGAGCCGTTTGGTGTGGCCCCCGGCGAGCAGCCATTCGCCCGCACCGCCGCCAATAGCCGGACCTGGCTCGAGCCAGCGCCAGTCGCTGTCCGGGACCAGCGCGCCCTCGCCGAACGCGCCCGCCTCGCGCCCCTCGTCCTGCGAGCGATAGAGCGCGTAGGACACGTCGACCTCCCGGCCTTCCGCATCGCGATAGCGGCCGAGCAGGCGGTGGTCGGCACCCGAAGCGCGCGGCTCCCACCAATAGGCGGATTCCACCGGCACGAGGTGCCAGCCCGGCACGTCGGGAAGCGAGATCGTCTCCGCTACCGGCGCTTCGAGTTGTTCGGCGGCGTGCGCCCAGGCTTGTCCGCCTGCTGCCAACCCGGCGGCTAGCGCCAGAGCGGCCCAGCCGTTGAACGCCCAGCGCGATGCCTTCGCGAGCAGCGGAGAAGCCTCGATCGCAGCCGCATCGATGTAGGGATCGTCGATCGCCCGGTCAAAGAAACGCCACGCCAACGCCAGCAACACGCCCATAACCACCGCGAAAAACACCCAGCCGTAGACCACATGGTCGACGCCCGCCGCGAACTCGACCCCGGCGAACTGGGCGATGTAGATCGTGCCCCAGGCGCGCACGCCGTTGGCGAGGATCGGCAGCACGATCGCCGCGAGCATGAACAGCGCACGCCGCTTCCACGAGCGGAAGCCGAGGTTGGCCACCAGCGCCCCCAGCGCGACCATCGCCACCAGGAATTTCACGCCCGAGCACGCTTCCGCGACCTCGAACAATCCGGCGGGCGTATCGATGAACACGCCCTCGATCTGCGCGGGAATGCCGCTCAGGTGGGTCAGGCCGATGGTCAATTCGGCAGTGATCAGTTGCAAGGCCGGAACCAGCTCGTCGCCGAACGGCACGAGCGCGAGCAGGTAGCCGAGCGGAAACAGCATTGCCGCCGAGACGCGCGGACCGAGCAAGGTGACGAAACTGGCCTGCAGTGCCACCACCAGCCCGAGATGCCGCGCCGTGTTGAGCCCGGATACGGCGCCAAGCAGCCACGCGAACAGCGCCGCCGCGAGCACTATGAGTGCGGGCCACCACGCTACCGGCTTGAGCTTCGCCAGCGCCGGCGCGCGCTGCCATGCGAGCCACAGCAGGATCGCCGGCACCAGCAGGATGTGGTTGTAGGTCGAGCTGTTCCACCATTGCCCGGCCATGTCCGCCCAGTCGGAATGGAACAGCATGATCAGCGCCGCCCACGCAATCGCGAGGCGCGCCAGCGGCATGCGCCAGTCGGTAGGGATCGTTAGCCGAAAAGCGGCCCGGGGCAGCGCGAGATCAAGCGGCATCGCGCGCGTTCCCGCCCGCCGGGCCGAATCCGACCAGCTCAGGCAGCGCGGCGAGCGTTGCCGGCCAGGTCTTGTTCGCGAGCACGAATTCGCGCGCGGTAAGTCCGAATACCACGCCACGCTCGGGGTGGGCCAGCAGCGTCAGGCCTTCGGCGATCAGCGCACGATCGCGGTCCGCGACGATCAGGTGCCGCCCCGCTTCGGCGCCTATCCCGGTCGCGGCGCCCGAAGTCGCCAGCACCGGGCGGCCCATCGCCATCGCTTCGAGAACCTTGTTCTGTACCCCGCGGGCGATCTCCAGCGGGACCAGCACGATATTGGCAGCGGCGAGGAACGGCCGCACGTCGGGCACCGCGCCCCACACGCGCACCCCGAGCTTGCCATCGAGCTTGGTCAGTGCGGCTGGCGGCGCGCGGCCGACCACGTGCAGTTGTGCCGCCGGATAGACTTCGCGGATCGCGGGAAACAAGCGCTCGGCCGCACGCTTCGCCGCGGCGATATTCGGCGGGTAATCCATCTGGCCGGTGAACACGATGTGCGGGCCGCCGGAGGCGAGCTCCGGATGCGGCTCGACGGCCGCCGGATTGAAGAACGCGGCGTCGATCCCGTTGGTAAGGGCCCGCACCTCACGCGCGTCAGCCGAGCGGCTGCGGAACAGCGCTGCCTCCTCCTCGCTCACCAGCAGCGTCACGTCCACACGCTGCGCCAGCCGCGCTTCCTCACGCGCGAGACGCTTGCCCTCGCGAGCATAGAGCTTGCTCGCCGGCCAGCGGCGCTCACCGGCATAAGCTTCGAACTTGGCGCTATCGACATCGACCAGGTCGAGCACCACGCGACCGCCGAAGTCCGCGGGAACGTATTGCCCCATCTGCCCGGAGAACACGTAGATCGCCGAGATGGACCGGCTCGCCAGAGTCTCGCGCACCCGTTGAGCAAGCCGCTCATCGCGGAACGCCGCGATGCTTACCGATTCGTGGTTCCTGAGCGCTTCGAGCCCTGCGCGCCACAACGGCTTCTCGCGCCGGACCAGGCAGTGGCTCGCGGCCACCTGCGCGAGCGCGCCATCCTGCGCCATGTCGTCGTCGGTATCGCCGAATGTGGCGACATGGACGGGCGCGATCTCGGCCAGCCGCTTGAGCACATGGTGCGACCGGATCTTGTCGCCGCGGTCAGGTGGGAACGGTACGCGGTGCGCGAGGAACAGGATCTCGGTCATCCCAGCCCTCGCGCGATGTACGGGCCGAGCGCATTCGCCAGCGGCAGCGGCAGGCGCTTCCACAACGCAATCCGCGGAGCATGGCGAGCGCTGGTCGGATCCGCGTCACGCGCGGCGGCACCGGACGCGGTCCAACTCGCATAGGTCAAAGGCTCGGGCTCAAAGCCCCAGTTCTTCTTGTAGTTGTATGGCCCGCTACCGGTCTTCGAGCGGCCGAAATCGAACGTCTCGCAACCGCGGCGGCGCGCGTGCAGCATCAGCTCGAAATACATCCGCTCGTTGGCGCGCAAGGAACGTGCTTCGTAAGTGCCGCCGCCCCAATAGGGCATGACAGCGCCGTCGTGGTAGAACGACAGCACGCTCGCCACGGGCTTGCCGCGATGGCGTACGGTGAGAATATCCCCGTCGAGCGCATCGAGCGCGGCGTCGAACAGCGCGCGCGGGAACACCGGCGTGCCGAGGTTGCGCACGCTCTCGGCATAGACCGCGTAATGCGCGGCACGTTCGGCTTCGTCGCGTCCAGCCGCAACGGTCAGCTCGCTGTCGAGGCTCTTGCGCACTTCGGCGCGTTGCTTGCGCGGGATCGCGCTGAGTTGCGCTTCGTCATCCCGGGCGAGCGAAGCCACGAAGCCGCAATGGCTGTCGCTGCGGACCGCCCAGTGCGCGGGCACGACACCGCCGCGCAGCTCGACGCTCGCGCACGACCGCCGCAGCGCCAGTTCCTGCGCCGCGCCAGTCAGCGCCAGCGCGGTGCAGTTGCTCTCCGCCAGAACCCCGCCGCCGACGGCGAACCCGCTCGACACCAGAGCCCGGCCGAACACCGGCGAATGCACTTCGGAAAGCGGTAGCCAGCCGGTCATCTGCCCGCGCTTCTCCGCGACAAGCCCGATCGCGCCCTGGCCCGTTCCGCGCTGCACGGCGCACAGCCACGCCGGGCGCTGAAACAGCGTTCCGTGCATCTCCGCCACGAAGCCTTCGATCCGCGCCGCCTCATCCGGCTGACGCAAGTCGGCTTCGCGCACGTATTCGCCGGCGAGAGCGAACGGCGCGTTCACGCGGCTTCGCTTTCCACGCGCATCGCCTCACGGTGGGCCAGCAGATCCATCCGTCCCCAGGCGAATTCGTGGATCAGCTGGCGCAGCTTGGGCGCCATGCCTTCGAGGTTGGTGTAGTGGCGCAGCTTCGACTTGAGCGGCGCCCCGGCAACGCGTGGCTGGCCGGGGTCGATTTCCCAGGGATGGAAATAGAACACCGCCGGGCGACCCTCACGCCGGTTGACCTGACGGATCGCCCAGCGGCTGAAGGCGTAAGGCAGCACGCGAAAGAACCCGCCACCGCCCGCCGCGAGCCGCCGTCCGGCGAACTCGGCAGTAGTGACCGGAATCTCGATCAGGTCGGCCCACGGCAGTGGCTTGAACGCGAAGCGCGGTGCATCGCGCCAGCCGTAGTGATCGTGCGCGATCGGGGCGACGCTCGACGAATAGGCATAACCTTGTTCGGTCAGTTCCATGTAGGCCCACGGCGTGCGGTGATCGATCGAGAAACTCGGCGCGCGATAGCCGGTGACGGCCACCCCGGCGGCATCCTCGATCGCGGCGCGCGCCTTGCGGATGTCGTGCGCGAAACCCGCGCGATCGAGCGTATGCACGCGCGCGTGGTCCCATCCGTGGCTGGCGATTTCGTGCCCCTGTTCCGCGATGCGGCGGATCAGCGCGGCGTGGCGCTGCGCGACCCAGCCGAGGGTGAAGAAGGTCGCCTTGACCTGAGCATCGTCGAACAGCGTGAGGATTTCCTCGACGTTGCGCTCAACGCGGTCGACCAGGCTATCCCAGCTGCCGCGCTCGATCACTTCCTCGAACGCGCCGACCTGGAACCAGTCCTCGACATCGACCGAGAGCCCGTTGACGATTGGGGGCAGCTCGGCGGTCTTGTTGTCCGGCATGTGCCCCACAGGTCACTCCTCAGGCGGCTTGCGGGTGCTCCATCTCGCCTTCGACCCATTCGATGAGCATCGTCAGCGTGTGGCGCATGGTGCGCTCCTGCTCGAGCATCTGGGCTTCGATCGTGGCGAGACGTTCCTGCAGCGCAGCAATCTCGGGCGCCATCGCCCGGGCGACCTTGTCGTCCTGCGCGCCGGCGAGCTCGACCACCGCCTGCTGCAGCTCCGCGATCTGCGCATCGCGCTCCGCGAGCAATTCGTCGAGGAGTTCGGGATCGACACCGGCCGGCTGCGGCTGGGGCTCGGGTTCAGGCTCGCGCTCGGCCTCTGCTTCGGGCTTAGCCTCCGAAGCGGCCACCGGCTGTTCGAACGCCCGCGCCGGTTCCTCGGCGACGGGTTCGAATTCAACCGTTTCGGCGTCATCCGTCGTATCCGCGGCGCTATCGCTACCGATCTCGGCCATCACCGCGTCCAGCATCGCGCCGTCGAGCGCGTGCTGCTGCTCGACCGCGCCGAGCAGTAGCAGCCGCGTCGCAACCTGGTTGATGCGCCGCGGAATGCCGCCCGTCGCATCGTGGATCGTTCCGAACAGCTCCGGCTCGAACGCCGGATCGCCGCTCCAGCCGACCTGGCGCAGGCGGTGGAGCACATAAGGCTCGACCTCGTCGCGCTGGATGGCTTCGAGGTGGTGCTGGGCGATCACACGCTGGCGAAGCTGCTCCAGGTCCGGGCTTCCCTGCAGCGTACCGCGGAACTCGGGCTGGCCAAGCAGCAGCGTCTGCAGCAGCGGATGGCTGCCGAGCTGGAAATTCGACAGCATCCGCAGCTCCTCGAGCGCGGAGACCGAGAGGTTCTGCGATTCGTCGACGATCAGCAGGCAGCGGCGGCCGGCGCGCGCCTCGTCATGCAGGAACGCTTCGATCGCGCCGAGCGCACTGGCCTTGTCGTGCCCTTCGATCTCGAGCCCGAAGCTCTGCGCGACGACGTGGACGATCTGCTCGCCATCCAGGTTGCTGGTGACCACCTGGCCCACGGTCATCCGCTCGGGATCGACCGTCGAGACGAGGTGCGCGACCAGCGTCGATTTGCCCGCGCCTACCTCGCCGGTGATGACGATGAAGCCTTCCCCCTGCGCGAGGCCGTAGCCGAGATAGGACAGCGCCTTGCGGTGCGTCCCGCTCGGATAGAAAAACGCAGCGTCCGGCGTGAGCTGGAAGGGCTTGCCGCTGAACCCGTAAAATTCCTCGAACATTCTCAGTTCCTTCCACCAGAGCCGAACGAATACCGCAGGCCAACCAGCGCCGAGGCGCCGAGCTGGCTTTCATCGTCGAGCGAATCGCGGGTGATGCCGTCGAGGCTGACGGCGACGGTGCCGTTCAGGCCGCCTGCGATGTTGCGGTAGTATGCGGCGCTTGCCCCGTAGCCCGTCGAGCTGCCAGCATCGTCGAATCCACTTTCGAACCAGTTGGCGTAGGCGTTGAACGACACGCTCGACCGGGCGTCGATCTGGCGGTCGAGATTGGCGGCGAGCCAGAAGTTCTCGTCGGCCAGGCCGTTCGCCTGCTCGAGGATCGTGCCCGCCGCGCCGATGAATTTGCGCCGGTCGTAGCCCGCGCCGAACGACAGGCTGGTGCGGCCGAAATCGACCCCATAGCTCGCCATCACCCCGCGCGAACGGAACACCGACGAACGGATCGATCCGAACGCACCGGCGAAGCAGTTGCTGCCGCCCTCGGCCCCCTGGACGCACCCGGTGATGTCACCCGAGATCGGGTTGCGGAGCGCCTGGAACTCGGCGGGGAGGTCTGCGAGCACGTTGGTCATCTGCCCGCCGAAGCCGGCGATCCCGTCATAGACGGCCACGTTCAGACTGCTGCGGCTGTTCGGCGCCCATGCGAAAGTGCCGTAGTAAGACGTTGAATCATAACGCTTGCCAACATGCGCCTCGAGCGAGGTGCGGCGGCTCGGCCGCCACATCACACCCGCGTCCCAGATCAGGCCCGAGGTTTCGTAGGCGATCCGGCGCGGACTGCTCTTGTCGGTGACATAGCGCCCGTCGTCGCCGATCACCGGCACGCCGCCGCCGTCGCGCAGCACATCGCGCGAGGAAACTTCGACGTCCTCGTAGCCCGCGCCGCCGACCAGTTGCAGGTCGCGGCCCACCGGAACGGCCACGTCGCCGCGCACGTAACGGTCCTTCACCCGCTGATCGAGATTCGAGATATTTTCCTGATACCAGCCGCCAGTGGCAGCAAGGCCGACCGGGAGCACCTCACGAGCCTTTGTCCCGACGCGCAACTGGGCCGCGTGGACCGTGCTTGAATCGAACACATCGACCGGGTCCGCGCCGGGGCCGGTGACCACGTCATCGGCTTCCTCGACCTTGGTATAGCCGAGGCGGTAATGGCCCTCGACCGTAACCGGGCCGGTCTGCGTGTGGATCGAAGGCCCGACGTAGGCCGAATAGATCTGGCCCGAACCGTCGCCACGAGCGAGCGGGCCAAGGACGGTGCCGCCGTTGCCCTCGATCGAGGCGCGCGTGGCGAGCGCGCCGGCTTCGAGCGAAAGCGTGCGCGGCACGATGCCGAGCGATGCGCGTGCGATGCCGCTGATAGTGTCGCCATCGGGGGCGTTGTCGCTGATGCCGATCTCGCGCTCGTAGCGAAGCGATACCGCCGCGGCGCTGTTGCGCCCGGTGATCGAAGCATCGACGCCGACGGCGAGCTGACTGTAGGTGACGACGTCACTACCCGGATCGAGCTCGGCGTAAACGATCTGCGACGCCTCGATATAGGGCGTTATTTCCGAATGGTGCGCGCGGGGCGCCTGGCGTTCGTCGCCGTCCTGCGCCGCTGCCGTCGCCGGCACGGCCAGCGCGGCAAGCGCCGCCATGGTCGCGAAAGCGAACTGGTTGAGCCTGGTGGACATGATTTAACCCCCGTAACCGTAGTAGGCCCCGAAGCGGCGACCGCTGGGGCTGAAACGTGCGTCATTGAGCAGCAGCTTGATGTCCCGGCACGAGCCGAGCAGCTGCAGCGCATCTTCCATCGCGCTGCGGCCGGTGATGTCGGCACGCGACACCAACACGGCCTGGCCAACGTGCTTGGCCAGTTCGGCGGCAGGCGAGGCCGCCAGCGCGGGCGGAGAATCGAAGATCACCATCCGGTTCGGTGCGCCCTGCGTGAGACGGTCGAGCACTTCGCCGGTGCGGCGGCTGGTCAGGTATTCGCTGTCCGAGGTGGTCGAAGCACCGGCCGGGAGCACATAGAGCCCGGCGATGTCGGTCTTGATCACGCAGTCCTCGATGTGGACCGACGGATCGGCCAGCGCATCCATCAGGCCATTCGAGCCGCCGGTGAGGCCGAGCACCGAGAGCACCGAAGGCTTGGCGAAATCGGCATCGACCAGCAGCACTTCGCTATCCTTCTCGGCGGCCATGGCGAGCGCGAGGTTGGTGGCGCAGAAGGTCTTGCCCTCGCCCGGCAGCGGTGAGCACACCAGCACCCGCTGGGCCTTGTCGGACTTGCGCGCGGCTTCGAGCACGGCACGCTTCACGATGCGGAATTCCTCGAGCAGCGCGGTGACCGCGCCTTCGGGTACGATGAAGCCCTGCTCGGCGAGCTTGCGGCGATCGACCTGCTGGACCGGCGCATCGAAGCGCATCCGTTCGGCCGGAACCGGCGCGGGCTCTGCCTTCGCCGCAGGCGGCGGGTCGGAGAACGCGACCGGCGGTTCCGGCACGACAGGCGCCGCCACCGCGGGCTGCGCGGAGGCATCCGGCTTCGTCGCCATCTTGCCGCGCTTGAGCGGCGGCGGTGCCAGATCCCTGGGCACCGGCGCGGGTGCGAAGGCGTCGAGCGCGAACGCGCCACTCGCGCGCTCGAGCAGTGAGTCGCCCTGTTTCGCCTTGGGCGGCATCGGGATCTTGCTTTGCTCGGTCATTTGCGCCCCCTCACCCGATCAAGCCGCGCTGGACGAACTCGGCCGCCAGCAGCACCAGGAACAGTCCGGCGAGCGCCGCGGCGGCGATGATGAACAGCTTCATCTTCTTCGCCGCGATCGCGCGCGTGGCCTCGGTCGAGGTGTGGGAGACGGTACCGATCACCGGCAGGTCGAACGCCCGCTCGAGCTGGGTCGCGGTGGCGAACGTGCCGCGCAATTGCGTGAGGGCGAACCCCGCGCCCCCGCCCGCGCCGAGGCCGAGGATCAACACGCCGAGGAGCAGCAGCGGCCGGTTGGGCGCTGCCGGAACGCGTGGGCTGGTCGGCGGATCGAGAACTTCGAACTTCACCGCGCTGCGCTCATTCTCGACCTGGCCGCGCAGGCGTAGCTCCTCACGGTCCTGCAGCAGCTTGTCGTATTGCTTGCGGAGCACGTCGTAGTCGCGGCTGATGCGTTGGGCTTCGGCGGCGACCCCGGGCTCCATCGCCTGGCTGGCGGTGACCGACATGATTTCCGAATTGAGCGCAGCGGAGCGTGCCTGCAGTGCCTGCAGGTTGGCCTGCCGCTCGGCGCGGATGGCCTGGAGCGAGGAATAGGCGGGGTTGTTGCTGCCGCCGCGATCGCCTTCGGCGGCGACCTGGCGCTTGAGCCCCTCGATCTGCTGGCTGGCGGCGACCACGTCGGGATGGTTGTCGGTCAGGCCGCGCGCCTTGAGCGCCATCAGGTTCGACTGCGCCTGCGCCAATGCGCCGCGAGCGCTGCCATCGCCGGCCCCACCGGCGATGACCCGCGGGGTGCCCGCGAGCTGGCCTTCGATGCCTGCGAGCGAGCTTTGCGCGGCGGCCAGGTCGGCCTCGACGCTGCGTAGCTCGCTGCGGGTCGCGGCCAGCCGTTGGGTGATGGCCTCGGCGCCGCCGATGAGATCCGGGTGCTGCGCCTCGAAAGCGAGGCGCCGCTGCTCGGCGGCCTCGAGATCCTTCTGGCGCGCGGCGAGCTGGGTATCGAGGAACGAGATCGTCTCGCGCATCTCGCCCTTGTTGCCGCCGAGATCGTCCTCGCGGAAAATGTCGATCAGCTTCTGCACGATGTCCTGCGCCAGCTGCGCGTTCGCCGCATCGGACAAATCGCCGCGGCCGCTGGAAGCGGTGATCTCGAACAGGTTGTCCTGCGTGCTCTTGACCTTGATGTCCTCGCCCAGCTTTTCGACCGCGACTTCCATCTGCCGTTCGCTGGTGACTTCCTGGCTGATGGCGGTCGAGCGGATCACCTTCTCGAGATTGACCGCGCTGGTCAGTGTCTGCGTCACGCGCTCTATGTCGCGCTTGCGGTCGCCGGCGCCGATGCCGATCTGCTCGGCCAGCGCGTCATCGAGCTGGACGAAGATGCGCGCGCGCGATTCGTAGGAATTGGGGAACATGGCCACAGCCAGCCAGCCGAGGACGCACAGGCCCCAGGCGACGGCGAGCGCGAGCCAGCGGCGGTTCCACACCGACCACAGCGCCGCGCGCAGGTCTTCGACGATCTCGTTCATGCCCCGGGCGCCGCTCTCAGAACAGGCTCTCTGGAATGATGATGACGTCGCCAGGCATCAGCATGACGTTGGCCCTGCTGTCGCCGTTCTTGAGCAGGTCGCCCAGCCGCAGCGCGAATTCGCTCTGCTTGCCGGCGGTCTTGTCGAAGCGGATCAGCTTGGCGCGATTGCCGCTGGCGAATTCGCTGAGGCCGCCGACCGCGATCATCGCGTCGAGGATGGTCATGTTGGCGCGGTACGGCACGGAGGCCGGCTTCTCGGTCGCGCCGACGATGCGGACCTGCTGGCTGAACGTGCCGGCGAACTTGTTCACGATCACCGAGACGATCGGATCGGTAATATACTGCGAAAGCTGCAGGCGGATGTCCTCCTGCAGCATCGACGGCGTCTTGCCCACCGCGGGCATGTCGGTGACCAGCGGCGTGGTGATGCGCCCGTCGGGGCGGACCTGCACGCTCGCGCCGAGTTCCGGGTTGCGCCAGACATAGATCGTCAGCTCGTCGAGCGGGCCGATGACATAGTCCTCGCCCGGCCCTTCCTGCATCGCCACGAAGCTCGCGGGCGGTAGCTGCTGGCCCCCGCCCCCGGCGCAACCGCTGAGAGCGAGCGCGGCGAGCGCCGGGCCGGCAAGGAGGCGGGCGAAACGGGCGTGCAGCATTCCATGCGTCCTTCGCGTAACTGTTTTGGGCCGGTTTCTCGGCATGCGTCGAAGCCGACCCGACCATGCGGATCGGCGCAGCTTCTCGCCGAGAAAGGTGAACATTGCGTTAGGGTTGAGGCTCGCGGGCGCCGTTTGTCGGCACCGTCCCGAAATGGGAAATCCGCCCCTTCAGACGTTAAACGAGCAACTCGCGGGCCGGTTCGTGGCCGAGGAACGCGGCCGGGCTGGCGCTGGCACCGTAAGCACCGGCGCAGAACACCGCGACGAGGTCGCCGACATCGGCGCGCGGTAGCATGGCATCGTCGGCCAGCCGGTCGAGCGGAGTGCACAGGCAGCCCACTACGCTCGCCTGTTCCTCAGGCTCCGCGTCGAACCGGGTGGCGATAGCGACCGGGTAGTTGCGCCGCACCACTGTGCCGAAGTTACCCGAGGCTGCAAGCTGGTGATGGAGGCCGCCGTCGGTGATGAGGAACACCGCGCCATGACTCTCCTTCCGGTCCACGATGCGGGTCAGGTAGACCCCCGCCTCGCCGACGAGGTAGCGGCCGAGTTCGAGCGCAAGCTGGGTGCCGGGCAACGCGTCCATTCGCTGCGCGAGCGCTTCGCCCACGCGCCCCACCTCGAGCGGCTGATCGCGGTCGAAGTAAGGAATGCCGAACCCGCCGCCCATGTTGAGGTGCGGCAGCGGCGCGCCGATCTCGTCCGCCAGTCGCGCCGCGAGATCGAGCGTGTTGGCCTGCGCCTCGACGATCGCCTCGGCGTCGAGCGCCTGGCTGCCGGCAAAGATGTGCAGGCCGCGCCACTCGGCTCCGGCGTCGATGATCCGCCGCGCCAGCGCCGGCACGCGCTCTGCATCGATTCCGAACGGCTTGGCCCCGCCGCCCATCTTCATCCCCGATCCGCGCAGCTCGAACGGCGGATTGACCCGGATCGCGAGGCGCGGGGTCTTCCCGAGCCGTTCCGCGATCGCGAGGGCGCGCTTCGCTTCGGCCTCGGATTCGAGATTGAGCGTCGCGCCGGCGGCAATGGCCGCCTCGAGCTCGTCGTCGCGCTTGCCCGGCCCGGCGAAGCTGACCGCAGCCGCATCGATCCCTACGTCGAGCACGAAGCGCAGCTCGCCCCCCGAGGCGATATCGAACCCGTCGACCAGCGCCTTCATCTCGGCCAGGAGCGGCGCGAACGGATTGGCCTTGATCGCGTAGTGGATCGCCACCCGATCCGGCAGCGCCGCGCGCAAGGCGGCCACGCGCTGCTTCACCCGGTCCATGGCATAGACGAACAGCGGCGTGTCTCCCGCCTCGGCAACCAGCGTGCTAGCGCTGCGCCCGCCGATCGCCAGTTCGCCGCCGATCGTGCCGAAGCCCGGCGGGATCGGACCGAGCGGCTTCATGCCGTGAAGGCCTTGCGCACGCCGATCCGGTCGATCTTGCCGTTGGGGTTGAGCGGAAACTCGTCGAACCAACGAATCTCGCGCGGCTGCATGAAGGTCGGCAGCGTACGCTTGAGGTGATCTTCGAGCGCCGTCGGCTGCTCATCGTGCCCGCGTACGGCGAGCACCACTTTCTGCCCCAGTTGCGGATCGGGTAGCCCGAGCGCAACGGCTTCGGTGACCACTCCGCTCGCTATCGCCACGTCCTCAATTTCCTGCGGACTGATACGGTTACCGGCGCTTTTTATCAACGCATCTCGCCGGCCGAGGAAATGCAGCAGCCCATCTGGATCGCGCCGCACCCGATCGCCCGACCACACCGCCGGCCCGCCGTAGACCGATCCCGCGGGCGCCGGCTTGAACCGCTCGGCGGTGCGCGCTTGGTCGTGCCAGTACCCTTGCGCCACCAGCGGCCCCGCATGCACCAGTTCGCCCTCCTCGCCGGGACTTGCCTCGCGCCCATCGTCATTAATGACCATGACTTCGGCAAACGGGATCGCGCAGCCCATCGAGGTCGGGTGTGAATCGACCAGCGCAGGATCGAGGTAGGTCGAACGGAACGCCTCGGTCAGCCCGTACATCGGGTAGAGGTCGGCCTTGGGGAACCGCATGCGCAGCTTGCGCACCAGATCCAGCGTGAGCGCCCCGCCGCTGTTGGTCATCCGCCGCATCGCGGCGACTGCTTCGGGAGGCCACTCCTGCTCGACCAGTTGCAGCCACAGCGGCGGCACCGCGGCGAGCGTGGTCACGTGGTGTTTCGCGCAGGCTTTGATGACGTCGCGCGGCGTCAGGTAATCGAGCGGCGTCGCGCTCGCGCCCGCATACCAGGCGCTGAGCAACTGGTTCTGCCCATAGTCGAAAGAGAGCGGCAGCACCGCGAGCACGACATCGTCCGCCGCCAGCTTGAGATAGTGCGCGACGCTGACGGCCCCCAGCCACAGGTTGGCATGGCTGAGCATCACGCCCTTGGGCAGGCCGGTCGACCCGCTGGTGTAGAGGATCGCGCACAGCGCGTCAGGGTCGGCGCTCGAAGGCGGCAGCGCGGTAGCTTCGAATTCTGCTCCCCGCCACGCGGCCGCTTCTTCCACGAGCACGCATTTCAACGGCACGTCCTCCGGCTCGAGCGTGCGCAGCCGCGCTTGCGTCCCGAGCAGCATCCGGGCACCGCTATCTTCGAGAATGTGCGCGACTTGCGTGCGCTTGAGCAGCGGATTGATCGGCACGTGAACAATGCCCGCGCGCGCTGCGGCCAGCGGCAACAGGCAGGTTAGCTCGCCTTTCGCCGCCCAGCTCGCCACTCGCGCGCCGGGCTCGTCCATCTGCGCGCGCAGCCAGCCGGCGAGCAGCGCAACACGCGATCTTAAGTCCTTGTAGGCAAGGACGCGGTCGCGCAGAATCAGCGCCGGCGCATCGGCTGCGCCGCGTTCGGCGAGATGGTCGAGCGGCCGGGGCTGCGGATCGGGCTCGGCGGACATGATGCTCCGGGAAGGGATAAGGGCGGGTGGTCTCGGTCAGCTATCACGACACGGTTAACGATCTGCAAGCCCTCGGACTGAGGGACAACGCGGATTGCGGCCCGTTCGACCGATTCGATTGGTTTGCGCTGCTCGAGCAGGTTGGCGGCAAGACACCGCTGGTGGCGCTGGCGCGCAATGACGCGGAGTTCGTAGCCCTCCCGCTGATGCGCGAGAACGGCTCGCTGGAGCCGTTGGCCAACTGGTACAGCTTCACCTGGCGGCCGCTGGCAAGCGCCCGGGAGCCGGCGTTGCTTGAAGCGCTTGCCCGCGATCTCAAGGGCCGCAGCGGGCGTGTGACCCTATCGGCGTTGCCGGACGAGGACGGCAGCGCGACCGCCATGCAAAAAGCTTTTTGTGCAGTAGGTTGGGCAACAATTCTCGAACATTGCGACAACAACCATGTGCTGCCGGTCGAAGGACGCTCCTATGCCGAATACCTCGCCGGACGGCCCGGCCAGCTACGGACCACGCTCAAACGCAAGACCAAGCACGTCGAAACTGAAATTCTGACGTATTTCGAGCCCTCTGTATGGCAAAGCTACGAAACGATCTACGAGAATAGCTGGAAACCCGAGGAAGGCGCGCCCGCCATGCTGCGGGCATTCGCCGAGCAGGAAGGCGCAGCCGGGCGGCTACGCCTCGGCATCGCGCGGCATCAGGGCGATCCCGTCGCGGCGCAGCTATGGACGGTCGAGAACGGCGTCGCCTACATCCACAAGCTCGCGCACCTCGAGGAAGCCAAGCCACTCTCGGCCGGGACGGTACTCACCGCTGCGCTGATGGAGCACACGATCGGCCGCGACCGCGTTACACTGGTCGATTTTGGCACCGGCGACGACGGCTACAAGCGCGACTGGATGGAGGCGGTGCGTCCACGCTATCGCCTCACCGCGCTCGATCCGCGCAACCCGCGCACCTGGCCCGCGCTGGTGAGGGCGCGCCTGCGCCAGCTTGCCTCAGGCAAACGCGGCGGATAGGTGCGGCAGCGATGAACGAGATGTCCGCCAGCGAACTTTCCGGAACCGACGCAACCTTGCGCGGGGTCCTCTCCGACGTCCTTGGCCTGTCGCGGGACCGCGTGGCCGATTTCGATCGCGACACCGGCCTGTTCGGCCATTTGCCCGAGCTCGATTCAATGGCCGTCGCCGGCCTGCTGACCGAGATCGAGGACCGGCTCGGGATCGTTATCGACGACGACGAGGTCGACGGCGAAATGCTCGAGACCTACGGCGCGCTGCTGGCCTTCTGCGAGGCCAAGCTGCAGGGCTGAATGGAGGCGTGATCGCCACCTGGCCCGGCCCCGAGGGCGACGAATACGTCCTCGCGTTCGATCGTTCGCGGGCGGCGCGGCTGCTGATCCTGCCGCCGCTGTTCGACGAGGCCAACAAGACCCGCCACCTGCTCGCCGAAGTCATGCGGCGGCTCGACGGTGCAGGGATCGATTCCTTCCTGCCCGATTTGCCGGGCTGCAACGAAAGCCTCGCGCCGCTCGCAACGCAGACGCTGGCTGGCTGGCGCGCCGCGGCCGTGGCGGTCGGTGAGCATTTCGGCGCGACCCATGTGCTGACGGTGCGCGCGGGGGCGCTGATGGCGCCGGAGTTGCCCGGCTGGCGCTACGCGGCGCAAGCTGGATCGAGCGTGCTGCGGGCAATGCTCCGCGCCCGCGTGATTGCCTCGCGTGAGGCAGGCACCGACGAGACTTCGGACGAGCTGCTCGAAAAGGGCCGGGAGCATGGCCTGGAGCTGGCCGGTTACCACATCGGTGCAGCGCTGATCGGGGAGTTGGAAAGCGCCGAGCCCTCAACCAATCTCACCGACATCGCCCAGGGCGACGTCGGCGGCAGCGGCCTGTGGCTGCGCGCAGAGCCGGGCTTCGATGCGAAGCAGGCCGATGCGCTGGCGGCGATCGCCGCGATGGGGCTGCGGATATGAGCCGGCGGCACCTGACGTTCGGATGCGGGCTGGACACGCTCGTGGGCACGCTGGACGACGCACCCGGCGCCACCGGCCTGCTGCTGGTGTCGGGCGGCAGCGAGATCCGCTCGGGCGCCTTTTCCGGCCAGGCGCAACTCGCCGCGCGGCTTGCAGCGCGCGGCCACCCGGTGCTGCGCTACGATCGCCGCGGGATTGGCGACAGCAGCGGCGCCGATGCCGGCTTCCGCAACAGCGCGCCCGATATCGCGGCCGCGCTCGCCGCATTCCGGCGCGAGGCGCCGCACGTCGCCCGCGTGGTTGCGTTCGGCAATTGCGACGCAGCCAGCGCGCTGATGCTCGCGGAAGGCGCGGGATGCGACGGGCTGGTCCTCGCCAACCCGTGGACCTTCGACAGCGACGACAACGCCGCGCCGCCGCCCGCCGCGATCCGCGCGCGCTACATGGCCAAGCTCAGGAACCCGCGCGAACTGCTCCGGCTGCTCACCGGCAAGGTCTCGTTGACGAAGCTGGTTGGCGGATTGGCCCAATCGGCGAAGCGCTCCGCGCCCACGAACCTTGCGGGGGAGATCGGGCAAGGCCTCGCGCGCTTTACCGGCCCGGTCCGCATCCTGATCGCCGGGCGCGACCGCACCGGGCAGGCGTTCCTCGCTGCCTGGAAAGCCGGCGACGCGCGCATCCGGCGCTGCGAGGGCGCGAACCATGCCTTCGCCGAAGCCGACGCCCGCGAATGGCTGTTGGCGCAGTTGCTCGACGCCCTCAGCGAATAAACAGGCTCGCCAGCTCCACGTGGGTCGACCAGCGAAACTGGCCGACCGGGCGCAGTTCGGCCAGGCGGTAGCCAGATTCAACGAGCGTCTTCGCATCGCGTGCCCAGCTCGACGGGTTGCAGCTGATGTAGGCGATCTTGGGCACCGCAGACTGCGCCAGCGCGACGACCTGCTCGCGGGCGCCGGCGCGCGGCGGATCGAGCACCACCGCATCGAACCGGGCCAGTTCGTCCGGCTGCAGCGGATTGCGGAACAAGTCGCGGTGAACGGCCTCGACCGGCGCGCGTTCTCGCCCTGCTGCGCCTTTGACCGCCAGCACCGCGCCGCGCGCGGCCTCGTAGGCGGTGATTTTGACACCCTGCGCCGCCAGCGCGAAACCAAACGTGCCGAGCCCGGCGAAAAGGTCCGCGACCTGCGCCGCCCCGCCGACCCACTCACGCGCCGCCGAGACCAGCGCCGCTTCGCCGTCGGGGGTCGCCTGGAGGAACGCGCCCGAGGGAAACGGCACCGCAACGCCGCCGAGCGTCACCGTCACCGGCTCGGGCTCCCAAACCGCCTCTGCGCCATAGCCGAGATCGAGCGTCAGCCGGGCGAGACGGTTGTCGCGCGCGAAATCGTTGAGCGCCTCCATCGCCTCGAAACCTGCGAACGCCACGCCCTTCAGGCCGCAATCGACACCCTGGTCGGCGAGCGTCAGCTCGATATCCGCAGCGTAGCGATCCTTCCGCCCGGTCAGCAGCGCACGCAGCGGCGCCAGCAGCGCGATCAGCTCGGGTGCGAGGATGAAGTTCTCCTTCATGTCGACCACGCGGTGCGAACCGGCCTCGCGGAACCCGATCAGCGGCCTTCCACCGCCGTTGATCGCATGCAGGGTTGCGCGGCGGCGGGTGTTGGGCGGGGAAAGGTGCGGCTCAACGATCCGCTCGGGCGCGAGACCCTGCCCCTCGGCGGCATGGACCACCCGGTCGTGCACGAACTGCGTGAGCGAGGCCTCGTCGAGGTGCTGCAACTGGCAACCCCCGCAGGTGCCGAAGTGACGGCATGGCGGCGTCGCATGGTGCGGGCCCGGTTCGAGGCTGCCGTCGTCGCGCACCATGTCCCCCGGCGCGGCGAACGCCACGTGGCGGCCATCGGCGGTGATGCCGTCTCCCTTGGCGGCGACCCGGATGATCTCGCCTGTCACAGCGCGGCGGCAACGGCGGCGGAAACCCGCGCCGCAAGGTCCGAAGCGAGAAATGCCGGGCCCGCGAGGCGAGCCGCCTCCCCATGGAGCCACACCCCCTCGCACGCCGCGCGGAACGGATCGCCGGTCGCGGCCAGCCGGCTGGCGGCGATCCCCGCGAGTACGTCGCCAGTGCCCGCGACCGAAAGCCAGGAGGTCGACGACGGGGCATAAGCCAGCCGCCCGTCGGGCGCGGCGATCACGGTGTCGGGGCCCTTGGCGATCACGACCGACCTCGCCGCCTTCGCCAACGCAGCCGCACGTTGAGGCTTGATGTCATCTTCAAGGTTGAAACTATTGAGTAATCGTGACATTTCGCCATCGTGCGGCGTAAGGATACGCGGTGCGCCGTTGCCCTTGAGAACCTGCGGGTCGAGCAAGGTCAACGCATCCGCGTCGATCACCGTGGCACGGCCCGCGCCGAGCACTTCGCCGAGGCATTGCCGGGCATCATCGCCGGTGCCCAGCCCCGGCCCGACGAGCACCGCGCCGGTGCGCTCATCCGCCAGTTGCACCGCCAGCGGCTCGCCCCGAACGATCACGTCGGGCGGCAGGCTGGGCGGCAACGTGCCCGCCAGCCGCACCGCGCCCGCGCCGGCGCGCATCGCCCCTTCGCAGGCCATCAGCGACGCGCCGGGGAGCTTGCCGGCGATCACCAGCACCAAGCCGCGGGTGTATTTGTGTGCATCTCGCCTCGGCGCGGCGAGCCTCGGCCGCTCCAGCAGCATCGCGTCGCGCGATGTCGGACCGATGCCGATCTCCACTAGCCGCCGTTCGCCCATCAGGGCCATCGCCGGCATCAGCCAGTGCGCCGGCTTCCACGCCCCCAGCGCGAGCGTCGCATCGAAGCGCGGCAGGCCCGGTTGCAGAACCTCGCCGGTGTCCGTGGCGACGCCGCTCGGCAGATCGACCGCCACGGCGTGATGATGCGCCTTGGCAAGATCAGCCAACAGCGCGACCAACCCGGCCGCCAGGGGCCGCGACAACCCGGTCCCGAACAGGCAATCGACGAGTACCGCGCCTTGGCAGCCTTCCGGCCCCGCGATCTCGCCCCGGTATGCCGCTCGCGCAGCCTTTGCCGCATCGGTCGCCGGCTCCATCGCCGCAACGACCCGCACCGCGCCACCGCGACGCCGGATCGCCTCAGCCAGCACATAACCGTCGCCGCCGTTGTTGCCGGGGCCGCACAGCACGGTCACCGGGTGGCCGGCGGAGATGCGCCAGACCCAATCGGCGGCGCCCTCGCCAGCGCGTTGCATCAGCTCCCCGACGCTGATGCCGCGAGCGACCGCTGCGTCTTCCGCCGCGCGCATCTGCGCCGCGGTCAGGATTTCATTTTGCAGGGTCATCACTCTTGAGAGTAACCGGAAAACGGTAGCGGTCGTTGTCGACTGTGACGGCGAGGGTATCGCCCTCGACCGTCAGTTTCGCCTCGTCGGCGCCATCGGCCACCGCGACGCCGTGCCCATCGGTCAGCACATCGAAGCGGCGGAATCCGCCGTCCGGATGGCGCACGGTCAGAACCCGGGCGCCGTCTACCTCACCCTTCTCGACCGCGCACGCGCGCTTGAACTCGGCCGCGCCATCGAGTGCGCATTCGATCATGTCTCCAGCGACCTTCTGGGCATTTTCCGTTCCCGGCTGCTCCGGCTCCTCGCGCGCCTGGCAGGCAGCAAGCAGCAGCAGACCGCAGCCGAGCAGCGTTCTCAACGCTTGCCCTCGACCTGGCTCACATCGCGCACCGCGCCACGGGAGGCGCTGGTTGTCAGCGCGGCATAGGCCCTGAGCGCTTCGGAAACCATGCGTGGGCGGGGCGCGGCCGGCTGCCACCTTCCGGTGCCCATCGCCTCCCGCCGCCGGGCGAGCTCCGCGTCCGATACCGCGACGTTGAGCGACCGGTTGGGAATGTCGATCTCGATCATATCGCCCTCTTCGATCAGGCCGATCGCGCCGCCCTCCGCCGCTTCGGGCGAGATATGGCCGATCGAAAGGCCCGAACTGCCGCCCGAGAAGCGCCCGTCGGTGATCAGCGCGCAAGCCTTCCCGAGGCCCTTCGATTTGAGGTAGCTCGTCGGATAGAGCATTTCCTGCATGCCCGGACCGCCCTTGGGGCCTTCGTAGCGGATCACCACCACGTCGCCCTCGACCACTTGTCCGGTGAGAATCCCGGTCACGGCCGCGTCCTGGCTCTCGAACACCTTTGCCGGGCCGGTGAACTTCAAGATGCTCTCGTCAACGCTGGCGGTCTTCACGATGCAGCCGTCGAGCGCGATGTTGCCCGAGAGCACCGCGAGCCCGCCGTCCTTGCTGAAGGCATGCTCGGCGGAGCGAATCACGCCCGCCTCACGGTCGAGGTCCAGCGTCTCCCACCGGCGGCTCTGGCTGAAGGCGACTTGCGTGGGCACCCCGCCCGGGGCCGCGGCGTAGAATTCGTGAACCTTCTTGTTGCCCGTACGGACCACGTCCCAATCCTCGAGCGCGTCGGCGAGCGTCGGGCTGTGCACCGTAGGCAGCGCGGTCTTGAGCAGGCCCGCCCTGTCCAGCTCGCCGAGGATTGACATGATCCCGCCCGCGCGATGAACATCCTCCACGTGCACGTTGGCCGTCGCTGGCGAGACCTTGCATAGCACGGGAACATGGCGGCTCAGGCGGTCGATGTCCTCCATCGTGAAATCGACGCCGGCCTCATGCGCGGCGGCGAGCAGGTGAAGCACGGTGTTGGTCGATCCACCCATGGCGATATCGAGGCTCATCGCGTTCTCGAACGCGTGGAAGCTGGCGATCGAGCGCGGCAGCACGCTCTCGTCATCTTCCTCGTAATAGCGGCGCGCCAGCGTCACGACGAGGCGTCCGGCCCGCTCGAACAGCTGCTTGCGATCCGAATGCGTGGCGAGCTGCGAGCCGTTGCCGGGCAGCGCGAGGCCGAGCGCTTCGGTCAGGCAATTCATCGAGTTCGCGGTGAACATGCCCGAACACGATCCGCAGGTCGGGCACGCCGAACGCTCAATGGTGGCGACTTCCTCGTCAGTCATGTGCTCGTCTGCCGCGGCGACCATCGCATCGACCAGGTCGAGCGCGACTTCCTTGCCCTTGAGCACGACCTTGCCCGCTTCCATCGGTCCGCCGGAGACGAACACCACCGGGATGTTGATCCGCATCGCGGCCATCAGCATGCCCGGCGTGATCTTGTC